>RGPS01000020.1 GCA_010084195.1 Terriglobia bacterium
CCCCGCTTAAACCTGCCCTCCCACCAACCCCTCGGCCGGCCACAAAAAGGGACATTTCTAATGAGGCGAAACAGGGGACATTTCTAAAGAGCTACGACAATCTCCCTGGGGGGGGCTTGATTCCGGATTTCAACTGTGATAAACCTGTTCACCAGCATTTTAAGATTCAGTCTCAAACTATGGGGAGCGTATGAATAGGGAAAAACTAAAACGTTTAATTAATGGCGCCTGCGTCCTGGTGGGCGCTCTTGCACTGGCTGCCTCGTCCCTCGTTGGTCAGGCATTTTATGGCTCAGTTGTCGGCAACGTCACTGATCCGTCATCCGCCGCCCTTCGTGGCGCGACGGTAACTTTGATAAACAACGGAACGCAGGAGCGTCGCCAGGGCCAGTCAGATGCCAATGGTGCCTACCAATTTTTAAACCTGGTGCCGGCCACCTACCGTGTGGAAGTGGAACTTTCCGGGTTTAAGCGGGCAGCGGTACCCGCCGTGGAAGTAACGGTTTCCGGCACGATTCGCGCCGACGTTGTGATGCAACTCGGTGACGTGACCCAGTCTGTGGAAGTTTCCGCAGCCGCTCCCCTCCTTCAGACCGAAAATGCCAACCTCAGCCAAACGGTGAACACCCGCTCGGTGCAGGAACTTCCCGTAAATGGCCGGAATCTGCTGAACCTGGTCGCTCTCGTTCCCGGCGTCGTGCCGCAGGGCAGCACGGAAGGCAACGCGCTGACGGGCAAGAACGTGTTTGCTGCCGGCAATTACCAAATTGGTGGCGGTATCGCCAACCAGAGTGCAACGTACTTCGATGGTGTTCCCGCGAACGCCGGGGTTGGCAATCTGACCGTTCTCGTTCCCAGCCCGGACGTAGTTTCGGAATTCCGCGTCCAGACCTCCAGCAATAGCGCCGAGTTTGGCCGCTACGCGGGTGGCGTGGTGAACATTGCTTCCAAGACGGGTACGAACCAGTACCACGGTGCGGTTTACGAATATATCCGGAACCGGGCCTTAAACGCGAATGCCTTCTTCTCTAACGCCAACAATACAGGCAAACCCGCCTACACGCAGAATCAGTTCGGTGGCACGTTTGGCGGCCCGGTCAAGAAAGACAAGATCTTCTTCTTCGCCGGCTATGAAGGCTACCGGCAGCGCCAGGGTGCAAACTTCCTGGCGTCAGTTCCCCTTCCGGCTATGTATGGTGGCGATTTCACAGGCTGGAAGAATGCCGCCGGTGCCGTTGTTCCGATCTATGATCCCCTGACCCAGTGCGGCAAAAATGCCAATGCCGCTTGTGCGACCGGTGCCACCATTCAGCGTCAGCAATTCCCCAACAATACGATTCCGGCGAGCCGAATCAACCCGGTTTCGAAAAAAATGCTGGCTTTCCCGATCTTTGGCAATCCCAATCAGCCGGGGCAGGCGAACACCGCCATCGCGAACTACACCAAGAACGCGGTTTCCGGTGGCGACAACGATCAGGTGACGGGTCGTTTTGACTGGAACTACAGCGACAAGCTCCGCCTCTTCGGGCGGTACACCCGGTGGAACTCCGCCAACACTCCGTTTGATCCGTTCGGAAACGGGATCTACGGCGGCGACCCCTACTCCCCGGAGACCTTTGTGACGGGCAATGCGGTCGCGGGTGCCACCTGGCTGCCGACCCCCTCCATCGTCGTTGACGTTCGGGCTTCTTACGGTCGCTGGAACTATCTCCGCGTCCAGCCCTTCACCGGCATCAACATGGAGAAGACGTTTGGTTTGCCGTCCTACTTTGACCGGGAACTCCCGAAACTCCGTGGTATTGCGAACGAAACATCTGTTCCCAGCTACAGCATCGGCAATTACACGCCCCTGCCTGGTCAGCCCGGCTACAACAACGCGAAGATCTTTGCGATCGATAACGACTATGTTCTGCTTCCGTCAGTCAGTTGGGTTCGCGGTCGCCACACCTTCAAGTTCGGTGCCGATATTCGCAACATGCAGAATAACTACTATCAGGCAACTGCCGGCGGCACGTTTGCATTCACCAACAACTTCACCGCCCAAAACGGCGTTAGTCCCGGGGCCAGTGGCAGCGGACTGGCCTCCATGCTGCTCGGCTACGGCAATTCAGGCTCGGTTCTTTCGTTCGCCCTTCCCTGGCAGAGTCTCAGTTATCAGGGCTACTATGCCCAGGACACGTGGCAGGTAAGCAACAAGCTGACCGTTACTGCAGGGCTTCGCTGGGAAATCCCTGGTGTCTACACGGAGCGCTACGACCGTGGAGCATCTTTCAACCCGAGCCTGACAAACCCCGTTCTGGACCAGTTGGGGATTAAGGTGAATGGCCAGCCCATCAAGGGTGCCCTCCAGTTCGTCAATACCCCCCAGCATCCGTTCAAGAGCCTCCGCAAAGAGGAGTATGGTCTCTTCGCTCCGCGCCTTGGCCTCTCCTACCGTCTCGACGACAAGACCGTCATTCGTGCGGGTGGCGGCATCTACTTCCTGCCAACCAACCTCCAGTTCAACGAAGGTCCCTACGGCAACGTGATGAATCAGTTCACCAACCAGTGGCTCACTACCCTGGATGCTTCGGTGACGCCGCTCTTCTCCATCGATAATCCGTTCCCGAACGGCTTCATTCCGTCGCTGGGCAACCTGCCCCGCGATCAGGCGCAGAAACTGATCATTGGGTTCAATCCTTCCGCCCAGCTGGCCGCGACTCCGCGTGCCTACAACGAACAATGGAACCTTACCGTGCAGCGCCAGGCTTGGCAGGGGATCGCAGTAGAAACGGCGTATGCCGGCTCTCACGGTGTCCATCTGCCACGCGGCGGTTGGCAACGCAACGCTCTGCCCAGCCAGTACCTGTCGCTGGGTACCAGTCTGAATGACCAGGTGGCGAATCCGTTTTTTGGGCTTGTCACCGCGGGTAATCTCTCCCAGCCCACGGTGGCGCGTCAGCAACTTCTGCTGCCGTTCCCGCAATATACGGGCGTGAATGAACAGGGTGCTTATCTCGGAAACTCGACCTATCACTCTCTGCAGATGAAAGTGGAAAAGCGCTTCTCCGAAGGTGGAACAGTGCTCGCGGCCTACACGTTCTCCAAGATGTTGGGTGACGTGGAAAGTCTCACCGCCTGGCTCGATACGGGCGTAGGCGGAACCAGCCTGCAGGATCCGAACAACCTCCGCAACGAGAAGGCGCTGTCCGGTTTCGACTCCCGTCGTCGTCTGACTGTGGCCTATGCTCTGGATATTCCGATCGGCAAAGGGAAGCGCTTCCTGAATGGTGGTCCGGCCATCGCTCAGAAGTTCACTTCCGGCTGGACAATGTCTGGCACCAGTACCTTCCAGGACGGCTTCCCCCTGGCAATGTCAGCCACTGGCGTTGCGACGGGTTCTGGCCTCGGGATTCGTCCAAACGTTGTGAACGGTTGCGACCCCAAAGTGTCAGGTACGGCGCAATCCAAGCTGGGCGGCTGGTTCAACAAGGCCTGCTACGTAGTTCCGCCAGCGTTCTCGTTCGGTAATCTCGCCCGGACCGACAGTCGCATACGAGGACACGGCATCGCCAACTACAACCTCTCCCTGGCCAAGAGAACGGAGATCACGGAGCGCTTCAAGCTGGAATTCCGAGCTGAGTTCTTTAACATCTTCAATCGGGTGCAGTTCTCCATGCCGGATCGCACAGTTACTACGGCGGCGAATCCGACAACCGGGTTTATCACCACCCAGCTCAACCAGCCTCGCTCGGCTCAGTTGTCACTACGACTGAACTTCTAGCGAGTGACGCGAAAATACAAAACCAAAGGAAACAGGGGCCTCTCACTGAGAGGCCCCTGTTTCCTTTTACGGTCCACCACGTTCCCCAAAACCGCAGTTGAAGGGGCGTTACCGGCAGGCCGGAGTTCCGCGGGCTGGTCCAATTCCCCGGCCTTTTAAGGCGGTGTGGGATTCAGCCGCAAACGACTTTCAGCCGCAACATCTTTCACTCGGTAGCCGTTAGAAGTCAGGGGCCGTTTGAGGCTTGCCCGGTTACGCACCGCCCACAACTGCCCTTCTTAGAATCTGTCCAAGCGGAGCTTCCCGTTTCCGTATCCACGGGCGTTTGGGGGGACCTTGCAGGAGGCTTTAACTTTTCAATTCCGGGGCCTGTTTGGTTCCGGCTACGCTGGGTCAGGTTGAAGGTGATTCACTTCACTAATGCGACAAAGCGGGCTTTGCCTGTTTTCGGGCGGCTTCTTCGGCCAGAGGCCTGAGTTTCGCCAGACCCTTTTCAAAGTCCGGGCCTACCATCTTGTCCATGCTGGCGAACACCTGAATGGCCTTCGTGGCGAATGTGCTCTCGCCGTCCATCGCCCACTCGACGGAAGTCCCGCTACCTTCCGGACGCAACGAAAAAGTGATCTTGCTGGCCGAGGCGAACGGCTTGGTGAAGGCCAGTTGGATGGCCAGCCTTTCGTCCGGGATCGCTTCCACGATCGTCATACTACCCTCACCCGCGACCTTGTTGCCCGACCAGGTGTAACTCGCTCCCACTCCGGCCCGTGGCCCCTCAAAGGCCTGTTTCATATCCGGATCGAGTTTGGCCCACGGTGACCACTCACTCCAATTGTGGAAGTCAGAGATCAGGTTATAGGTGGCGGAGGGTGGGGCCTCAAAGCTTGCGGTTCGCACCACTCTGTATTGAGCCGGCTGCAGCGAGATCACCACGGCCACCAACGAAACAGCTATCAGAAAAGCTATCAGGATTTTCAGGAACATAGGAACTGGCTTAGTCTACCAGTTCCCGTGTTTCCGGGAAAAGCCACATCAGGGCAGCTTACCGAGCGACTTCAAAGTCAGCGCGACAGCCTCGATCTACCCAGATACCTCTCTGGTCGTAACCCCACGAGTATCCCTGCCTGCACTCCGCCGTGCCGCGCTGCCGCAGCAGCAGGACACCGCCGCGCGTCTCGGCTTCGCAAAAAGAGCGCCGCCCGTTGGAGGCACACGAGACTACATAGGTGTCGCGTCCCCGACCTCGCCCACGTCCCTCTCCGTATCCAGGGCCATTACCGTAACCGGGCCCATTGCCGTTACCTGGTCCATTCCCAAAACGCCGATCATCATTCCGGTCATTGTTCCGACCGCCCCGATTGTCCGAGCCTCCGCGCCACTCCAGGTCAAACGTATAGCCCTCGCGCCCGCCCTTCGTGTCCTCAATCCGAATCACCGCGATGCCGCGATTTTGCCCCGGATCCCGCATCAGGGACACCCGACCCCTGCCATCGATTCCTCGGAAACGAAAATCGTAGGGGTCCGCCGGCATCTGCTGATTGCACTGCATCCGTCGCCACTCGGCCGGTTGTCCGGAAAGCGTCACCAGGCGCCCCTGGTCGCCGGCAATCTCCACCACCGCGACATCGTCAACATCAACTTCGATAGTGCATTTGCCGTCGCCACCGCCGCCTGTGATCGACGCTCGGAAATTCCGTTGCGCCTGCATCTGCGCCTGCGCACCGCCTGCGGCAAGAAGTACAAACATTATGGGGAGTAACTTTTTCATGGCCTTAGTTCCTTTCGGCACTCGTAAAGACGTTTCGTCGCCCGGCCCGGGTTCCGCACCAGACCATGAAACCACGTTCATGAACGCGAATTTAATCATTCAACTTAGTCCGGCTCCGGAAATCTGCACTGCGGCAGCGCGGAGCGCAGGGTTCTTATGCCATCCGCGGAAACACCAGTGCAGTTGACGTTTAGCTCGCTCAACGTCGATACCGACCCCAGTGCCTCAACGCACGCGTCGGTAATGTCGCACCGGGTCAGCCAAAGGACCTCCAGCTTTGGAAGCGTGGCGAGCATTTTCGCCCCAACGTCAGAAACATTGTGGGCGCATATGTCGAGGTGGCGAAGTGTGGGCATCTTCGACAGCGTCTCCATGGCGGCGTCTGTGACGCGCGGTCCCAGCCAAAGGGTCTCCAGCGGCAGCGCAGCCAGCGCTGCCACTCCCCGGTCGGTCAAACCCGTCATGTGCATCTCCAGGTGCCGCAGCCCGGGAATCTTCGCCAGGGTTTCGGCACAGGTATCTCCCACAAACCGGCAACCTTCCAGTCGCAGATCCCGTAGTGGCAGGTGGGCCAGGGCTGTCAGATCCCCCCGATTTGCGGTGTACGCGAGGATCAGCGTCTCCAGCTTATTCAAATGTTGCAGATGGACAAACACCCCATCATCGACCCGCATTTCTCCGAGCACCAGTTGCTTCAGTTCGGTGAGCTGCGCCAGGGGTGCCAGGTCGTTATTGACGAGCGGTCCGCCCCAGATCACCAGGTATTCCAGTTCCGATTCGAGTCCCAGGCCCTGTAGTTTGTCCGGTGTGAGGTCCTCACCACGGAACTCCAGTTTCCTCATCGTGCCCGGGCTTTCCGCCCCTTCACCACCGGAGGCCTGGGTTCCACCAGCGCAATCGCAGCCACTTCATCCATGGTCCTGGCGTAGTGGATTTTCATATCGCCGAGTTGCTCTGCTTTCAGATCTTCGAGGACATTCACCTCATTGTCGGCCGGCAGAATCACTGCGGTCACGCCGCTTCGTTTGGCCGCCAGCACCTTCTCTTTGATCCCACCCACAGGCAGAACCTGGCCAGTCAGGGTAATCTCGCCCGTCATCGCCAGGCGGTCCTGGACACACTTATCGGTGAGCATCGAAAGCAGGGCGGTCGCCATGGTGACACCGGCCGACGGGCCATCCTTGGGAATTGCCCCGGCAGGTACATGGACGTGGATATCGCTTGTCTTGAAGACATCCGGGTCAATGCCCAGCCTGGTCGCATTTGACCGAACCCACGTCAGAGCCGCCTGCACAGACTCCTGCATCACCGAGCCCAGTTGCCCGGTCATAATCAGCCCCTTGCTGCCGCCCGGCATCCGTCCAGCTTCTATAAAGAGGACGTCACCACCGACCGGTGTCCACGCCAGCCCAACGGCCACGCCCGGTCGACTGGTGCGTTCCGCCACTTCCGTTTCGGGCCGGAACCGGGGTGCCCCCAAAGATTCTTCCACCAGGGCCGTCGTTACTGTCGTGACTGCCGCCAGACCCTCCGCGTACCGTCGAGCCACCTTACGGCAAACCGTGCCGATCTCTCTTTCCAGGTTCCGTACACCCGCCTCGCGAGTGTAGCGACGCACGATGTGTCTCACCGCAGCATCATCAAACTCCAGATTCCGCGCTTCGCCCAGCCCGTTTTCCGTCAATTGCCTCGGGATCAGATACCGGAAGGCGATGACCACTTTTTCAGCTTCTGTATAGCCCTGGAGGTGAATAATCTCCATGCGATCCCGGAGTGCTTCCGGGATTGTGTCGAGCACGTTGGCGGTTGTTATGAACAGCACCCGCGAGAGGTCAAACGGCTGGTCCAGGTAATTGTCGCGGAACGTTGCGTTCTGCTCCGGGTCCAGAACTTCCAGCAGGGCCGAAGCGGGGTCCCCCCGGAAATCGCGACCGAGCTTGTCCACCTCGTCCAGGATGAAGACAGGGTCATTCGAGCCTGCCCTTTTCAGGGCCTGCATGATTTGCCCCGGCAGAGCCCCTATGTAGGTCCGGCGATGGCCCCGGATCTCGGCTTCATCGTGCATCCCACCCATGGAGATGCGCTGGAACTTTCGGCCCAGTGCGCGCGCAATCGAACGACCCAGCGAGGTCTTGCCTACTCCGGGGGGGCCGGTAAAACAGAGAATCGGGCCCTTCATGGAGGGTTTCAGCTGCCGCACTGCCAGGAAATCCAGAATCCGGTCCTTTACTTTCTCCAGATCGTAATGGTCTTCATCCAGAATCTCGGCGGCCCGCTTGATGTCAATCGTTTCGCCAGTCGAGATCCCCCAGGGCAGCGTTACCATCCATTCCAGCCAGGTCCGAACGACATTATGCTCGGGTGAGGCTGAAGGGATCCGGCTGAAGCGAGTGAGCTCCTTAAGGGCTTCTTCTTTCACCGTCGCAGGCATGGCCGAACTCTCAATTTTCGTTCGAAATTCGGTTGTCTCGCTGTCCTGGTCCTCGCCTTCGCCCAGTTCCTTGCGGATCGCCTTTAGCTGTTCCCGAAGGTAAAACTCGCGCTGGCTCTGCGACAGTTGCCCCTGCACTTCGGCCTGAATCTTTTGCCGCAACTCCAGTAATTCGATCTCACGGGCCAGTTGCTGGTTGATGTATTCGAGCCGTTTTCGGGCATCATTCTGCTCCAGCACCAATTGCCGCTCCGCGTGACCAAGGCTGGGCAGCGCGCCCGCAATAAAATCCGCAAGCCTTCCAATTTCGACGATCTGGCCCGCAGCCCCCGCTACGTCGTCCGACACATTCGGCGTTGCCGCAATAATCTGGGTAAATTCGCTGACTACGTTCTGGCGCAGCGCCGTCAGTTCCGGCGTTACCTCCGGCTCTATCTCGGGCAGGCGTTCGATTTGGGCTTTCAGGAATGGCTCACCGGGGATGTAGCTGAGCGTCTTCATTCTGGACACGCCTTCGCAGAAAAGTAACTGGCCGTCCCGCATGCGGACCATCTTGTGGATAATGGCCACCGTGCCAACCCGATTCAGCTCCTCAGTGCTCGGGTCTTCGGTTCTGGGGTCCAGTTGTGACACGATACCAATCAGCCGGTTTTCACCCAAAGATTCCACCAGTGCGACGGAAGCCGGGCGACCTACGGGGAGGGGGAATAGCGCATTTGGGAAGAGGACGATGTCCCGAACGGTCAGAATTGGCAATTCTTCGGGTTGAGCTGTCTCGGCGGAAACCGAATCGGTTGAGTTGGGCTCGTCCGTTACAGTGGACGATTCGGGGGTGTCGGGGCCTGTCTCTGAAACAGCGGTATCATCCATACCCTCCAGATTACCGGAGTTGACGCCAGGAATCGGCACCTCCTCTCAAAAAACACCCCTGAACACGATGCGGCTGACTGTCGGGCACCCGTCGGACTTGCTCCCCGGCATTCGGTTGGCAGCGCAAGACACAACAAAGTGTTCGTGTTGTCCGTTCCGGCCTCAAGCCGGTTCCAAATTCAATCAGACTCAGGCAACGAAGCTGGTTCCCGGCTGGGTCTTTCAGGCCCATTCCATCTTCTGGTGTCGGTGTCCTCAATTCCCAGCAAATCCAGGATGCGATCCACCGAGGAATCGACCAGGTCTTCCACGCTCGCAGGATTGTTGTAAAAACCGGGAATCGGCGGCGCAATGATAGCCCCCATCTCGGCCAACGACGTCATGGTTCGCAGGTGACCCACGTGAAACGGGCTCTCCCGCACAGCCAGGATCAGGCGACGGCGCTCTTTCAGCATTACGTCAGCCGCCCGAATGATCAGGTTAGAACTGATGCCGCAAGCGATTGCAGACATCGTGTGGATCGAACAGGGGGTAATGACCATCCCGTCGGAGCGGAAAGACCCGCTGGCAAGCGGGGCCGCAATATCTTCGAGGGGCCAGGAGTAGCGGGCAAGCGACTTCAGGTCCGCTGCCTTCTTTCCTGTCTCCAGGAACAGGGTCTTTTCTCCTGCCCTGGACAGAATCAGGTGCGTCTCGATTTCTGGGTGTCGGGCCAGCCGGTTTAGAAGGCGAAAAGGGTAAATTGCGCCGCTGGCTCCAGTTACGCCGATGATGATTCTCATTGTTTGTTCCGTTTTCAGAACAGCTAGACCTTTTTACTCTTGAAGTCCGAACAGAGTCAGCGATATAATCCCGACTAGGCGAAGTTGATTCAATCCAGAATCCGGACGTTATTTTTTTCAGCCCGAGACAGGATCATAACATGCTTGAAGCGGGCGCGCGGTTGCGGAAGGCGAGAGAAGATCTGGGCCTGAAGTTTCGCGATGTCGAAGCAGCCAGTCAAAAAATTGCAGATCGCCACAAGAATCAGGATTTCGTCATCTTTATCGGACGTCTGTCGGATATTGAAAACCACGGCACCCTGCCGTCAATATTCCGGCTGTATTCACTGTGCTGTATCTATCGTCTGCGCCTGAACGACGTTCTTTCGTGGTTTGGCATCCCGGTTGATTCCATGGCGGCCGATGCCGCCCTCGTCAAAATCGGCAACACGCACCTGATCGACTTTGACATCGGCGGCGCTGAAGCCATGGTTCCCATTTCTCTAAATCCGGGCCTCGATCTCCGGCAGACCATGTTTTTGACCTCGGTTATTCAGCGCTGGGGCAAGATGCCGCTGGCTTTGGTAGGCGGAACTGACCCTCGTCAATATCAATATGGATTCATGGGCGCTGACGATGCGAGCATGAATCCGTCCGTTCCGCCTGGGTCCCTGCTGGTCATCGACCATACCAAACGCAGGCTTCAGGCTTCCGGCTGGGAGAGCGCAGCGCAGCGACCCATCTATTTCGTGCAGACCAGGACCGGCTGTTATTGCCGTTGGCTTAGCCTTCACGCCGGCATGATGAGTCTGATTCCTGATCCCTCGTCAGATGCCCCCGTCCTCACTTTTCCGGTTGAGGAAGTGGATGTCCTCGGCCAGGTTGTAGGGCTGGCTATAGGTCTGGATCTCGACGGTCGACGGAAGCCTCGCGCCTGAGTAGTTCCAGCACGATAGTCATATCGCCGCGGTAGAGTTCACGCTCTACATCCCGGGACGCCAGCGGAAACCACGCCGCCCAGGGTTCGAGTGCTATCCATGAAGCCAGCGAACTTGCACCGTCCCCTTCCCCCTCAAAAAGATACCTTCCCACGTCCTGCTTCTGTTGGGTGAGCGGCAAGGCCAGCCACTCACGAAACACCCGGACATGACTGTTGCTGAGCATGGCACTCGTGCCGTCTTCGCCGAGTCGCTGCGCCAGACCATAGTGCTGGTATTGGGCCGCCTGACCCGTGCGAAGTGACGCCAGATAAGCAAGTTTCCCGATCTGCGTCGGGATCCCCTCCAACGTTTGCCGCCATGAGTCTTCTACAGCGGCAAGCCGCAACTGAGTTGTGTTTCCCGGCATGCTGGCCTCCAAATAGATTGTATTCCCGTCGCCGGATTTCCCAGCCTGCGCCCGCATATTGGCTTCCGCAAAGGGATAGCCTGCGCATTTCCCGGATGAGTACATCCGGAACAGGAATCCAAAATCTTTCCGATATCATAAAGTCTTTGCAAAACCCGCCACTGCCCGACAATTTCACCTTACTCTCTCATTTAGGCGCCCGAAAACGCTGACATTTCAGTTCACTTCATTAAGGAGAACAAAACGATGAAAAAGTTCATGATGATCCTGACCCTCGCGGTCGCGTATTTTGCCGCTACGGCCACCGCTGGTGCCATCCCCCCCCCCGAATGCGAACCCCACTGCCCCTGGGTCCGCTAGCAGCAACCGGGCTGGAGGCAGGGTCGGACGGCTCGATAGCCGCCCCCTGTATCTCTGATTCTGATGATGCTAGAATCGCAGCACGGCACCAACAGTGCTAGGCAAGTACACCTTCGCGCTGAACGCAGCCGCTTACGCTTTTACGGCATGGCGGCTGATTGCGCGTGGTCTGCCGAAACGCCAGCCTGCGCTCCTTGTGTTTCTGCTTCTCCGCTGCCTCCTGGCGTGGTCTTCGGTAGCGCTCACTGGTCGCGCCCCTCTGTACTTCTGGTCCTACGTCCTGCTCACGCCGTTTGATAGCCTCGTGAGTATTCTCGCCGTCCGCGAATCTCTCGGCTTGGTGCTGTATCAATATCCGGGGATACGATCTTTAGGCCGTTGGACGATGTACGGGGCAGTGAGTGTCTCTCTTCTTGTCGCGGTCGTTATCACTGCTGCATATTGGCGTGGAGACTCAGTCCGCAGTAATCTCTATTACATAGAGGTAGGCACCCGCTCTATCGCGTTCGGGCTGGCAGTAGTGGTGGCCTCGCTGTTGGTTTTCCTGTCGCATTACCGGCTGGACCTCAGCCGTAATCGCATCGTTTCGAGCGTGGCATTTGGATGTGTGGTGCTCGCGGAGGCTGTGACTCTGTTTATTGATTCCAACTCGGTTCACCTGGTTTCCCCTCTCGTTGATAACGTCAACGGGATCTTTGGGACCATGTGTGTGCTGCTTTGGGGCCTGTTCCTCGAACGAGAGGAAGTCTCCGAATCTCGCGCTCCCCGCCCGCCGCGCATGAAAGATGAGCGCAATCTTCGGCAATTGCAGGCGCTCGAGCAATTCGCGTCCAGAATCGGTCGCTGATAACAACTTCGGTTTGGAACTTCTGCCGGTGTAAATGAAAACGCCCCTGATTGTCAGGGGCGTTTTGTTCGTTCGGGGCTGGAGACTTCGGGTTAGCGAATCTCCATGATTTCTTTTTCTTTGGCCTTGGCCAGCTGGTCCAGCTTCAGCATGGTGGAATCGGTCAGCTTTTGGGTCTCGTCGTGGCCCCGGCGATCTTCATCTTCGGCGATCTTCTTCTCTTTCGCGAGCTTCTTGATGTGTTCATTGGCATCGCGACGGATATTTCGCACGGCGACACGGTGATCTTCTGCCACTCCGTGAAGTTTTTTCGCCAGTTCCTTACGGCGTTCTTCGTTCAGCGGCGGGATCGGAATGCGGATCATTTTGCCGTCGTTCGACGGGTTCACCCCCAGATCGGCGTTGCGAATCGCCCTTTCGATCGGGGCAATCTGCGACGTATCCCACGGCTGCAGCGTCAGCATTCCGGGCTCCGGAACGTGCAGATTCGCCAGTTGATTCACCGGCGTCGGCGTGCCGTAATAATCCACCCGAACGTTGTCCAGCAGATTGACACTGGCGCGGCCCGTCCGGATCGTCGACATGGCGTGCTGCAGATCAGCCAGCGCTTTGTCCATCCGCTGTTTTGCGTTTGCTTCGATTTCCTTGACTGTGTTCATATTGTGTTTGCTCTAGCCAATGATGGTGCCGACCGGCTCACCAGTCGCCATTCGCATTATATTGCCCGGAGTATTCAGATTGAAAACCTGGATGGGGAGTTTGTTGTCCCGGCACATCGCAATCGAGGTCGCGTCCATCACGCCGAGAGATTTTGTCAGTACTTCGGTGTAGCCAATGCGGTCAAACATCACCGCATCGTCGAACTTGTTCGGGTCCTTGTCGTAAACCCCGTTGACCTTTGTGGCCTTGGCCACTACCTGCGCCTTGATTTCGAGCGCCCGCAGGGTTGCGGCCGTGTCGGTTGAAAAATAGGGATTGGAAGTACCTGCCGCGAAGATCACCACCCGGTTCTTTTCCAGGTGCCGCATCGCCCGACGGCGGATGTACGGCTCTGCAACCTGATGCATTTCGATGGCGCTCATCACTCGAGTGTGTTGGCCGATCTGTTCCAGTGCGTCCTGAAATGCGATCGAGTTGATCACGGTCGCCAGCATCCCCATGTGATCTGCCGCCACCCGGTCCATGCTCTTGGCGGCTAATGCCACGCCACGGAAGATATTACCTCCAC
This sequence comes from Terriglobia bacterium, assembly GCA_010084195.1. GTDB lineage: Bacteria > Acidobacteriota > Terriglobia > Bryobacterales > Bryobacteraceae > BOG-234. The sequence goes on from RGPS01000020.1 coordinate 13,373, forward strand.
CGATCACCACTCCCACCTGGATGCCCTTACTGGCTATTGCGGCAACTTCCAGTGCGAGGCTCTTGACGCGCTCGGCATCAAGACCAAAGGATTGGGGCCCAGCCAGAGCTTCGCCACTGAGTTTTAGGAGGATACGTTGGTATGCGGACATGTTGGGTTACGGGGTTACTGCCGGGCACAAAAAAGGGGGTAAGTGTTTCCACTTACCCCCTGGATTACCTAAAAACTATTCTGCTCCACCGGCTGAATCGCCAACCTTGAAGCGGGCAAACCGTGCGACGGTGATGTTCTCGCCAAGCTTAGCGATCTTTTGCTTTACCAGCTGATCAATCGAAATCGAGTTTTCCTTCACGAACGGCTGTTCCATAAGGCAGATTTCTTCGTAGAACTTGGCCATCCGGCCTTCCACAATCTTCTCGGCAACCTTCTCGGGTTTGCCTTCGTTGACTGCACGGGCCTTCTGGATGTCCTTTTCTTTCTCCAGAACTTCCGGAGTCACCTGTTCGCGACGAACGAACTGGGGGTCCGCTGCGGCGATGTGCATCGCAAGGTCGCGAACCAGTTCCTGGAAGTCATCGGTCCGCGCCACAAAGTCGGACTCGCAATTGACTTCCACCATCACACCGAGCTGAGCGCCTGCATGGATATACGTGCCAATAGTGCCCTGTTTGGTGCTGCGGGAAGCCTTCTTGCCTGCCGACGCGATGCCCCACTTGCGGAGTACGGTCTCCGCTTCGTTGACATCACCCTTCGCTTCCACGAGGGCCTTCTTGCATTCCATCATTCCAGCGCCGGTGCGATCCCGGACCTGTTTGACTAAAGCTGCGCTGATTTCCGCCATATTACAATTCTCCGATAAAACGGGACTTCGTTGAGATTTGGCAGACCACCACCGCCACCCCGGCAACCGGAGATTCGCTGCCCAGAAAGGCTGTGGCAGCAGGGAGCGGTGGTCTGCCCGTGGTTAGTTCTGCGAAGCTTCGGCGACCGGTGCTTCGGCCGTTTCCGACGCCGGACCCTTACGAGAAGTGGTGTCGTCCATCATCAGGCTTTCCTGCATGATCTTCTCGGCGTACGTCGGGTCCATAAACTGCGAATCTTCAGACAGGTCATCGAGCGAGCTTTCGTCGGTCATGACCTTCTCTGCTGCAAAGTCGTGCTCAGTTGCCAGAGCGCGACCTTCAATCACGGCATCCGCAATCTTGCTGGTGAACAGACGGATGGCGCGCAGCGCGTCATCATTGCCCGGGATCACCCAGTCAACTTCGTCGGGATCGCAGTTGGTGTCGACAATAGCGACAACCGGGATACCCAGACGACGGGCTTCCTTCACAGCGATGCCTTCTTTATTCGAATCGATGATGAAGATCACGTCGGGCAGGCCCGGCATGTCCTTGATTCCGGCGAGGTTGGAGTCGAGATGCTTGCGCTCGCGCTCCATCCGGACGATTTCTTTCTTGAGACGGCCACCCCAGGAACCTTCAGCAGCCATCTGCTCTAGTTCCTTCAGGCGCTTGATTGACTTCTGCACCGTGACCATATTGGTCAGCAGGCCACCAAGCCAACGATTGTTGACATAGTACATCTGGCAGCGGTTGGCTTCTTCGGCGACAGCTTCCTGTGCCTGGCGCTTGGTGCCGACGAACAGGACGTTCTTGCCCTGAGCAGCCATTTCTACAACATATCGAGCTGCATCTTTGAAGAGCTTCAGCGTCTTCTGCAGGTCGATAATGTAGATCCCGTTACGTTCGCCAAAGATGTATTCTTTCATCTTTGGATTCCAGCGCTTGGTCTGGTGCCCGAAGTGAACGCCGGCTTCGAGCAATTCTTTCATCGAAATTTGAGGCAAACAAAACTCCTAAACTTACTAACCGCAAAACCACGCCGGTCCTATACACATCCAAAACCGCTGCACCCCCAAAACTGAGGGCCCATATCGGGATATGGAAAGTGTTCCGCATTTATAGACAACCCGTTTGGCGATCCAAAGCGAGATTTGCCGGGGTCGAATGCAGGAGGAGCCGTACGAGGTTCCAGACGAACGGAAACGGGGCCTGGTGTCCTCTCCCGAAGGAGAATGACCAGACCCCGACCACAAAACAACAAACTCGTTTTAGCGTTTCGAGAACTGGAAGCGCTTGCGGGCGCCTTTTTGTCCGTACTTCTTGCGCTCGTGCTGCCGGGGGTCACGCGTCAACAAGCCAGCCTTTTTCAGAAGGGGGCGAAGTTCCGCGTTGTAGGCGATCAGAGCGCGGGCAATGCCGAGACGCATTGCGCCGGCCTGACCCGAGATTCCGCCGCCATTGGCGAGCACCAGAACGTCGAAACGATCACCCTGCTCGGCCGCTACCAGCGGGAACTTTGCAGGGATACGGCTCGTTTCGGTGGGGAAGTAGTTCTCAAACGCACGGCCATTGACCGTGATCTTGCCCGAACCGGGGCGCAGGAAAACTCGGGCGACGCTTCTCTTGCGACGGCCGGTGCCCAGATACTGTTCAATTTTCTTTAATGGCAACTTCTGATACCTTTCCTTCAGACTAAACGCTGAGTGCCGTGGGCAACTGTGCGGCGTGAGGATGCTTATCGCCCGCGTAAACCTTCAACTTCCGGTACATCTGTTTCCCAAGTTTCGTCTTGGGTAACATGCCGGAAACAGCGTCTTCGATCATACGTGCGGGACGCGTCGCGCGAACCTTCTGCGCGGTGGTTTCCACCAGACCACCGGGGTATCCGGTGAAGTGGCGGTAAACTTTCTGGGCATCCTTTCTGCCAGTCAGTTTAACCTTCGCAGCGTTCACGACGATCACATGATCGCCCGTATCAATAAATGGTGTCCAGGTGGCCTTGTGCTTACCCATCAACAGGTTAGCGGCCTTGCTGGCAAGTTTGCCGAGAACTATATCGTTGGCATCAATGATATGCCATTTTCTTTCGATGCCCGGCTTAGAGGGGAATACCGTACTCATGAACACACGACTCCGTTGGATTACTGCTCAACTTACCTAGGCTACCGGATTTGGACGAAGAAGTCAAACGACTTAGCCGTTTTAGTCCGATTTGCTGCTCGCCAAAACATAACCCGGCAGATATGTTTTGGCTGTCAATCCAGATCCTCCGGGAAAAGGTCGGCCATCGGCATCTCTACCTTGCCGTCGGTTGTGCGGAGGACTCCGTCCAGTGCCTCCAGGTGCCCCTCCCGGGTAACCACCCATCCGCGGCGGCTTGCGGGGTCCAAAACCCAGACATTCTCAGTTCCTGCCGTTAGATAGTCGTCGAGCCTCGCCTGCAGCGGGGGGAATGAATCGTCAGGGGAGAGGATTTCGATGCAAATGTACGTTGGAGATGAAAAGACCTGCTCGTCCGGTTCCGGCAGTCTCACAACGCAAACATCGGGAACGCGGTATCTCTGCGGACCCACGTTGACTCTCTGTTCAGGGAATGCGATGAGGCGAAGCAGCCGACGGCGCGCCCGGAACCATGCGAAAACTTCGCCCTGGAGCTTGCTGCAATCTTTTTGTCCCACGTTACGTTCAATCAGAGCCCCGTCCACCAGATCGCAATCCGGACGGTACAGGGCCGAGAGATACTCTTCCACGGAAGTGAGCGTCAACACACTCATGCGCCGAGGTTAGCATGTTCCTCCAATGGCTGCTAGCCTCATGAGTGAAGGTATGAACCCGGCCCCGAACTCTCTTGGTCTAACCCCGCGCGCACGCCTCGTTATGTGCTGCGGCGACTCTGCGGCACAGGTCGATCCTGAGCTGATCTCAAGGCTCACCACCGCCGTCGAGCGGGGTTCAGGCTATGTACTATTGCTGCTGGGAGCGGGAGGGCCGGGCGGGCTCCAGTCGCCTGTCCTCTCCTGGTGGCATGAATTGGGGGCCCTCTACATAGCGGGAGTATGCGTCCAGGCCGGGCTCGACGCTCCGCCTCCCGGCCTCCGTGTTCCCTGTCCTCCCGACGAGCAACTGGAGCGGCTCACGCTTTCCGCTCCCCCCATGCAGGGGGCCGAGTACCTTACGCTGGCCGCGCTGAGCCATCTCTGGTACCAGCTCGACGCCGCTTTCGATACCGAGCTGTCGGAAGCAGCCTGCGATGTGCAGGAGTTTCTGAAGCGCCACAATCCAGCCTGGAATCTGGTCGGCCGGGTCCATTTCAACCTGGCTGAAAACAAGAAAGATCCCGACTCCCCCTTCGCTTTCCTGGCCACCTACACGACCAGGCTCTCGGCCCAGGCAAAAGCACAGCACGTGCCCCTCGGCCAGGCACTCCGCGAGTACTCCGGCGCGGCCAGCAAAGATCGGCTGCTTTCCCTTCTGCTTCCCGTGCAGCGCGCCGCCGAATCCTGTCTCTGGCTCAAGACCATGGTGGACGGCGGTGAACTTTTCCATCCCCTGCGCTGGAGTCCACGGGAGGCACTCTGCCTCCTGCGGGACGTCCCCAAACTGGAAGCCGCCGGTGTGGTGGTCCGCATGCCGGCCGCGTGGTCCGGTAACCGTCCTCCACGTCCGCGGGTGAAGGCTACGGTGGGTGGCGGACCGCCCACAACCGTTTCAGTTGGTCTCGATGCCATGCTGGATTTCCGCACCGAGGTGACGGTGGATGGCGAGCCTCTCACGGCGGCGGAAATCCGCGAACTTCTGGCGCAGTCCGACGGTCTGGCGCTGGTTCGGGGTCGCTGGATCGAACTCGACCGCGAGCGGCTACAGAAGACCATGGACCGCTTCGGGCAAATTGAGCGCTCCGCCGCAGCAGGCGGTCTCAGCTTCGGCGAAGCGATGCGGCTGCTGTCCAGTGCCAACATCGCGGGCGATGATGTCGACGCCACCGAAACCGCGCAATGGTCCCAGGTATCAGCGGGGCCGTGGTTGGCCAATACGCTGAAGGGAATGCGGGGCCCCGAGGGCCTGGCGGCGGTCGATCCGGGTGACGGGTTGCGCGGCACACTGCGCGCGTATCAACAAGCAGGCGTTCGCTGGCTTTACCTGCTGTCGCAACTGCGGCTCGGCGCCTGTCTGGCTGACGACATGGGGCTTGGCAAGACCCTTCAGGTGCTTTCCCTGCTGGTAGTTCTGAAACGCCAGGCCGGGAAGGAACACCGCCCTTGTCTGTTAGTGGCACCCGCCTCCCTGCTGGATAACTGGGCGGCCGAGATCGAGCGCTTTACCCCCGGCCTTCAGGCGCTGGTGGCGCACTCTTCAGCGCTCCCGGCCGCCGAACTCAAAGCCATGCCGGAGGCAAGGCTTGCCAAAGTCGACCTGGTGATCACCAGCTACGGCTCCTTGCTTCGTCTGCCATGGCTCACCGATTTCGCCTGGCGTGTGGTCGTGCTTGACGAAGCCCAGGCGATCAAAAATCCCGATTCGAAGCAGACCCGGGCGGTGAAAAAACTGCGGGCGGGTTCGCGAATCGCGCTGACAGGTACACCGGTGGAGAACCGGGTGTCGGATTTATGGTCGATCTTTGATTTCGTAAATCCGGGTCTCCTCGGCTCCGCGAAGGAGTTTGTCGGTTTCACGAAGCGAATTGCCGCTCAGCCGGACGGCTTTCGCCCCCTGCGCGAACTGGTCCGCCCTTATATCCTGCGCCGCCTGAAGACGGATAAAACCGTCATTGCCGACCTGCCCGACAAGACCGAGCTCAAGGTCTGGTGCCCGCTCAGCCGCCCGCAGGCAGCGCTTTACGAACAGGCGGTGAAGGAACTGGCCAGTACGCTCCGACAGGCCCAGGGGATCAAACGCCGTGGCCTGGTGCTTTCGTTCCTGATGCGCTTTAAGCAGATCTGCAATCATCCGTCGCAATGGCTGGGGGACGGCGTCTGGAACGAGAATGACAGCGGCAAACTGGCACGGTTGCGGGATATCGCTGAGGTCATCGCGGCACGCCAGGAGAAAATGCTGGTATTCACTCAGTTCCGCGAGATTATTGAGCCTCTCACCGCGTTTCTGGGTTCGATTTTTCAGCGCCCCGGCCTCGTGCTTCACGGTGGAACCGAAGTGAAAGAGCGCAAGAACCTGGTCCGCCGCTTTCAGGATGACGAGTCGATTGGCTTCTTCATCCTGTCTCTCAAGGCGGGTGGCTCCGGGTTGAATCTCACTGCTGCATCTCACGTCGTCCATTTCGACCGCTGGTGGAATCCGGCTGTCGAAAATCAGGCCACGGATCGGGCGTTTCGCATCGGCCAAACGAAGAACGTGCTGGTCCACAAATTCGTTTGTCGGGGTACGCTGGAAGACAAGATTGACGAATTGATTGAGTCCAAACGCAGTCTGTCGCAGAACATTCTGGAAGGTGGTGCCGACTTGCTGCTGACCGAGATGAAGGATGACGAATTGCTGGGGCTCGTAGCGCTCGATATCAACAAAGCACTCAAGGAGACCTAAGTTATGGCCTATGGCTGGGGCTGGCGCCCCTACGTATCGGTTGCGGCGAGGCAGCGCAAAGCGGAGCGCGAAATCAAACTCCTGAAGAAGTCAGGCCGGACCATCTCGCCCGTCGAAATAGAGGGCCGGGCCATTGCGAAAACATTTTGGGGCAAGGCATGGTGCGACAACCTGGAGAGCTATAGCGACTACGAGAACCGTCTGCCGCGCGGGCGAACGTATGTCCGCAATGGCTCGGTAGTGGATCTGCAGATTTCCAGTGGTTCGATCCGGGCCCTGGTGATGGGCTCGGATTTGTATGAAGTGACGCTCGCAATTACGGCCCTCCCCAACCCCCGTTGGAGTGCGATTTGTGCGGACTGCGGCGATGCCATCGATTCGCTGGTTGAGTTACTGCAGGGCCGCTTCTCAAAAAGTGTCATGGAACGCCTCTGCCGACAGAATCATGGCCTGTTTCCATCTCCCGGCGAACTCAGGCTTCGTTGTTCATGCCCGGATTCGGCAGGGATGTGCAAACATATTGCCGCCGTGCTTTACGGGGTGGGGGCCAGGCTGGATCATCAGCCCGAGCTGCTGTTCCGTTTGCGTGCCGTTGATGAGAAGGATCTGATCGTCAGTGCCGGGCGCGGGACTTCGATGGTGGCGAAAGGAGCAGCTTCGGGCAAAGTGCTTGCCGGCGATGATTTGGGCGATATCTTCGGGTTGGACATGGCATCGGACGCGGTCCCCGCCAGTACCCCTATTGCGAAGAAGGCTGTCGCGAAGAAGGCTGTCGCGAAGAAGGCTGTCGCGAAGAAGGCTGTCGCGAAGAAGGCTGTCGCGAAGAAAGCTGTTGCGAAGAAGGCTGTTGCGAAGAAGGCTGTTGCGAAGAAGGCTGTTGCGAAGAAAGCTGTCGCGAAGAAAGCTGTCGCGAAGAAAGCTGCGGTCAAAAAGGCAGGCAAAGCCAAAAATACCCCAAGTCGCGCTGCTCCCGGAAACAAACCGCCGCGATAGAGTTCAGTCGGCTCCCGCGAAGGTCCGACCGGACCATAGGGTCCCGAATCGGGTTCCGGCGGCAGTATCGCTCCTTTTTATGGGTGTTCTCCGATGTACAGAACTACAGTCTCGGGCGATATGTTTCCGTTTAGTGATTCTGGCGTGGCCTGTCTCAAGACCGGTTTTCTGCGATTCATGTCGGTGAGTCCTGTTTCGCCTGCGATCAATGCCAAAGCGGTCGCAGCCTTTCGAGTCGCTTCAGAAGCAGTCGGCCCTATTGCAATGGTCAAGCCTGGTCCGTTATATCCGATCACGCCTCATGCCGGAGTGGTCTTTGTCGAATTGCCTGAGTTGCGCATCCTGCCGCTGGTTGATTATTCGTCCCGTGGCCCATGCGCCTGCACCAGTAAAAAATGCGAGGAGTGCGGAGACTGCAGCCACAAAAAAACACCGACTTCCATGAAGCTATGGACACCGAAAAGCCCTTAGGCCGAATTGTAATGGAGGCCACGGTAGCCTCCGGCATCCTCGCGCGGGTATTTCCATATCCTGCCGTTGCTGCTCTGATGCCACGCCAACCGCCCTACGGAGCCCAGCTGGGCATCACGTAGGCGTAGAACATCACAACCAGCCCGATCATACTGGCCAGGAAGATGCTGTGCTTCAGGGTGAACCGGAACAACTTCGTCTCGTCGCTGCGGCTCATTGCCGTCGCCGCCGAGGCGACGGCAATACTGTGCAGGCTGATCATCTTACCCATCACGCCACCACTCGAATTGGCTGACGCCATCAGGACCGCGTTCATGTTCAGCTGGTGCGCTGTCACCACCTGAAGATTGCCGAACAGGGCGTTCGCCGACGTATCGCTGCCGGTAAGGAAGACGCCCAGCCAGCCCAACAAGGCGCTGAAGAAGGGGAAAATGACTCCGGTTCCGGCAAAGGCCAGGCCCAGTGTACCGGTCGCGCCCGAGTAATTCATCAGGATCGCGAGACCCAGCATGGTGGCGATCGTCAATTCGGCGAAGATCAACTGACGCACCGTGCTGCTCAAAACCTCGAAAAGGGTCTTGACGGAAACCTTCAGCACCAACGCCGACAGGACGACTGAAAGCAGGCAGGCTGTACCGGCCGCTGACAGCCAGTCGAAGCTGTATTTCGCCGCATACGGAGCCGCTTTCGCGCTCACCGGAGGCATCGTCTGCACCAGATTATGCAACCCGGGCCATTCGAATACGATGCTCTGCTTGTTCAGCGTCGGCTTCAGCATCCCCCATACCAGGACGCAGATCACCAGCAGGATAAAGGGCGACCAAGCCAGCAACGTATCCCCGGTCGAAACCACGGGACGGGGCGCAATGGGACCATCACCTTCCATGTGGAACTTATCTTTTGGCTTCCAGAACTTCAGGAAAACGACCAGGCCACCCAGCGCCGAGAGCGACGACAGAATATCGACCAGATCGGGCCCCATGAAGTTCGAAACCAGGAACTGCACGCCACCAAACGCGAACCCGCAGAAGAGCGCGGCGGGCAGAACGCCCCGGAGCGCTTTCCAGCCCCCCATCACCAGCATCAGATAGGCCGGAACAATGATCGAGATAGGAGCGCAGATTCGCCCGACGCCCGCGCTCAAACTGTTCAACGGCAAACCAGTCACGCGCTGCAGAGTCAAAATCGGGATGCCGATGGAGCCAAACGCCACAGGGGCAGTGTTTGCCAGCAGGCAAATGCCGCCGGCGTAGAACGGCGCAAAACCGAGTCCTGTCAGCATGGCTGCCGCCACCGCGACGGGAGTCCCGAACCCGGCGGCACCTTCTATGAAGGCGCCGAACGCGAAGGCAATCAACAGAGCCTGGAGACGCCGGTCATCGGTTAGATTGCCGATGGAGTTCTTGACCACCTCAAATTTGCCCGTCTTTACGGTCAGGTTGTACAGCAGCACGGCGGTGAATACCACCCAGCCAATGGGGAACAAACCCTGCGCTGCGCCATAGAAGACAGTCGTCACCAGCAAAGGCGCTGGCATGCCGTATACGAACACAGCGACCAGCGCGGCGGTTCCGAGGCCGGTCAGCGCGGAAATCCAGGGCGCTTTCTTAACCACGGCCAGCATGAGCAGGATAGTGAAAATCGGTATAGCGGCCACCAGAGAGGAGAGGGCCAGGCTGTCGCCTACGGGAAGGTAATTGTGTTGCCACATGAACGAAAGGCATGATATCAGTTCGGCTGCGTTGCCGCCAGCTAGAATCGAAAGAGCCATTCTGCTGAGCCAATATGAATTTCGTGGGCGTTGACTATCTACTGTTTGATTCCCAGCTTTCCGAACAGGAATTGCTGGTTCGCCGTACCGCGCGGCGTTTCGCGGACGAGCGTGCCGCGCCCCTGATTCGCGATTGTTTCCGGGATGGCCGTTTCCCCACAGAACTCATCGCCGAGATGGCGGAACTGGGCTTTCTGGGTGCGAACCTCGAAGGCTACGGCTGTGCAGGGATGAGCAATGTGGAGTACGGCCTCATCATGCAGGAACTGGAGCGCATTGATTCCGGCCTCCGCAGCTTTGTCTCGGTTCAGGGTGCCTTGGTGATGTACCCGATTCTGGCCTATGGTTCGGACGAACAGAAGAGCCGCTGGCTGCCGCTCCTGCAAGCGGGCAAAGCCCTGGGTTGCTTCGGCCTCACCGAACCCGACTTCGGCTCTAACCCCGCCGGTATGCGGACCACCGCTGTTCGCGATGGCGGCAACTGGGTCCTCAATGGCGAGAAAACCTGGATTACCAACGGTTCGGTCGCTGACATCGCCGTCGTCTGGGCGCGAACTCAGGACGGCCTGCGCGGTTTCCTTGTTGAAAAAGGCACCCCGGGTTTCACAACCTCAGATATTCACGGCAAGTGGTCCATGCGGGCCTCAACGACCTCCAGCCTGGCTTTTTCTGACTGCCGCGTTCCCGATTCCGCCATGCTCCCGGGTGCCTCCGGACTCAAAGGCCCTCTCGGCTGCCTCTCGCAGGCCCGCTTCGGCATCGGCTGGGGCGTCGTGGGTGCTGCCATGGACTGCTTTGAAACCGCGCGATCTTACACGGTGATGCGCAAACAGTTCGATGGTAAACCCATCGCCAGTCACCAACTCGTTCAGGAAAAGCTCGCGCAAATGATCACTGAGATCACCAAAGCGCAACTTCTGGCCCTCCACTGCGGTCGGCTAAAGGATCAGGGCAAGCTGGAACCTGCCCATATCTCCATGCTCAAGCGCAATAATGTCGCCATCGCTCTCGATTGTGCCCGCCTCAGCCGGGACCTGCTCGGCGCGAACGGCATCACGGACGAGTATCCTGTTATGCGGCACCTTTGCAACCTCGAAACAGTGAAAACCTACGAGGGCACTGACCATATCCATGCCCTGGTCATCGGCGAAAGAGTAACCGGCATTGCAGCCTACAAATAAACCCCGCGTTCCGGCGATCTTCTTCGCCCTCACAATTCTCCTCAGCGCATTCCTGCTGTTTCAAATCCAGCCCCTGATTGCCAAGCTGATCCTGCCCTGGTTCGGCGGTTCGGCAGCGGTCTGGACCAGTTGCATGCTGTTCTTCCAAATGGCCCTGCTGGGCGGATATGCCTACGCCCACTGGCTGAATGGCATGAAGGGGAGCCGCCAGGTAATGATCCACGCTGGTCTTTTGGCTGTCAGTTTCCTCTCCCTGCCCATTCTGCCCAGCGAATTCTGGAAACCTGCCACCCCCGGTGACCCCCTCCTGCGGATCCTCGGCCTGCTTACCGCGACCGTCGGCCTGCCCTACTTCCTGCTTTCTTCCACCAGCCCTCTGCTGCAGACCTGGTACTCCCGCGCCAACGGTGGCGCCATGCCTTACCGGTTCTTCGCGCTCTCGAATGCCGGGTCCATGCTGGGCCTGCTGGCCTACCCCGTCATCGTGGAACCCTGGCTGACCAACCACAACCAGGCCTGGATGTGGTCCGGTGCTTACGCGCTCTTCGCTCTGTTGTGCGGCACCGTTGCTTATCGTGCCCGGTCCGGCACCAGTTCCCATTCCGACACCATGCCGGACACGTCGGCACCGGCACCAACTATGGGAGATCGGGTCCTTTGGATGACGCTCGCCGCCTGCGCCTCAGCGTTGTTGCTCGCGGTGACGAACCACCTGACCCAGAATGTGGCGGCTATTCCCTTCTTGTGGGTTCTGCCACTCAGCCTTTACCTCCTGAGCTTCATCCTGTGCTTTGACAGTGATCGCTGGTATAAGCGCTGGCTCTTCTCTCGTCTGGGCGCGGTCGCCGTCCCCTGTATCGCCTACAGTATTTCGGATGAAGGCCAGATCTCCGACCTCCGGATCGCCGTTTCTTTCTTCTGTGCCAGCCTCTTCATTCTGTTCATGCTCTGTCACGGCGAACTCGCGGTGCGTCGTCCCGCCCCCGCTTATCTGACGTCGTTTTATCTGATGGTCTCCGTCGGTGGCGCGATTGGCGGGTTACTCATCGGCTTCGCGGCTCCTTACCTCTTTAACGCCCTTTACGACCTTCCGGTTGTGGTCTCCATGACCGGCTTTCTGCTCCTTTATCTGATCGTCTCCAGCAGAAAGAAAGCAACAAACGAAGCCACCCCGGATAGTGAGTTCCTCAATACCCCACTCGACCGGTGGGTTGTTGGTGTCCCGATTTCCGGGCTTGTCGGCTATTCGCTTTGGCGGATTGCTTCCTGGAAGTTCCAGTCCGGGCTCGCCTTCCTCAGTGGCCCGAACGATTCCATGGTGCTGCTTTCCGGCACCGCTGCCCTGGCCCTGTACCTGCTGTGGCGGACGAGGGGCTCGCTGGATGACAGTCTGGTGATTACAGCCCTTGCCGCCGGTCTGGCCTTCGGTGTTACCGGCTACCTCGCGCGTGACACCTGGAAGGCCGTCAACCACTCGCGCGTTCTGGCGCGGAACTTCTACGGTGCGCTCGAAGTTCACGACCAATCGACCGATGGCGACATGGGCCCGGCCCGGACTCTGAAGCATGGCACCATCGACCACGGTGAACAGTTTCTGTGGCCGCAGCACCAGCGTTTTGCCACTACCTACTATGCACGTAAGTCGGGCGTCGGGCTGGCGATGCAGACTCTGCAGAACGAGGGTCCAATGTCGGTGGGCGTTATCGGCCTCGGGGCCGGAACGCTGGCGACCTACGCTCGTCCGGTGGACAAGTACACCATCTACGAGATCAACCCCGCCGTGCTGAAGATCGCCCAGACGGAATTCACCTACCTCAAGTTCTGCATGGCACCGAAGGAAGTCATCATGGGAGATGCACGTCTTTCCATGGAACGTGAACCCTCACATAAATTCGATCTCCTTGCGGTAGATGCCTTCTCCGGCGACGCGATTCCCGTCCACCTCCTGACCCGCGAAGCCTACGCGCTTTACTGGCGACACCTGAAACCCGATGGTGTTCTCGCCGTCCATGTCTCTAATCGCTACCTGACGCTGGCTCCGGTCGTAGACATGGGGGCGAAGGAATTCGGCAAGATGGCGCGGAATATTGCGTTTGAACCCGATGGGCGCAGTGTCACCGAAGAAACCACGTCGGACTGGGTTTTGGTGACCTCCCGCCCCGGGTTTTTTGATCACGAAGAATACAAAGATGCCGAGAAAATCCAGCCCATCAAAGGCCTGAAGATGTGGACCGACGACTACAGTAACCTCTACCGGATCCTGCGTTGAACCTCCGCTGGGTGGCAGTTGCAGTCTTCGCGCTGGCTTCCACCTGGAACTATCTGGACCGTTTATTGCTGGCCGCTGCGGCTCCCGCCATCCGAGCCGAGTTTCATTTATCTAACGAAGATTACGGCTGGCTCCTGTCGGCCTTCGCTCTGTCCTACGCGCTCGCGTCGCCCGTCATCGGCTGGTTTCTGGATCGCTTAGGTCTGGAACTCGGCATCGTCCTCGCTGTCGGCCTCTGGTCCGTGGCCGCCGCGCTGGCGGGCTGGAGTCGCAGTTTCCTCCAACTGCTCGGTGCCCGGTCGTTCCTTGGCATCTGGGAATCGGCCGGCGTTCCGGCGGCAGGGAAACTGAATGCAGTCTATCTGGAGCCGAAGAACCGGGCCCTGGGCGCGGCTATGACCCAGGTTGGCCTCAGTATCGGTGGTGTTGCGGCTCCTCTTCTCGTCGCGTATTTTGCCGACTGGCGAACTCCCTTCTTTCTCTGCGCCGGGCTGGGCATCCTCTGGATTCCCCTCTGGATCTTCGTTCGCCGCAGAATTCCAGCCTGGGAAGAGATTCCGCAGCAGAAAAACCGAACCCAATCGCTTGCGATTCTGAAAGATTCCAGGCTTTTCCGCCTCGCTGTCGCCAATCTGCTTTGGATGGGAATCTATACCCTCTGGTCTAACTGGACCACCATCTTCCTGAAGCAGACCTACGGCATGACGGCTGCCGAAGCCAACCACTTTGCCTGGTTCCCGCCGGTGGCCTCAACGCTGGGGGCCTTTGCCGGTGGCTGGTTGTCGATGCGCCTCATGTCGAGAGGTGGTCAGGCCGTTCGGGCACGTGTCACTTGCACCCTGGTCAGCGCTGTTGGTTGTCTGGTGACCATAGCCGCGCCGCATGCCCCGTCGCCTCTCTGGGCGACGCTGATCATCGCCATGAGCTATTTCTGGGTAACGGCCGGCTCGGTCAATCTCTACACAATCCCCGTTGATATTTGGGGTGGCGCAAACGCGGGAACGGCCATTTCCGCCCTCGTCTTCGCCTACGGTCTGTTACAGATGTTAATTTCGCCCCGCATTGGTGCTTTGGTCGATCACTTTGGCGGATTCCATCAAGTCTGCTGGCTGGTAGCCCTGCCCCCTCTGGTGGGCTGGCTGATCCTGCGGACGCTTGTTCCTAATTCAGCGGAACAGGCTTCCCTTTAGCGCCGGGCAGTTTCACGCCCAGCAGTTCCGCTAGCGTCGAGGCTACGTCAACGTTCTGGATCTTGTCCAGCTTCCCTCCCGCCTTCACCCCATACCCGCTCGCAATGAAGATGGCGTCCATGTCAGGGTCGCTGGCCAGATAGCCGTGGCTGCCCGCCTGTTGTGGCACTGCGGCCGTCACCGGGCCCCCGGTCGCGCCGCTGAACGAATACCCGTCCTTCGCCGTTAGCAGTAACTGGTACATCTGTGGGTCCTGATCGGCAGAGGGCAGGTGCATGGCTGGGAAGTCAGGCGGGCCCAGGATCTTGTCCAGGCCATCGACACCCTTCAGCGCCGCAATAACCTTCGGGGCCATCGTCGCGGCCTGATCGAAATAGACGTAGGCGGTGCCACCTTCGGCAAGGACGAAGACATCCTTGCCGAGACCTGCGGCTTCCAACGCGACCGCTGGACGGATCACGTTGGTGTATTTCTTGAAGCCGTGGTCCGAGACGACGATGAAGGTAGTGTCCTTCTCCATCCCGGCGGCGCGGACCGCCTCGACCAGACGGGCGACGCAGCTATCCAGGAACGCGATAGCGTCATTAGCCGCCAGATTCCCGGGACCGTACTGGTGGTGGGTCGTATCCAGTGTCAGCAGGTGGAACAGCAGCAGGTTGGGCTTGTGGTCTCGGATCAGATTCACGCCCGCCGTGGTCCAAGTCTGATCGCGGAACACAATGTTGGCTTTGGTGAAATTCTCGAGGTCGCCTGCGCTGAGGGCGCCCTTCTTCAGGAGTTCCTGTTCGACCGGGCCGCCGGGTGATGGCCATTCCGCGAAGGACCACGTAATGGTTTTGGCCTTTTCGATGGCAACCCAATCGACCTGGGCCGTGGTGAGCCCGGCCTTGAAGGCGGCGTCGTAGACGGTCGGCACGTGCACCATCTTTTCCTTCTCCAGCATCGGCTCCACCTTCACCGCAGGTCCGACGCCGGTCTTTTGGATGGTGCCGTTAGCCAGCAGGCCATGTTCGTCAGCCCGCACACCCGAGACAATCGCGGTGTGGTTGGGCCACGTCACGGTGGGGTTAATGGTGCCCATTCGCGCTGTTACACCCTTGGCGATGAGCCTCCGCAGGGTGGGAATCGGCAGTTTTGGGTCATCAAGGGCGTAGGCAGGAAAGCCATCCAGGCTAATCACCACCACCATCCTCTGTTTCGCCGGTTTTTGGCCGAAGGCAGGCACAGTCAGGGCGGCCACTGCCGCGATTACAACGATAAGTCTTCGCATGAGCTAACTCCTGCCGAATTCTATTACGAAACCTGATGCAGCTTAATCAGATTCGTGGATCCCGAATGTCCGATCGGTGTGCCCGCAACAAATACCACCTTGTCGCCCGAATGCAACAGGCCAAGCGCAGGCAACAGGGTATCCATCTGCCCCAGCATTTCATCCGTGGTCTCCACCACGGGTGCCAGCACGGGCCGGACACCATAGTTGATCCGCAGGCGCCGGACGATATCGAGAGAGGTGCTCATGGCGATTACGGGCATCTGCGGTCGGAGCCTGGAAATCAGTCGGGCACTGTAGCCGCCTTCCGTAAACACGACGATCGCTTTCACGCCGGCTGCATGAGCTGCCACGAATGCAGCTTCGGCAACAATTCCGGAATCGCTCAGGTCCGCAGTCGGGGCGGAGCGAGTTTCGCCGCTTGCAGCCAGGCCTCGTTCCGCCTCCAGCGCGATCTTCGTCATGTAGGCCACTGCGGCAACAGGATGCTTGCCCACGGAGGTCTCTGCCGATAGCATGACGGCGTCACTCCCGTCATAGACGGCGTTCGCCACGTCGCTGACTTCAGCCCGGGTTGGGTTCGAATTTTCAATCATCGACTCCAGCATCTGAGTCGCTGTAATTACGAACCTGTTCTTCTTTCGCGCCTCGGTAATCAGCATCTTCTGGATGGGCGGCACCATTTCGAGGGACATCTCGACTCCCAGGTCACCCCTCGCCACCATGATTCCGCTGGCCACATCCAGAATCTCCTGGATGTTTGTCACAGCCTCCGGCTTCTCTATCTTGGCGATCACCGGAATCCGAACCGGGCCCATCCGCTCCAGCAATTCCCGGACATCGTTGGCCGACCGCACAAAGGACAACGCCACAAAATCCACACCCGCCCGCAGACCTGCAGCCAGATCCTCAATATCTTTTTCCGTCATGGAGGGGGCGCTTACCTTCACACCGGGGAGATTAATCCCTTTCTGGTCTCCTGCCACGCCGCCCGAAACAATCTCGAAGTCCACGGCGACGCCGTCATTCGCCACCGCTCGCAACGTCACCGCACCGTCATTGAGCAGGACCCGGTCCCCGGTTCGAACGTCGCTGGCAAACAACGAGTAGGTAGTTGAGGCCTGCGTGTCGTCGCCCAATATCTCTTCTGTCGTGATACGGAACCTGTTGCCCGTTTGCAGGACACACTTCCCGCCCGCAAAGCGCCCCAGGCGAATCTTGGGACCTTGTAAATCCAATAGAATTGCGACTGGAGTATCCAGTGCCGCTTCAACTGCGCGGATTGTCTCAATTCGTTTCTGGTGTTGCGCCCAGACGCCGTGGGAAGCGTTGAGCCGGAAGACCCGGGCCCCTGCTCGTATCAATTCCGTTACAAGTTCGGGCGAGTCACTGGCAGGGCCAAGCGTTGCCACAATCTTTGCGTTTGCCAGGGTCATGCCCAAAGCATAGCTGACCGAATAATCCGCCTCCGGGCGAACGCCCCAGCCTGCCTCCCAGGCACTGTGTTCGTTGCAAATAGCCCGTGTCCCGGCTGTCCCTGCGCGGCTGGGTGGCGGGACGAGCTGAGGTCACCCAAATCAGCTGAGGGGCAGGCTTTTGAAAACAGCAGCCCTGGGGTCTTGAAATGCCAGCCCTGGGGTCGGGGTCGCACATCGGCTGCGAGGCTCGCGCCACCTCTGTCGATCGCACCTCTGTTGATGGCACCTCTGCCAGGCTGAACAGGCGTCGGTAAATCCCCCCCAAAAAGCCTTGCCGGCGAGCACCTGCAAACCGTGCCATTGCACCACGCATTGGCGTCTGTTAGTATCAGGGAGACAAGAGATCCGGTTTTTCCTTCCTCTCTTGCCCCGGCCACGCAAAAAATCCAACGGAGTCAAGCACCAAACTGAATGAGCTTTACCGTATTTCTGGGCAACCTCCCTATCTGGGTAACTGCCGACGACATTAAGCAGTGGCTGGCCGCAGACGATCTCGTCGCGGATTCGGTCAAGGTGATTCGCAATCACGAGACGCAGGAGTCCAAGGGCTTCGCATTTGTGGAAGCCCCCACGGCGGACGAGATGGCGGCGATTATTCGTCGCTTTGATCGCGCTCCGCTGGAGGACAAGGTACTTCGTGCCAACCCCGCTCAACCTACTAAAGGTGCAGTGGGGCCCGCGAAGGCTGGTGCTCCGGCTGGACCTGGTGGCCCTGGTGGGGCTCCCCGGACCGCAGCTGGTGGTGCCCGGCCTGAACGGCGTGGTGGCGGCAGGAAGCGCGATCATGAACCGAAGAGCGCTTTCGCAACCGAGCTCGCCAAAGCCCTGTAATTCGAACCTCGACGCCGCGCCCGAATCAAATCGGTGCGCGGCCTCCGGTTCATATCTCATATCTCACTCTGACGTTCGCGAGGGCTGCACACCTGTGCAGGTTCCGCAACAGCTTTTCGGACCTGATCCCAATAAAATCAATATTTTGCCCCGTGGTGCTTACCGTGCCATGGGGTTTTGTATGTTTGCCGCACTACGTCCGCTCGCCACCGTCTTTCTGGCGCTGTCTCCGGCCCTGCTAACCCCGGCGTTCGCCGGACAGGAGTTCCTTCGAGAGGCCGCAGAAACCAATGTCAACCAGCGTTATCTCATCGAAAGCGTTTCGGTTGCCGGCGTACAGGTAAGTGAGGCGAAAATTCCGTCCGGGCTGCGCCAGAGCCTCCGGGCGTTGGTGGGAGCGCGCTGCGACATGGCTGTCCTCGACGAGCTGGCGTCCCAACTCCGGCGTGAACTGCACCTCCGGGCGGCCACCGAGAAGCTCACCAAAGGAAGCCAGCCGGACCGGATCCGCGTTAATTTCGACGTAGTTGCCAAAGAACGCCAGTTTGAGGTCTCGGTCCCCAAGTTTCTTTATCACTCCAGTCAGGGCTGGACCGGGGAAGTGGATGCGACCACCCGAGCGAGGGGCAATTCCCTTCGGATGGGAATTGTGAGCAATGGCGACGACCTCACAGAGCGCTTCACGGGCTATTCAGCGCGCTACGAAAATTCACAACTTTCTGCCGGACGCCTCCGCCTCGCCGTCGGACTCGAAGACTTCCACCAGCAGTGGAATCAGTCCACCCGGAGCGCCGTAACCCCGGATTCGGGGCTGGACCTCTACCGATCCCGCCGGAACCTGGCACCGGAAGCCAGTTTTTCCATTACAAAGAACCTGTCGGTCTCCGGTGGCCTGAGTCTTCAAACGACCGAATCCGAGAACCGCCTGATCGGAAACCGGGCTTCCAATGCCATTACGGCGGGAGCGCGTTGGGTGGGAAGAGGCCTGGACTTCCGGTACACTCTGCGGGCAGGGTTGCGGAGCCTGGGGTCAGATTATGGGTATTCCCGGCATGGTATTTCTGCTCGCTATGCGGCGAAATCGGGGCGCCAAACATTGTCTGAAGAGTTTCAGGCGGGCACCGCTGCGGGGGACGCGCCGCTATTCGAGCGGTTTATTCTTGGCAGCAGTTCTACCCTCCGCGGCTGGAATCGATACGCGGTCGATCCTTTGGGGGGAACGAAGATGGCACACAATTCGCTCACCTGGGGCTACCAAATCGGAGAAGGCACCGTCGAAACTTTCTATGACAGCGGTTCTCTCTGGACGTCCGGCAGTTCGCTTCCTGACCGCAAGACAAAAATCCGCCACTCTGTCGGGGCAGGCTTCCGTCAGGGAATATTTCTTCTTACTGTGGCATTTCCTGTAGTCGAAGGTCGTGTCACGCCCGTCTTTATGGCTGGGATGAACTATTGAGGCACCGTACCAACATTGCCGTCGTCTTCGCGCTTGCGGCCTTACTGGCTGGAAGCGCCTCTGCTGTTGGCGTTGCGGAAATAAAGTTGGCGCTCCACGTGGATGACGACTTCCTGCGGATCTCGGCCCCGCGGCTCAGTTTCCTCAGTGGCAGCGCTCTCAATCGGTTGAAAAGTGGCTCCACCGTGGCTTTTGTGGGCCAACTCACGGTCTCCGATGTTCCCAATGCCGTGGTTGCCGATGCACGGTCCGTAGCTCGCTTCGCCCTGAGCTACGACATTTGGGAAGAGAAATTCTCAGTTACCCGTTTCGGAGATCGCCCCGAGGCCCGGAGTACCGTAAGTCATCTTTCAGCCCAGGCGACTGAACGCTGGTGCCTGGACAGCATGGCCATCGCCTACGGCCAGCTGCCGGCCGACAAGCCTTTCTACGTACAATTTGACCTCCGGCTGGAAGATCCGAAAGATCCTCTCGGGATTGTTGGTGATCCAGGCATCAACATCACCCGGCTGGTGGAGTTGTTCAGTCGCCCGGCCAGGAGTGCCCAGCCGCGCTGGCTGCTGAACACCGGGCCCCATAAGTTGGCCGAACTCCGGAAAGCGAGCCACAGTTGAGTCTGAGGACCAGACTGGCGCTGGTCTTCGTGGCAGCTACGCTGGTTCCCCTGGGGGCAACCCTTTGGCTGGCTTCGATTTTGCTGGACCAGAGCCTGCGTCTGCGGCCCTCGAATCAGCTAACGGTTCTGGCCGAGTCGCTGGAAAGAACCGGACGCGAGTATTACCGTCAGGCCTGCGACCAGCTTCGGTCGGATGCGGGCTCCGGTCGCCTGCAACCCGTTTCCCCGGATACTCCGGAACTGAAGCAAATGGCCGAGGAGTTTCGTTCCAGCGGAGAACCCGAACGCTTCGCCCGGACAGGATCCCAGCTCGTCTACTTCCTCGGTAACAAAGTATGGACGGAGGCCCTGCCCGTAAACCTGACACATCTGGCGGAGGAGATTGCCAACGCCCGCGTCACCGCCTCCAGGGACCTCCGCAGGGGCGTTTTCGGGGCTTGGTGGCTCCTCGCCGCCCTCATCTGGCTCTTCGCTCTGGGGCTTGTCTGGTGGGTGGCAACGCGATTCAGCCAGCCGATTGTGAAACTAACCGCTGCCATGAGGGCGCTGGCGGCCGGGAACTTCCGGATTCGCGTGGAACACAACCAGACCGCCTCTGAACTGGAGCGCAATCGGGATCGACTGGTCTACCTTACGCAACTGGCCAGCTGGCAGGTGTTGGCCCGGAAAATGGCCCATGAGGTGAAGAATTCCCTCACCCCCATCCGTCTCACCGTGGAAGAGATGGTGGCTCGGCACGATGAACCCGACCTCGAAGGCCGCAAATTATTTCTTGCTCAGGCTGCCAGTATCGTCACGGACGAAATTGAGTCGCTGGAGCGGCGCATTCGCGCCTTCTCAGAGTTTTCGTCCGAACCGCCGGTTTGCCCGGAACCCCTCGATCTTCCGGCACTTGTTGAGGAGCGGATTGCGTTCCTGCGAACGGCTCACCCGGAAGTCCGCTACGCGGTGGAAACTGCCGGCAATACGCCGCCAGCGTTGGCCGATCAGGACCTGGTGAAGGGGATACTGGTGAACCTTCTGGAAAATGCAGCCGAGGCTGCCGGCGAAGGTGGCAGAATTCTGACCAAAGTGGCCCCCGCCCAGGCACCGGACGGAGGGCAGCGCGTGGCGATCGAAGTACACGATTCGGGGCCTGGCCTGAGCGAGCTGGCACGTAAATCACTCTTCCAGCCCACCATTTCCTTCAAGCAGCGGGGTATGGGGCTTGGCCTGTCCATTGCACGCAAGAGCGCCTTGCTCTCAGGCGGGGACATCCTGTTAATAACCGGCGAACTCGGCGGCGCCGGTTTTCGTGTTTTGTTACCCACCGGGGGAAGTCCTTCCTGGACCTAAAAAATGGCCTCCAAACGAATTCTGGTTGTTGACGACGAAGAGAACATTGGCCGCTCGCTGCGGATGATTCTGGAGCGGGAAGGCTATCAGGTGAACGCCGTGACATCGGCGGCCGCCTTCCGCGCCTTCCCCGATTACGCGAGGATGGACCTTTTTCTGCTGGATGTCCGGCTTCCCGATGCCAGCGGCATTGATCTGCTGCGGGCTCTGCAGGCGGCCGAAGTCCAGGCACCCGTGATCATGATCTCCGGCCACGCGACGATTGCTGATGCTGTGGAAGCAACCAGGGCAGGCGCGTTTGATTTCCTCGAAAAACCGCTGGGGCGGGATCGTGTCCTTGTGGCGGTAAAAAACGCGCTGGAGCAGGGCAAGCTGCGCCAGGAAAACAAGAAACTGAAGGAAACTGTCGGTCCAGGACCAAAGATGATTGGTTCCAGTCCGGCGTTTGAGCGCGCTGTGGAGCAGGCGACTATGGCGGCAAGGTCCGACGCCAGGGTCTTGCTGGTGGGCGAATCGGGAACAGGTAAGGAGTTGCTGGCAGCTCACATCCACCACAACAGCCCGTTTTCCAATGGCCAGTTTGTAAAAGTAAACTGCGCGGCAATTCCGGGAGAGTTGATTGAGAGCGAGCTCTTCGGCCACGAGAAAGGTTCCTTCACCGGGGCCACCTCCATGCGCCGGGGAAAGTTTGAGATGGCCGACAATGGCACTCTGTTCCTCGATGAAATCGGAGATCTCCACTCCAACTCGCAGGCGAAACTCCTGCGGGTTCTTCAGGAAGGCGAGTTTCATCGAGTGGGTGGGGAGCAGACGATTCGTGTCAGCGTCCGGGTGGTCTCGGCCACCAACCGCGATCTGCAGGCCATGGTGGCGCAGGGAAAGTTTCGCGAAGACCTTTACTATCGCGTAAGCGTGGTGCCACTTCGGGTTCCGGCCCTGCGCGAGCGGCCTCAGGACATTGCTCCCATGGCTGAGTATTTCCTCGACGAATTCTGCACCCGCAACGGTTTTCGCAAGCGACGGTTTCATCCCGAGGTTTGGCCTCTGTTCGAAAGCTATTCGTGGCCCGGCAATGCGCGCGAACTTCGCAATGTTGTGGAGAGGATGGCAATCCTGTCGCAGGGAGAGCAGATTACTGCGGCCGCGATTCCTTTGGAGCTGAAGCTGCAAAAGGACAGCGGAGCACGCTCTACGGTGCAGGAAGCCCGCGAATCGGCCGAACGTGAGCATGTATTGCGCGCTCTCGAAGAGGCCAGCTGGAATGTCTCCTCAGCGGCCCGGGCTCTTGGTATTGAGCGCACGAACCTCCATAAGCGCATTCGGGCGCTGGGGCTTACGCGTGGTAAGTAGAGCGATGGTCTCACCCATGTTGGTCTCACCCATGTTGGTCTCACCCATGTTGGTCTCACCCATGTTGGTCTCGCCCATGTTGGTATTACCCCTGTGAGACGGTCTCTCGAACCCGAAATGATGGATGCACCGGATATCCCGGACGCGCTGCTGCAAAAGTTCCACAAAGATCTGCGCCGGGTTCACAGCCTGTTGGGGACCTTCGGCACGGTTGAGAAGTTTCTGCGCGCCGACCCCGAGCCGGTACGTCGCGTGCTGGATATCGGCTGTGGTGCCGGAGATCTCCTCATTTACCTTCGCCGTCGAATGGGGGTAGAGGTGGTCGGGGTCGACCCGAAGCCAGGCGGTAGCGGGGAAGTGACGATTTTACCCGCAAATGCCGTCTGGCAACCACTTCCTCAGGTGGATGTGGCCGTTTGCACGATGTTGTGCCACCACTTGACTCCTGAAGAGAATATCGCTCTTATCCGGAACGTGGGACGGTCTGCTCGTCGCTTTGTCATTCTCGACCTGATCCGGCATCCCCTGCCCCTGGCGCTTTTCTCGGCGTTTATTTGCCCTCTCATTGGCCACGAAGCCGGTGCGGACGGGAGGCAATCGATTCGCCGCGCCTTTACACCGCCGGAATTTCGAAAGCTGGCTGAAGAGGCACTGGACGGAATGTCCGGGTTGACCGCTCCCTCGGTCACGATAGACGTACCACTTTGGCAGTCCAGGCAGGTGGTCGATATCCGTTTCCACAACCAGCGTCCGGTGTGCTAAGATTCCGCCAGATGTCTGCTCAGCCCCCAGCCGCGCGCGTGCCGGATCTCCATAAATCAGCGTTTTGGATCTACGGCGTTACCGCGATGGTGATGCGGGAACCTCTGTCCATCGTCCTTCGCCACGCTTCGTCTGTCGGTTGGGCGAATCCGGACGTCCTGATGGAAGCTCTTCGGGGTCTGATTGTGTGGCTGCTGATGTCCCGCCAGTTCACTGTTGCGGGGGTCTATTTCGACCGTGTCTATTTGCAGCCGGACTCTGGTGCGCAGTTCGAAAATCGCAACTTTCCCGTTGATTTCATACTCGGGATTGGTGCCCTCCTGCTTGCCGTAGGGGCTTCAACGATTGTTGACGTGAAGGGTTCCCTCTTCGATGTTGTAGTCGGTTTGGCCTTGCTCTGGGATCTACTGTGGCTGCTGGTCGCCAGGTTGATGGGCTACTCAGCGGTGCGGCTGATGGCTCCCGGTGCCCTCTTCAATCTCGGAATTCTGGTGGTCTTCTGGGGCGTGCATTCCCTGTTTGGCGATGGACTCGGTTACGGTGCCCTGCTGGTGAGTTCTGTCGTTCAAATGTGGCGTCTGATGGGTGACTACGACAGCCTTTACGCCAACCCTGGCAGCAAGAGCTGAGTTACCGCCACTGGTTTACCTCCATAAAGCCACGCGCAACCGGAAGTTCCGGGCCCGGGTCAGGGCTTCCTCGGTGCCTCCCGCTTCGTAGCCTTCCAGTAATTTCCGCGCCGCCGAGCGCCGGGCCCGATTATCCGGATCCTGCACGGCCTGGAACAGCATCGCCTCCACTGCGCGCCCCGGCGCATGGCTCAGGATTTCCATTTCGCTGAGCAGGGCTTCCTCTGTGGCTCGTTCGGCTGCCAGGCGATCAAAGGCACTTTGCGAATCGGGGCCGGCAAAATGCCCGTCGGCGAAGGCAACACAATCGACAGAAGCTTTCACCTGCAGCATACGCCGGAGATTGTCCAGGTTCATGCGCCCTCGGGTATGCGCCGCGACATCACCCCGCAGCACCAGAGACGTATATTCCGGTTCGGCGCACACAAATCTCTTCACGCCCGGTTTCAACTCCGCCTTGTCGGGGTTTCGCAAGGCGTCGGCATAATGGACCACGGAATACTGCTGGGCTCTGGGGCTCACCATATCGAACCGGACACCCAGGAAGGCCACGGTCCGTCCCCCCTGATTTTCCACAATTACGGAATAGGGCAGCGCCGGACGCAGCAGGTCGCGGGGGGCCCGGCCCAATACCGCCACCAGGCCTTCCTCAAACGCGGGAGTCTCGGGACCATGGATCAGGATGCCATCCACCGGGGAAGGGAGGGTCTTCATATTGCGGCTGCGCGTCCCGGCGCGGTTGGCGAGGACATCAGCCTGAAACTGCTATGGCGTAAATCGCCCATCGTCTTATGATTGTAGACGAAGATCGCAGGTAAAGTGACAGAGCCAAAAGAGTTTTCACGCAAGCTGACCGCCCATGTGAAAGCCGCTGGTTGAGCGTCCAAGTTAAGTCCAAAGTTATTGGACAGGGTGCTGGGCGGCTTGCCCAAGATTACCGATCCGAACGTCCTGGTTGGCTTTGACACTGCCGACGACGCCGGAGTGTATCTAATCAACGACGATCTGGCCCTGGTTCAAACAGTGGACTTTTTTACCCCCATCGTGGATGACCCCTGGACTTTTGGTGCCATCGCAGCTGTGAACGCCCTCTCCGACGTTTGGGCTATGGGCGGACGCCCGATCTCCGCGCTCTCCATCGTGGCCTTCCCCGGCACTGGCGATATGGATGTACTTGGCGAAATCCTGCGCGGCGGGCTCGACAAAATGCTCGAAGGTGGCTGCACCGTCATCGGGGGGCATTCCGTCAACGATCCGGAAATCAAGTTCGGCTACGCTGTCACCGGCACCATCCATCCAAAGAAAATCAAAGGGAATCGCGACGCCCGGGTTGGCGACGATCTTGTCTTCACCAAAGCCCTCGGTACCGGCGTGATCGGCACTGCGTTGAAGCGCGGCCTCGCTTCAGACGAAGCTGTCGCGGCTGCGACCGCTTCCATGCTGACGCTGAACAAAGCAGCTTGTGAGGCTATGCTGCAATTTGACGTTCACGGCTGCACGGACGTCACGGGCTTCGGCATGATCGGCCATGCCCGTGAAATGGCAATTGCCAGCAACGTAACACTGGAAATCGAGGCCGCCCGCGTTCCCCTGCTCCCTGGGGCGCTGGAAGCCTGGGATGCCGGAGCAATTCCCGGAGGCCTCCGAAACAACATCGATTTTGCCGGATGCTCGGTTGAGACACTGGAAGGCGTGGATCCCCGAGTCGAAGGTCTTCTGTACGACCCGCAAACCGCCGGTGGCCTTCTCATTTCGATGCCTCCCGCGGACGCAGCTGGATTCGTCCGCACCTTTGTTCAGGCCGTTCGAATTGGCCGAGTGATACAAAAATCTGACCGCCCCATACGCCTCCTATGACGACAACCCCGACGAACGATCCGCTGATCATCGCCCTCGATGTGGATTCAAAAGCGGAAGCCGATGCCCTTGTCACTGCTCTGGGCGACAATGCCACTTTCTACAAAGTGGGCATGGAACTCTATGCCGCTTCCGGCATGGACTACGTCCGCAGCCTGATTGATCGCGGCAAGCAGGTCTTCCTGGATATGAAGTACTACGACATTGGTGAAACCGTGCGCCGGGCCGTAGCTGTAGCCGCCAAATCTGGTGCGACCTTCCTGACTGTCCACGCAGTCGGCCAGGTCATGAGAGCCGCCGTTGAAGGCCGTGGGGATTCGCCAATGAAGCTCCTCGCGGTGACGGTGCTCACCAGTCTGGACCAGAAAGACCTGGTCGAAATGGGCCACACCGGAACGGTCAGTGATCTGGTTGCGTCACGGGTCGTGCAGGCCCGCGCCGCAGGCATTGATGGCCTGGTCGCCTCGCCACTCGAAGCCGCCGCCATACGCCAGATCGCCGGCCCCGAAGCAATCCTGGTGACCCCCGGAGTTCGCTCTGCCGGGGCGGCCAAAGGGGACCAGAAGCGCGTAGCGACACCTGTCGAAGCTCTCCGCGATGGGGCTAACTACCTGGTTATCGGTCGCCAGGTGACTCGTGCTGCCGACCCGGTTGCCGCTATCGCGCAGATTCGCGCAGAAATCCCTTCATTCCCGATGACACGATTCTGGTCGTATCCGGCTTTGCCGCTCACGCAGGAAAACTCGATTTGGCCACCACCATTGGTGTGGCGTATGCGGGCAGCCTCTGCGGCATCAGCCTGAGTTACGCCCTGGGACGAGCCGGAGGGCTCCACCTCATCGAGAAGTGGCCCTACGCGCAGCGTTCCGTCGGCAAACACATGCCAACGGTAGAGCGGTGGTTCGACCGCTACGGAAAGTGGACCCTCTTCTTTGGCTATTTCATTGCGGGAATCCGCCACTTCACAGCGCTCACCGCCGGGATGGCAAAGGTCGACTTTCGAACCTTTGCGGTGTACGCCTATCCCGGAGGTCTGGTGTGGGTTGTGTCGTTCATTCTGGTGGGCTACTTCCTGGGTGACCAGTGGGAACACCTTCGCCACCAGTTCGAACGAGGTGCGGTTATCGGGTTAGTCGCCCTGGTCGTCCTTTGTACCGCCGGGTGGTGGTGGCAGCGGCGAAAATCAAAGCCCCAATAGCAAGACACCTTCCGCAACTGCGGCCTCTCGCAGTTCCTTGTCCAGCGTGGCGAGCGGTAAACCCCTCCGACGTGCCAATTCCAGGCAGGCCGCGTCGTACAGGGTCAGCGCACGCGTCGTCGCTAAGCGAATCGTCGCGCTCCATGCCTGCCGGTCGGTATCAGGATCGACCTGAATTGGCAATGCTGCTAAATCGCCCAAGGCTGCGTCCCGGAAATCAGCGTCCGTTCGCCCCCTCCGCACGCCCATCTCCAGCACTTTGGCAACATCGAGCCGCCAAATGCCAGGAACCCACGCACCCTTAGTCAATGACCATGCCAAACAGTTCTCGGCGAGATATATCCATGCCAGGGTTGCCGAACTGTCCAGCACGACGCTCAAGGCCGCCCCTCGTCGCGGTCGTCCTTTAACGTGGCCCAGTCGAGAGGTTCAACCGCTAAGGCTTTTGCTCGGGCGCGAATACAATCTTCTCCCCCGGTTCCACCCGGTCGAGCAAGGCCCTCAATATGTTCTTCGCTTCGAGCAAGACAATCTCTTTTTCAAACCTACTGGAGATTGCTGCCACGCTCCGCTCAACCCTGCTACTATCCGAACTTGCGCATCGGACTCCACACCTCTACTTCGAAATCCTTGGAAAACGCCGCCCTCAAAGCGAACGATCTGGGAGGCAATACCTTTCAGATCTTCTCTGCCAGCCCCCGCATGTGGCGTGCTTCGGGGCCGGACCCCAACGATGTCCGCCGCCTCCGCGCCGCCCGCGAGCGGCTGGACATCGGGCCGCTGGTCATCCACAACAACTACCTGACCAACCTCGCGAGCCTCGATCCCGACATCCGCGCGAAATCTATTAAGTCTTTCCGGGGGGAACTGGACCGCGCTGCCGCCATCGGAGCCGAATACCTGGTTCTCCACCCGGGTAATTACAAGGGCCAGCCACTGGAACAGGGCATCGCCGCCTTCGTGCTTGGCCTCGCCGAGTCGGCTGAAGGTTTCGAGCCGAAGGGCGTCACTGTTCTCCTCGAAAACACAGTGGGCTCCGGTAATCAGATCGGCTCCCGTTTCGAAGAACTCCGCATGATCCGCGACCTAGCGGCGCGTGAAACCACGCTTCCGCTCGGCTACTGCTTCGACACGTGCCATCTCTTCGCCGCCGGTTTTGACATTGCAACTCCCGAAGGTCTGGAACAAACCCTCGCGTCCGCCGAGAAGATCCTTGGCCTAGCCGAAGTCAAGGTAATCCACGCCAACGACTCGAAAGGTGCCCTTGGTTCCCACCTCGACCGCCACGAAAACATTGGCCCAAAATAAAGGCATGAACCGTCGACTCTTCTTTGCTCTGTCCCTTCTCGCAGCGCCTCTGCTCGGCCAGGGTGGCCGGGGGGGCTCCGCAGGAATGCGTCAGGCCATCCAACTGGACCTGGAAGGGAAGACTGTCGAGGCCCGAGTCCTCATCCAGAAAGAGATCGACACAGCTGCCACGCCCGCCGCGAAGGCCAGTGCCCAACGATCCATGGCAATGTCCTGGGGCTTTGATGCCAACTGCGCCAAAGCGGTGGAATACGAACAACTCGTGATGGCGTACTGGGTGACCCGCGAGAAGGACGAACCCGCCAACGCGTTCTATCAGCAGGGCGAAATGGCTAACGAGGCGGCTCGCGTCTGCATCGATTCCGGCGACCTCGATAACGCCCAAAAGTGGTACCGCAAGGGCACCGAACTGGGCCTGAAAGAACCCGGCATCTCCGCAGATCGCAAAGCGCTGTGGGCCTATCGGCTGGCACACGCCGAAGCCCGTCTCGCCGCCCGCCGGGGCAATGGGGCCGAAGCCGAAAAGCAGCTCGGCATCGCCCGGACTGCCCTCGACGCTATGACGGACCTTCGCAAACAGCAGGAGCCGTTCATGCCCTATCTGACCGGCTACGTCGCGCTTTACCTGGGCGATGCTGCCAAAGCCATCGCCGATCTGGAGAAGGCCAACCAGAACGATGCCTTCATCCAGTGCCTGCTCGGCATGGCGTGGGAAAAGCAGGGTGACACCGCAAAGGCCAAAGGGTTCTACAGCAAGGCGGCACTGGTCACAGGCCACAACCCACCCGCCGCATTTGCGAAGCCCTTCTCACGTCGTAAGCTCAGCCAGTAACCCGGCTCCGCGCTACCAGGTAACGGGGTTCAACCGCCCCAGGGCGACCACATACCCGTCGGCCACTCTCTTGTAGGCCGATGATTTTTCGTTGCTCCACGTATAGCCGGTAATTTGATACGCGCTGTCCACATAGACGCGGAAGATACCGTTGCGCCCAATTCCGCCAGGCTTTGTATAGCGTGAATCGCTCTTTCCGTGGTACGAGGCGCTGGAATCGATTACCGACACGTCGAAGTAGCCGACAATCGAGGGTTCCGCGTTGTTGGCGAGGAACGTCTGGTTCGAGAGGATCCGGGCCTGAAACGTGGAGACCGCCTCCACCAGCATCATGTGACCACTGGACTGCTGACCTGCCGGGTACTTGATCGCGATCAAATCGCCCTGCGCCGTCTGGTCAGGCCCCTGTAACTTCGAAAACCCACTGGAGGCGATGATCGCATCGTAATATTTTGCCGCGTTGGGACTGGTACTTGTGGTCTTCGCTTGATACTGGGCATTCGTAAAGCCATAGGTGTGCTTCATCAGCATGGTGATAAATGTCCCGCAGACGGAGACAGCCTGACGCGGACTACCGGTCCAGTCGATCTGATCTGTCAACGTGCCGTCACCGTCATACAGGTTCACGTTGGCCGGGTTGGCCAGCAGGTCAGTGACCAGTTGGTTGGCGTCAGCGGAGTGCTGTGGCGTGCTGCCAAACAGAATTGCGGCTGAGCAGGAGGCGACGATCGTATTGCGAATCCAGGTGCGAATGTTCATGGTGTTTCTTTTTCCTTCACTCAGCTATTGCGCGGCCGGAGCGTCGATTTTGCCGTGGCCCTGTACCGGTACTGTCTGGCGCGATGCGAGTGAAACATTCTGCCTTCATCGGCCACTAAGTGCACATGCCGTGCCCCATGGAATAGGCTGGTAGACGCATGCCCCAATGGAACTTTGAACAGCTCGACCCCGCCTACGGAAAGGTCTCGGAAGGTCCCGCATGGGACGGTTCCGGCATCCTCTACACCCGCATCCAGCAGAGCCGCATCATGCGCTATGACCCTGCCACCAACCAGGTGTCTGTGTGGCGGGACAACACGAACCACGCCAACGGCCTCACCTTCGATGCCCAGGGACGGCTCTATGCCTGCGAGGGCGGCGACTTTGAAAACGGTGGGCGCCGCGTCGTCCGGTATGAAGAAGATGGCTCTGTCACCGTCCTTGCCGATAGCTTTGAAGGCCAGCGCCTCAATATTCCCAACGATATTGTGGTGGACCCGCAGGGGCGCGTCTGGTTCACTGATCCCTTCTACGAAAGCGCCGCTGGCCCCTGGAGCAAAGACCGAACCCACAAAGATCTGCCCCACGATTCGGTGTACCGCCTCGACCCTCAGGCGGATGGCACTTATTCGATCCACCGCGTGACGAACGATACAACGCGCCCCAACGGCCTTCTGTTCTCGCTCGACTGGCAAACTCTCTACGTCGCCCAAAGCGGTCGGGAGAAGGGTGAGAAGCGCGAACTGCGCGCCTATCCGGTGAACGCCGACGGTTCCCTCGCTCCCATGACGGTCCTCCACGATTTCGGAGAAAACCGGGGCATCGACGGCATGCGTCTCGATACCGAAGGCAACATCATCGCCACCTGCGGCTGGGAACTGGGTGGCCCCGGTCCGCGCATCAACGTTTTCTCTCCCTCAGGCGAAGTTCTGGAAATGCACCCCGTCCCCTGCACCCGTCCCACCAACTGCGCTTTCGGCGGTGCGGACCTGACTGACCTCTACGTCACCACCATTGAAGGCTTCCTGTTCCGGACAAAGACGGAGCGGCAGGGCGCACCTCTTTATCGCGGACCAAAATGAAACGTTCCTTCGCCCTGCTCGCCTTCCTTGCCGCGCCCGCCTGGGCGATCGTGATCACGACAGGCGACCCTAATTCCTCGGTCTACACCGTGGGTTATCAGGAGGTGGTGGGAGGCGTAAATCTCAGCGGGGTTGTCAAAGTCACCAGCAGCCGTGGTGCCTGCACCGGCAGTCTTCTGGGTGATGGTTATTCCATCCTGACGTCAGCCCACTGTGTCACTTCCGCATACGGATCTTCACTGGCGACCGGTATCACCGCCAGCTTTAAAGCTTCGTCCGGCTTTGTTCCGATCAGTGTGGATCTGACGTTTATTGACCCGGCCTACACGGGAGACGCCACCCTCGGTGGAGACCTCGCCGTTCTGCGTCTGAATGGAGCCGCCCCGTCGTGGGCCTCCCGCTACTCGCTTTTTTCTGGAGGCATGCCGACCAACCCTCTCGTGATCGCCGGCTATGGCCTCAGTGGCGTTGGCGCAACGGGTGCCACTCTCGCCTACGGAACGCTGCGGGCAGGAACCAACCAGTACGTCACCACGGGGGCTGAGTTCGGCTGGTCCGGGAATCTGCTGATGGGCCAGTTCTACGACGCCAGTCGGGCCTCCAGCAATGCCCTCAACGCCGCTAATACCTACTCAGCTTCCGACCAGGTAATGATCGCGTCCGGTGACTCCGGCGGACCTTCGTTTTATGCCGGCAGCATCGTGGGTGTGCACGATCTGCTCGTCTGCATTTCCCCTGAGAACAACGACAATATCTGTGCCGTGCCACCCTCCCTCACCACGTCGCTGAACTCTTCCTTCGGGCAGATTTTTGCCGATGTCAGCGTCTCCGCCAAACGCGACTGGATCGAAGCCCAGATGCTCCCCGAACCCGGCACTTTCCTTCTGTTCGCCCCCCCGCTGGTATTTCTCTATCGCCGCAAACGACATTCGAAGCGATAGAATATCCCCAGCATCATGACCCGACTCAGCCGAACCGCTCTCACCGCGGCCATCGCCCTTACGGCAGCCGCAGCAGACCCGAAAACTGTTCTCACCGGCGAGAACGCTTTCGCCAGCCATACTAACGTCAAGGCCGGTGTCTGGCGTCATATCACGGCCAAAGACCTGCCGAAGCCCGGTGCCACGCCCTCCTCCTCCAACGGGGCGAAGGTTGTAGCCCGACCGGCGGATGCCTGGCCCCAGACTCTGCCCGGCTTCAAGGTGGAACTGTACGCTACGGGTCTGCTGAACCCCCGTCTGACCCGTACCGCCCCCAACGGTGACATTTTCGTCGCGGAGACCACCGGTTCCGGCGAAATCAAAATCTTCCGGGGCATCACGGCCGAGGGCAAAGCGAAGGAGACATCAACTTTCGCGACCGGCCTGAAACAGCCTTTCGGGATTGCGTTTTATCCCCCTGGCCCCAATCCGCAGTTTGTGTACGTTGGCAATACGGATTCCGTAGTGCGCTTCGCGTACAAAAGTGGTGACCTGAAGGCGACCACCTCGCCTGAAACCATCATTTCGGGCATCCCTACCGGAGGTCACTCGACCCGCGATATTGCGTTTTCGCTCGATGGCAAGAAGATGTTCGTTTCCGTGGGTTCCCGCTCTAATGTGGATGACCCCGACACCGTCCCGGCTGAAAAACTCCGCGCCAATATTCTCCAATACACTCCCGACGGCAAGTTCGTGAAGGTGTAT
>RGPS01000191.1 GCA_010084195.1 Terriglobia bacterium
TCGGAGCCACCTGATTGGAGTATGGAGCCTGGTGAGCAGCACGCGCAGGTTCAGCGGTGGCCGTGTCGAGTATCCCTATGGGGAAGAACCGGTCGGGCGCATCACCTACGACAATGCTGGTCGGATGTCTGCGCAATTGATGCGCCGGGGTCGCCGGTGCACGGTCGCGTCCGGGGTAAATCTGGTGGTCGGTAACGCCGGCGACGATGAGATCCGGGAGGCGGCAGGGGGCTTTGCCGCCTACTTCGGAACCTTCGAGGTGGATGAACCGACGAAAACCGTGATCCATCATGTGGAAGCCGCCCTGGTCCCAAGTTGGGTGGGCACGGACCTGAAACGCAACTACAGTTTTGCGGGCAACCGTCTGGTGCTGACCGCCACAAGCACCAGCGTGCTCGAAGTGGTCTGGGAGCGGGAGAGGGACTGACGACCTACCGGAAGAGCTTGGGTGCGACTTCGCGGAGGTAGGTCCTCCAGTTGGCCCATTCGTGGCCGCCTGGGGTTTCCAGGGTTTCGATTTTGACGCCCTGGCTCTTGAATTTCTCGATGACGGCAAGCCCGTTAGCGCGCGCGATATCGGTCTGGCCCCAGCCCCACCAGAAGAGTTTGAGTTGCGAGTTGTATTTGGGGATCTGCGCCGCTTCCGCCGTGTAGAAGAACTGGCGGTCGTCTTCCGAGATCCAGCCGGAACTCATCACCGCAACGTACCGGAAGGTGCCGAGGTGGTGGAGCCCGACGTTCAGGGTCTGGATGCCGCCCATGGAGAGCCCGGAGAGGGCACGGTTTTCCGGGTTGGCAAGGGTGCGATAGCGGGCCTGGATGAAGGGGATAATGTCGGAGATCATTTCCTTCGTGAAGGGGTCTTTGGTGGCGTCCGACGTCATGACCTGACCACCGGACGGAGTCCAGCCGGAAGGCATGACGATGATCATGGGCTTCGCTTTGGCTTCGGCGATGAGGTTATCCAGAATGTCGCCGGCTCGACCGACGGTACTCCACGAGACGGCTGTATCGCCGCCGCCGTGAATCAGGTAGAGGACGGGATATTTGGCGGTGCCTATCTCGTACCCCGGCGGCGTGTAGACGTAAAGCTCGCGGCGGGCATTTCCGAGTGAGGCGGCAACGTAGCGGACAGTCGACAACGCGCCATGCGGGACATCGCGGGTTTCCGAGAAATCGCCCGGCACAACCAGCAAGCTCTGGACCTGGGTCTGGCTTTGGCTCACGTGGACGTTGCGACTGTCGACCGTGACAGCTCCATCCACATTGAAGGCGTAGCGCCAGGCCCCGGGTTTCATAGAGCGGACGGTAGTGCCGGTCCAGATACCGTCGGTTCCTTTGGTCATGTTGACCACGGGGGTGGCAGGAGCGGCGGTGGTCTGCGAGGGGTCGGGAACCAGACCCTGGCTGAGGTCGCCGGTGACGGTGACGGTGGTGGCCCGCGGGGCGAGGATGCGGAAGGTGACGCGACCATCGCTTTCAATTTGGGGGGACACGACCTGCGGACCGCCGCGTCCACCGGCGCGACCGGGAGCGGGTGCAGGTGGCTGGGCGACTGCCAGCGCCGCGAGGGCGAGAACGAGAGCCAGGTTCAGAAGGCGCATGGGCGGATACCAGCTTACTGCAAAAGGGGATAGCCTCAGGCGGACCAAAGCCGAAGAAGCGTGGACGGTTCCAGATACAGCCCCTGCCACCGCACAGCGAAGTGCAGATGAGGCCCCGTGACTCGCCCGCTGGCACCGCTCTTTGCAAGGGGCGCGCCTTTTTCGACGGTGTCACCTCCCTTAACCAGAAAATCGGAGAGGTGCATGTAGAGGGTGAATATGGACTCGCCGTGGTCAATCACGATGAAACCCCCTTCGAAGTACATCTTTGCTGCGAGCGCGATGCGGCCTGCGTTCGCGGCTCTGATTTCGGTACCGAGAGCCGCTGAATAATCGAGGCCCTGGTGGACCGATTGGGTCTTGCCGTTGTAAGTTCGGCGCACACCGAATGACGACGCGTAGCGAGTGTTGGAGGGTGCGGTGAACGCTCCCTGCCAGAGGCGTTCAGGCACTGAGGATTTGAAGACCTTCAGTTTGGTGGCCGATTCCTCGGCAATTCTGGCCTGGACTTCCTGGGGAGGGTCAATGAACTTGGGGGCCACCGTAATGACGGAAGTTCGATAGGTGCGAGCCGTCACAGGAATGTCGAGGGTCCGGGAACCGAAGGTCAGGGGATAGTTACCCGGTGCGCGCTTGAGGTCGACGCCGGCCAGGGCGGTGAAGCCGTCGGCATCGGGGCGAAATTCAATTTCTTTATCGAGCCAGGTTGCAGGACCAGACCAGATTTTCGAGCGAAAGAGGACGGGGGCACCGTTAAAGACGGGGTGTGGACTCCAACTTATGGGGGATTCCGCAGGCTGCGCGGCGAGCGTGGCCCCGAGGGGGAGGAGTAGTGCGCACCGTCGGGTCATGGCGCCAGGATAGCACCCAGCGCGGTTTCCAGTTGGTGCAGTTCGGCATCAGCTTCGAGCTCAGCTCTGCGGCGGTCGGCGAACATCTCGTATTCGCCGACAGCTTTCCGTTCAGCCTGGTCGCGGCTGATCTGACCAGCGTTGGGGAGTACAGGACGGTCGTTGAAGCGCAGAAAGTCGTCGAGGAACACTTGCTTGCGGCGACGGGCCTGATCCTCTGCGAAATCGAGGAACATGACGACGATGCGATTCAGTTCCTGAATTTCTTCGGAGTTGAGGTAGTTTTTGGCAACAAACACATCGCTTTTCCGGACGGCACCCGACTTCCAGGAAGTGAGACCCATGTTGGGTTGGGTCGCATCGGCGCGGGCGGCGATCAATTCCCGTGCGGTTAGGCCCGTGGCAGCAAAATGCAGCTTGTTCTGAACGGTTTGGAAGAAGAGTTGGGTATCGGCGTCGGAGGGTGAATAGTCGGCGGCGAGGGCGAGGATTTCGCGGACCCGGAGGTAGACGCGGCGCTCGCTGGCCCGGATGTCCCGGATGCGCTCGAGGAGTTCGTCGAAGTAGTCTGGCTGGTCGGGGCCTGGAGGGTTGCGAAGACGCTCGTCGTCCATGGTGAAGCCCTTGACGAGGTATTCGGTGAGGCGCTCGGTGGCCCACTGGCGGAACTGGATTCCGCGAGGGCTGCGGACCCTGTAGCCGACAGCGAGGATCATGGGCAGGCTGTAGTGCAGGACTTCACGGGAAACCTGCCGGGCACCCTCGGATCGAACTATTAAGTAAGACTTAATAGTTGCCCCTTCGGCTTGCTCACCTTCCTCGCAGATCGCTTTGAGATGGATGTTGATGTTGGCAACGGTTGTCTGGAAGAGCTCGGCCAGTTGAATCTGGGTCAGCCATAGTGTCTGGTCATCAAAACGGCACTGGAGGCGGGTCCGACCGTCTTCGGTCTGGTAGAGAATCAGGCTGGAATTGCGTGGAAGTTCGTCTGGCATAGAAAGGCCCAATCGAAGAAAGGCCCAATCGAAGTTTGCTGTCCCTATGCTAGCGCCCCGCGCCCACAACTTTACGAATCATGCCGTCGCTTTTGCTGGTGATATACAGGTCGCCTTTGGAGTCGGACCAGAGGTGAATGTCGGAGCGGCCTCCGTTGGGCACCTTGGCAAAACCGGGGAGACTTTTCGCCGTGCCTCCGCGCTGGTGGTAGACGAGTTCAGTGATCGGGTACATGGACCCGTAGACCTCGGCGGCGGTGCTACCCGGGCGGGTCCAGCTGATTTTCACGGGGTTCAACGGCACGGTCGTTTGCGGCTTTGAGACGTCGGCGGCGAGCATCTTGCGGTACTCGACCCACCAGAGGTTCCCTGTGGAGAGGTCAGCCAGGAGGTACTTGTCAGCGAGCGCGGGCAGAGATTTGCCCCGATACGGGTAACCGCTGGAGATGGCGTCTCCCCCGCCCTGCATGTGGGGGTACTGGAGGAGGGGGTAGGTGGGTTTCACCATCTCCTCGGTACCGGTCGCAGGGTCGCTGGCGCGGAGGCGAACAGGGATCCGGTCGTCGGCGGGGAGGTCGGTGACTTTGTTGTCGCCCAGGAGAACCTGGTTGCCTTCGCGGAGAGAGTAGCCGTAATTAGCCCCCTTGTGGATTTCGATGACGGTTTCCCAGGTGTAGAGGCCAATCACACTCGCCAGCAGGTGGTGGCTGCGAGGATTAGCGGGGTCGACATCCCAAATGAGCCGCGCCGGGTTGCGGATTCCGTACGCCCAGATCTCGGGGCGCGCACCGGGTTTGGCCGCGAACGGGTTATCTTTCGGAACGCGGTACTGGCCATTTTCGCTGAGGTTAGTGGTAGCGATTGGCGCGTTGAGGTCGGGCACGATGCGTAGGATCTTGCCGACGAGATTGTCGAGGCTCTGCGGATTGGCCCGCATCACCGGATCTTTGAGTTCGCCGGCACCGCCGTCACCACAGGCGATGTAGAGGACGCCCCAATCGCGGCTGCCGGGACGTGCAGTGGGGTTGAAGATGAGGTCGCCCATGGGGTGGACCTGGCCGTTCATCTGGACGCGCATGAGTTCGCGGGCGGTGCCTTCAAAGGTGGAGTTCGCGGTGTTCGTGTCGGTCCATTCGAGGAGGATGGCGTCACGGAATTTGCGCCCCGGCGTGGGGATGAGAGGCGTGGTGGTCCAGGCGGCCTTGATGCCGGGGAAGTTGGTGATGACGGGCTCGGCCGGACCGTCGGCTTCAGGATCTTCCAGATGGATGGTGTAGAAGCGCCCGTTGTGGGCGTAGTCGGGGTGGAAGGTGAAGCAGATGAGGCCGTTGGCGAAACCGCTCTGGGTGGGGAGGCGGCGGAAGAGGCCGGGCTGGCCGTCACGGCCATTGAAATTTAGGTAGGTAGTGAACTGGCGGGTCTGTTTGTCCAGGATGTAGAGAGGACCGTTGAGGTCGTTGACGAAGATGCGGTTTCGGGTGAGACCTGGTTCCTCACGCAGGAAGTTGACGCGGGCAAGGAGGCCCATGATCTGGCCGGTGCCATCGACTTTGCCGGTCTGGGGAAGGGTGGCGAAGTCCTCCAGGGCAAGGGTGATTTGAGGCGCTGGTGGGGTCTGGGCGAAGGCAGAGAGACAGAAGGCTGCGAGCAAAGGCAGCGGGGAGACGCGCATGGGTCGATTGTACTGCGGGCGGTTTGGCGTTTACTCCGGGCGACCCTGTAAAATAGTGCCGGTCACTTATGAAATTCATTCGCACGCTCTCATCTCTCAGTGTTGCTGCACTTGGTCTGGCGGGCGCTTGCCTGGCGCAGGCCCCGGCGGCACCCCCTCTGTCTAATGGTCCAACCATTGTGCCCCGACCGGCGGGGGCGAAGATTACGGTGCCGAAGGGCTTTTCGGTAGACGAGTACGCGAGCGGGTTCACACGGCCCCGGTTCATGGTGGAGGGGCCGGGTGGCGAGGTGATTGTCAGCGACTCGGTGGCGAAGGGGTCCGTAATCGCAGTGCGCGGCGGCGAGAAGAAGACGCTGCTCTCAGGGCTGGACCGGCCGTATGGTCTGGGGTTATGGAAGGAATATCTGTACGTTGCTGAACCCGAAACTTTGAAACGGTACAAATACGATTCGAAGGCACTCACGGCGGGGCCGGGCGAGGAAGTGGTGTCGATGGCCGGATTTTCGAAGGGCCATGTGACGCGCACGATCCTGTTCGATGAGAAGGCCGGCAAGCTGTATCTGACCATCGGCACGTCGGCTGATCTGGTGGTGGGCGACCCGGAACTCCGAGGTGCCGTGCACCGGTACAACCCCGACGGGACGGGGCATGAGGTGATCGCGACCGGGCTGCGGAATACAGTCGGACTGCGGCTTTATCCGGGAACAACGCAGTTGTGGGCGACGGTGGAAGAGCGGAATGACGCGCCGAATGTAGTGGTGGCGGATTTCTTCAGCAGCCTGAAGCCGGGTGGGTTCTATGGGTGGCCGTATGCGTATCTGGGGCCAAACGCGGAGCCGCGGATTGCGGAGAAGGATCGTCGTCCGGAGATGGTAGCGAAGACGATCAAACCGGAGATCGTGCTGGAACCGCACATTGCGGTGCTGGATTTGCTGTTCTATACGGGGAAGATGTTCCCGGCGGAGTACCGGAACGGGGCGTTTTTGGCCAATCATGGCTCGGCACAGACCGAGCAGCGCGTGGGGTATTCGGTATCATTCGTGCCGTTTAAGAACGGGAAGCCAGCGGGTAAGGTGCGGGATTTCGCGACCGGCTGGATGATGGGCGTGGATAAGAAGGAAGTCTGGGGACGGCCCGTGGGGCTGCTGCAGATGAAGGACGGCAGTGTGTTGGTTTCCGATGATGGCGGGAAAGTGATTTGGCGGGTTAGTTATCGATGACGGGCGCAACGAAGAAAGAGTCTCCGTCAAGGCGAACGAGTATTAGAAACAACGCTCAAAACGGGGGACCCTATCCTCGACGATATTTTTGGCGATCCCGGTAAGAACGGCACCGATCTCGTATTGTGCAGAAACCTTAGTTCTTCAGGGCGGGGCTTCTGCCTGGCAAACCGCGCGACTGGGCACCATGCCAGATGGCGACAACTTCCACTACCGACTCCCGGATTTGGTAGCCGGTAAGATAAGGCAGCGGCGTCATGATCAGTTCACGTGTGCCCGGCTCGGAGCCCAGGCGGCCACGGTAGGGAAATTCGCGCAAGAGCTCTATGCTCTGGAATATTTCGTTCACGACGCGAAAAGCCGCATCGGGATTGTCCTCTTCGATTCGCCGCGAAATCTCCTCCAGTTGGCGGCTCGCGTCTTCTGTCCAGCGGAGCGTCACGGGCCAGTGCCGTCAGCAGCGGAAGCGACCGAGAATGCGAGACTTCACGTCTTCGTGCTCCAGAAGTTCACCCCGGTTCGCCTGAGCAGTACCCGCGCGAACGGTGGCGCGAAATTCGCGGTCTTCCTCGACGAGATCAAGTGCGGCGCTTTTGACGAGGGATTCCATGTGTGCCCTGTCGGGTGGCAAACCGGACCAGTTGGGCCTCCTGATCGGGAGTGAAGTTGATTTCCATGGTCTCGAAGCTACTGGGGATTGAGTCCTGAAAACATCGTAGAAGGGAAATACAGTACTGACGGACGATTCACCTGTTCCCGCTTCAGGCCGTCGAACCATTCCAGAATGTCGTCCAGGCTGGCTCCGGCTTCGAGGTTCTCGAAGATGGGGCTACGAGCATGCACGTGCCGGCAGGCACATCGATTGGCTCAGCCATCGCCGCGAAGATCCTCCCCGGCACAAACAAAACCGCCCGACCGCAGTCTTACCTGCGGTCGGGCGAACGATGGCCCTTATGGCCAAGGGCGCGTATCGGGTCCTTGAGCTTCCGTTCCCGCTCGCGTCCCTTCTGACGTGAGAGCTTGCGCTC
Source organism: Terriglobia bacterium (assembly GCA_010084195.1). Lineage (GTDB taxonomy): Bacteria > Acidobacteriota > Terriglobia > Bryobacterales > Bryobacteraceae > BOG-234. Next base: position 7,374 of record RGPS01000191.1, read on the forward strand.
TCCGTCGGCGAACCACGCCTAACAAACCGATCGCACCTGCCATCAAAGCCCACGTGCCCGGTTCAGGCGTGCCGCTGACTTCCGTTCCCGACAGGACGAAGAGAGGGTCCGCGCCGGCTACGCTGCCGTAGGTGGCGGGGCCGCCGCCCGCTCCGTAGCCAACTCCCGCGGGGTACGCATCTCCGCTGATTGTCAGTTTGATGCCCTGTCCCCGGGGGAACGATGCCGTCCATAAAGAAGAAGTACTGCGCGCCCGGGTTCAGCGTGACGCCGGTGAAGTTCCAGATCCCATCATTGATAGTGGCTGGAATCAACCCGCCACCAATGTGTCAGGGTACGTCACGCCGAACTTCGTCATCAGCACGGTCCCCAAACCCTCCACAAGCCTCATGGCTGCTACGGCGGCACTACTCGCGCCGGGAGGATACCGATCTCGCAGGTGGCGTAAATCGGACAACAAAAAGCCTGCAAAAAGCTGTTTGGAACCTACTTCAGAGGCTTGATCCGCACGTTCTTGTAGTAAACAGTGCTCTTCGGGTCGTGGCCCTGGAAAGCAATGGTGCCGTGGCTGATCACGCGACCGGGGCCTTCGCGACCACCGTTCCAGTCAGCAGGCTGCGTCCACTTCACAACTTCCTTCCCATTGAGCTTGATCGTGATAGTGTTGTCCTGCACAATAATGTGCTCGGTGAACCACTCCCCATCCTTGGTAATACCCTTAATGTCATCGGCGGTGATGTCTTTCACGTGGTACAAGCTGCCGGACTTGATGGTATCGGTGTGGGTGGTGTTGACCTGAATTTCGAAACCATTTTTCGGGAAGCCGGCTTCCTGGTAGTCGGTGTGGACGTAGATGCCGCCATTGGAACCGGGCAGGGTCTTGCAGTCCACCATGAGTTCGAAGTTCTTGAAGTCGTGGTTCATGAAGGGCCCATCGTAGAAGGCGTGGGCTACAGTGCCGTTAGCGACGAGGGCACCGTCGACGACCGCGAAGGTCGGCCTGTTGCCACTGACTTTCCAGCCAGTGAAGTCAGTTCCGTTGAACAGGGTGGTCCAGCCTGCACTGTCGGAAGTCGTTTGGGCAAAAGCTGCCGGGGCGGCGACGAGGGCCAGCACGAAAGTACAGCGAAGCATCTTTCTCATTGACGAGATTTTATCACCTGAGATGCAGGGCCTTCCGGGCGTGACCTAATCGAGGCCCTTGCGCTTCAGCCAGTCCGCTTGCCGTCGGGCGACGCCGTTCTAGAACCGAAGGGCACCTTCGTCTACCTTCCTGTAGGCTTCAACACCGCCGAGGAGGTCGCCGTAGCGCTTGATGGGGGCGGGGTCCTCGCCGCCGAGCATCTTGTTGGCCTCGGCAATAGCGGAGGCAGAGAGGGCCTTCCAAATGGTTTCGCCGAGTCCCCGTGTAGCGAGCTTGGGGGACCCACATAGCCGGGCCAGTCGGGCCTGTGGGTGACTGCCATGGCTTCGTCCAGGGTGGCACCCGTAACGATGGGGGCCGTCTTGTAGTCGGGGGCGACGAGCGTGGGTTTCAGGTAGAGAATCAGGCTGGTTTCGTCCATACCGCCATGCAGGGAAACTCCATCCTCCTTCTTCACGGGGGCAGGCAGGGGTTCCATGGCTTTACCCCAGGCACCAATAACCGGCACCAGTCCCCAGAGGTGGACCATACGTCCGCCGTACTCTTCCCGGAAATAGTCGCTGGCCTGATCCAGAGCTCGATTCTGCAAATCGGCACCGTGCACGTGGACCACGATGATATTCCGAAAACCCTGGTCCCCCAGTTCGCTCGCGAAATCCATGAAGATAGCGCGCAGAGTGGAGGCTCGAACCGGATAGCTGCCAGGGAACGAAGTGCGGGCACCCAGATGGTTGTACGGTTCGGCGCCAAGCGGGATCTGAGGGAAAACCAGCGCCTTCCAGCCACCGGGGCGGGCGGCAACGGCGGCGGCAACGTCAGCGGCCATTCGCTGGTTGAGATAGCCGTCCGTGAAGGCGGGCAGGTACGGACCGTGCTCTTCAAGGATGCCCCCAGGGAGGATGATGGCAGTTCTGGCGCGGTCGAGGTCGCCGATCTGGCGGGTGTTCAGGTCCCGGATCTGGAGGACCTGAGCATCGAGAAGTTGGGTGAAAAAGGCGAACCCGGTAAGAGGCAGCGCAGCGAGGAGCAGGGCCAGAAAGGGCCTTCGCATGATTTCAACAGTATGGCGCAGCGGTTCCCGGTGAGGTCAGGAACAGCATTTCCCAATCGAAGGATGAGCATGAAGCGGAGCTTGATTGCAATGGAAGGTGAGCATGAAACTGGAGGCAGGATCGGCGAACTTAGTTCGGATGCACGTGAACATGCGGAACGTCGAGGGGATGAGTCAGGAACAGATCCAGGAGTCGCTGGGATCACGCGCGGGGATCGAGTTTGGAGGAGCGGGTCGGGAAGAGGTATACGGTTGGGTGGAGCGGGTTCTGGTGGCGCAGGAATTCGCCCGCCAGGCGCGGATGTGACGAGGCCTGATCCGGGCGCTGGTGGAGAAGATCACCGGGCTGAGCACATCGCAGACGACACGGCTGATTCGGACGTATCTGGATTGCGGGCAGGTACGGCCAGAAATGTATACGAGAAATGGCTGTACGGTTCGTTATACGGATGCCGATATCGCGCCGCTGGCGGAGGTGGAGCGTGCGCGCGGACGGATGAGCGGGCCAGCGACGCGACACATTCGGGAACGGGCGCACACGGCGTTAGGGCAACGGAGTGTGCACGCCTGGCCGAAATCTCGGTGGCACATCTGTACAACCTGAGGAACGGCAAGGAATATCGCAGACAGGCGGC
>RGPS01000192.1 GCA_010084195.1 Terriglobia bacterium
TCGTTGTATGTCGCGCGGGCGCAACGACCATCTCGGAGCTCACCGCCATCGGGCTGCCCGCCGTCTATCTTCCCTTTCCGGCCGCAGCCGATGACCACCAGACCCACAACGCCCGCGCAGTGGTTGAGGCAGGTGGTGGTCTGATGGTGACGGACGCCGAACTTCTCGCCGATCCCGCTGCCTTCTCGAAGACGTTGGCCGGGTTGCTCGCAGACAGGCATGCGCTCGAGGAAATGGGCGCTGTCGTGACCCGTTACGCCGATCCGGTCGTCAAGTACCACGCCAAGTACCTGGTCGCCGACGAATCGACGGCGGTGATTACCACGCTCAATCCAACGAAGAAGTGTTTCACGCACACCTGGGACGCGGTGTTGATCACGCCGGACCCGTCCGTGGTGAAGGGGCTGCTGACGTTGTTCAAGGCCGACGGTGCCGGTGTCCCGCTGCCCTCGCGGCGTCCGCTGGGCCGCCGCTTGATCGTTGGGCCGGAGCGATCGCGTGCGGAGATCCGCGGGTTGATCGCCGGCGCGAAGCACAGCATCCGCATCCTCGACCACAAGTTGTCGGACCCGGACCTGGTGGCGTTACTGCGGGAGCGGCGCGCCGAGGGCATCACCGTGACGGTGCTTGGCAAGCAGCCGATGCGCGGCGTGACGCCGCACGGCAAGATGCTGATCGTCGACGAAACCCGTGCCGTCCTGGGCAGTACTGCGCTATCCACCCTGAGCCTGGACTTCCGGCGCGAGGTTTCGGTGGTGGTGCACGAACCGGCTCTGGTCAAACAGCTGAATATGTCGTATCAACAGTTGACAGCGAAGGCCGGCGCCGCGGCCACGCACTTGCCGGGAGACCGAATCGCATGAAGCGAGTTGCCGTTATTGCGTCGATCCTTTGTGTGATCGCCGTCCTGCCCGCGGCCGCGCAGGAAAAACAGGACAAGAAGAAGGACGACTCCCGCGGCTTCGTGTGGAACGATCGACCATCGATCGTCTTCGGCAAGCATTGGAACGTCGATCTCAAGGGCCGCGCGCTGGTCGAATGGCGCCGCTTCGATCCCGACATTGGCGAGGACATCTTCCACCTGCGCACCGCGCGCATCGGACTGAAGGGAGACCTCAGCAAGCACTTCTCCTGGGAGGTCGAACGCGAGATCACCGAAAAGAAGAACCAGGACGGGGTCAAGAAGGTCGCGTTCGGCGACTGGAAGGACGTGGCGATCGAGTGGAAGACCTTCGACCAGTTCTCGATCAAGGGCGGCCGCTTCAAGGTGCCGTTCGGGCTGGAACAGACGACCGGCATCAGCGACCTCGACTTCGCCTATCGCGCGCTCGGCTCGACGCAGATCGCGCCCGGCCGCGACCGTGGCGTCATGGCTTTCGGCGAACTCGGCCACTTCACCTACGAGGCCGGCGTGTTCGATGACGATGGCGACAACGCCGAATCCAACGAGCCGCAGTTCGTCCAGCAAGGCCAGGACCTGAAGGACGTCGGTCCGTCGGTGGCCGTGCGCGTCACGGGCGATGTCTTCCGCGCCTTGCCGGTGGGCAAGTTGAAGAGCGCCAACATCGGCGTGGCCTACACCACGTCGAACGTGCCGGAAGGCTTGAACAGCCTGCGTGCCGAGTCGGTCTGGGGCACCGAGAAATTCTTCGAGCGCGTCTATGTCAAGGGCCGCCGTCAGCGAATCGGCGCGCAGCTTGATTGGACACCCGGTCCGGTCGGCGTGAAAGCCGAATGGATGCAGTCGCGCGAGCAGCGCAACGAACAGAGCAATCGCAACGCCGACCTGTCGGATTTTATCGGCACTGCGTGGTATGTCACCGGCAGCTGGTTCGTGACCGGCGAGGACAAGGACAACAACATCAAGCCCAAGCATCCGTTCCTCAAGGGCGGGGTTGGAGCGATCGAGCTGGCCGTCCGATACGATGAGCTGGGATTTGCCAGCGCGAGCAAGACCGGCACCGCCTTCACCAATCCGCGCGCGGAGCACCTGGTGCCGAATTCAGATGGCGTCTGGACCTTTGGCGTGAACTGGACGACCAGCAAGTGGACCCGCGTGCAGCTCAACGCGATCCACGAAGACTTCGAGGACGCAACGCGGACGCCCGACTCCGGCCTGACCTCGTTTTGGTCGGGCTTAGTTCGCTTGAACGTCGTGTTTTGACGGAAAGATGACCGTGATGACTGGCAGACTCGGCCGTGTCGGTGCCCTCGTCCTGACGCTCGCGTTCGCGGTGAGTTCGCGCGCCACCGCACAGACGTCGGATGAACTGTTCAACCCTGATTCGCTGCAGCGCATCGACCTGTGGCTGAACTCGGCCGACTGGTCGAAGCTCAAGGCGGCGTTCCAGGAGAACACCTACTATCCGGCGGACATGACCTGGAACGGCCCGGATCGCGAGACCGAGTACAGCCGCCAGATCCAGATCGTCGATATGATGATCAGTCGGCACGTTGACGCTATCGCCATCTCCGCTGCGGATGACCGCGCTCTTGTGGCACCTCTCGAACGAGCCCGCCGCGCCGGAATTCCGGTCACGATTTTCGATTCTGCCGTTAATCTCGAAGACTACGTCAGCCTGATCGCCACCGACAATCAGGGCGCAGGCGTTACCGCTGCCAATCTCATCGCAGGCCTCCTGCCACGGGGCGGCAAGATTGCCATGCTCATGCAGCGGCCAGGGGGCACCTCCACCGAACTCCGTGAACGCGGTTTCGCCGAGACGATCACCCGAGACTTCCCCAACCTCAACATCGTCGCCCGCATGTACGGCCTCGGCGACAGCGCAAAATCCATGGCCGAGGCTGAGAACATCCTCACCGCCAATCCTGATCTGGTCGGGTTCTTCGCCTCCAGTGAAGCTGCTTCCATTGGTGCCATCCGGGCGTTGAGGGCCCGCGGCCTCGCCGGCAAAGTGAAGCTGGTCACTCTCGACGTCAGTGAGATCCACGTAGCCGCACTGCGCGACGGCACTGTGGACGTGATGCTCGTGCAGGACGCCTTCAAAATCGGCTATGAAGCCGTCAAATCTCTCTCCGACAAGCTAACCGGCAAGACTCCGCAACGTCGTCTCGATATCCCCGCGAAGGCCGTCTACAAAGCGGACCTCGATAAGCCCGAGATCCAGGCCCTGCTCCATCCGCGGTTTGCACAGAAGAAGTAGCGCCCCCACCATTGCTTCCCTCTGTGCCCCGATATATCATGACTGACTGGCAGGCCATTTTTAAGACGCCGTCCTGGACTTGCCTCGGGAGTCTCGCATGACACACAGAAGCAAGTTGTTGAGTTTGGTGGCAGCCCTTACGGTCTCCGCGCTCTTCCTCATCCCCGCCCTTGCAGATGTCGGTCCTACGTTCCGGGCCGACACGGTCTTTAAGGGCTCCGCTCTCACCGGCTGGCACCCCCTTGGCAATGCCGAATGGAAAGCCGTCAACGGTGAAATCATCGGGACTCCCAAAGACGCCAATGGCGGCTGGCTGGTTCTTGATAAGTCTTTCCAGGATGTCGGCGTTTACGCCAATATCACCTGCACCGGAGGCTGCAAGACCGGTCTGCTCCTCCGCGCCGAGAAAACGTCCGAGGGGATGAAAGGTGTCTACGTCTCCCTGGTCGAAGCTGACCTCAATTCCTACGCCGTGAAGGTGGACGCCCAGGGCAGGGAAACGGCGCGAGAGAAGCTGGCTCCCGGTGGACGTGGCCAGAGTGGGCGTGGTGGCACCGCCCCGGCAGCGGCCGGGCGGGGTCCGCAACCCGGCATCACAGGCGGTCGCGCCGGTGGCAGCGCGCTCTATCCGGTTCTCGAGATGCCGCCTGGCCTGAACCTGCCGCGTCTGATCCGCCCCATGGGCTCTTTCCATCCTGGGCAGGCGAACGAAATCGAAGTCCTTCTCTTCGGCAATACGGTGAAGCCCTCGTACAACGGAGGCGCACTCGGAGCCGCCGGCGCGCCCACTGGCATCGTCGAAGAAGCTGCTGGTAAGTACGGTCCAATCGCACTCTATGTCGGCGGTTCCGGTGAGGTCCGCTTTAAGAACCTCCGGTACAAGAACCTCCAGAACCTCGCGGTCGATCCCGAACGCGTCTCTCCGAACTACCGTATGATGCACCTTGGCATGTTCTACGACGGCTGGTCCGCTGCTGCTGCTGATGTCAACCGTGACGGCAAGATGGACATCCTTTCGGGTCCTTACGTTTATCTCGGACCCGACTTCAAACTGGCACAGGAAATCTATACCCCGGTCTCGTGGAACCCGACATCTGAGTACCCTCTCCTCTCCATGGTTAACCTCGCGTACGACTTCACGGGCGACGGCTGGCCCGATGTTCTGATCATGAGCGGTAACGCGGGTAACGGCACCGGAACCCTGTACGTGAATCCCAAAGGGGAAAGCCGCCACTGGGACAAACACATCGTGATCCAGCCCGTCGGCAACGAAGAGACTCTTCTGATGGACATTGATGGCGACGGCAAACCCGACATCATCCACGCCGGCCAAAACACTCTTCGCTACTCCCACCCCGACCCCGCAAATCCCACCGGGACGTGGATTACGAAAACCATCTCCGAACCCGGCCCCTGGGGTGCCAACATCGGCCATGGCCTCGGCGTTGGGGACATCAACGGCGATGGTCGCCTCGACTTCATCAACTGCTACGGCTGGTGGGAACAGCCCGAAAAGGGCAACCAGGGGTTATGGAAGCATCACCCGCAGGAGTTCGGTCGCTGGGGTAAATCCCAGGGTGGCGCGGGTGGTGCGGAGATCAAGGTTCACGACATGAATGGTGATGGTCTGCCCGACATTGTTGCCGCGCTGGAAGGCCACGGCTTCGGCCTCGCCTGGTTCGAACAGAAGCGGGTGAAAGGCGGAATCACGTTTGTTGAACACATGATTATGGACAACTTCCTGACGAAGAATGCGGGCGACGTGACCTTCACTGAACCCCACTCGACAGCGTTCGCGGACATGGATGGTAACGGCCTCCCCGACATGGTTACCGGCAAGCGCTCTATGTCCCACTTCGGCTACTCTGACCCCGACCCCTTCAGCCCTGCCGTGCTCTACCTCTATAAGGCGTTCCGGAAGGCGAGTGCACCAGGCGGCGTCGAGTGGGTGCCTGAGCTGATCCACAACCGGTCGGGGGTGGGCTCTCACTTCGTCGCGCAGGACCTGAATGGAGACGGCATGCCCGATATCGCCACAGCCGCGATCCACGGGACCTTCGTGTTCTTTAACAAGACCCCGAAGCCTGTTCCGGCCTCGAAGTAAGCTACCACTGAACCGCCGAAGAGCCTCCGTGGCGTTAGTCTCGCCTGCTCCCGGTCGTGGAGTTCCCCGCCCGTTCTGCCAGTAAGTCTGGCTTTTGCAGCTTGAGCCAAGCCAACGGAAGAAACTAAGTAAGCCGAGAATACTGCCGGACTCGCATTGGCAAACGATCCAGTCGGTCATCGGTGCGCAATTGTCGGACGTACTGATCCGAGTTCTTCTATATCGTCCCGCGTCTTTCACGGAGCCTGCCAGATCCGAAAAGCAGCTACGCGAGCTTCAGCCGACGCAGCGTACTTTCCTCCACCGCAGTTCGAATCAGCCGCGCCCAGTGAACGCTGCCGTATTGCACCTTAACCTCCGGCTGCGTCTCATCAAACTCCCCGGCCCAACGTCGCTGATGAAACTCTCCATACTCCGGCACCGCCACACTCATGTCCACCGCATTTCCCCTGGAACCCAGTGCCAGAAACGCCATTGTGCAGAACAAATGCGATCTCTGCCGCATCAGATGAAATCGTGCCAATTGATACGCATCCGGCTCGCTCCCCCAATACCCCGTCAGAAACTCGCGCTCTTCCGCCTCATTCCTCACCAGCTGATTCGCCACCACCGCCAGATCCGCATACCGATCGTTCAAAAACGCAGCCTCCCAATCGGCCAGCCACACCCGTTTTCCGTCGAACCGGACGTTGTCCGGCTTGAACAAATCGTTGTGGCTCGCCACCATCTCCCCATCGCCATACGGATATACCGAAGCCAGTTCCGCATACCTGTCGAAAAACTCCTCTATCTCGTCGACAGGCAGCAGCTTCAATGTCCGAAACCTCTCCACATATGGATCGATCTCGGGCCACTTGTTCAGCAGGAACGTCCAGGTTGTATTGAACGGCGCCCGCCCGAACGGAGCCAGCCCGTGTAGTGTCCGAAGTACGCCCGGCATCCGTACCCCAGCCTCATCCCTTGACAGGGGTTCCACCCTAACGAAATCCGTAATCGAAATCCTGTTCTCCGTGTCGGTATACCAGACACGAGGGTCCAGGCCCGCCTCAGCAGCCGCCCACATATTCTCGTAGTGCCGCGTCGGATCCTCTCCTCGCACGATGATCTTCAACAGATACGGCATCCCGCCCACCACAATCCGAAACACCAGCGAGTTCGTGTGTCACTGGGTCACCTTCGCGATATCTTCGAACTCTCCCACGCCAAACGCCGCACGTAGTCCCCGAACTACAGCTTCGTTGTTTTCCTCCGGAAGCATGGACTCTCCTCTCTCTCAGGGGGGCTATTGTACGGGAAAATTTCCCGGAAACCATTTTTTCAATCACTTAATTCACTCCGCCGCCGCTACAACTCGCGTGATTGTGACGCAGGCGACCTCACGCAGGACGTCTTCCTCCGTGTCTTCACGCGACTCCATACATTCCGGCGCGATGAGGTCCCCTTCGCTTCCTGGCTGAGCCTCCTCACCCGTAACGTTGTCATCGACCACTACCGCCACTTCCGCACCGAACACCGTCTCACCGCCGGAGACGACAATCTCATCCGCATGGAAGATCCCCGAGGTGCCGCCATCCGCCCCGACGCCCTCTGCGCTGCCGCCGAGACCTGCCGGTTCGTCGAAACCGCACTCGCCAAACTCGAGCCCCCGCTCCGCATCATCATCGTGCTTTCTGACTTGCAGGAACGGCCGTACCACGAAGTCGCCCACATGCTGAAGATCCCCATCGGAACCGTGAAGTCCCGCCTGAGCCGGGCCCGCGCCGTCCTCTCCCGCCACCTGGCCCGCCAAAAACTGGCCGCCTGAGTCCTGCGTGGGGGGCGACGTGCTCGTCAAAATGGCATCACGGCGCTAATCGTGCGAATCGACGAGGGTTGCCGTCACCCATATTCAGCGACCCAGCAGCCTCTTCACCCCAACCCACTGCTGTGCCAGATATCCATCCGGGTAGTCATCCTCGGGATTTACGCCCGTCGCCGCCGCTGCGTTTTCAAAATCAGCCGTCCCGAAGAGAACATCCCAAATTGGGAACAAAGTCGCGAAGTTACAGCCCTTCTGCCCCGCAGCGAGTGAGTGATGCTGGCGATGAAACTTTGGGCTCACCAGCAGCCTCTCGCCCACCGCCCCAAAGCCAAACCGGACATTCGCGTGCGACAGGCTCTCCACGGCTCGACCCGCCGCCACCAGCCATACGAACTGCGCTGGCGGCACGCCAATTGCGGCGGTGACCACGGCAAACCACACCCAGCCAATCACGTCGTCCACGATGTGATTACGGTCATCGGACCAGAAGCTCAGCATCTTCTGGCTATGGTGCAGACTGTGCAGTTTCCACCAGATCCCGAGCTTGTGCTGGAGCCGGTGCTGCCAGTAGTTCCCCAGGTCGATTACCAGTAAATACAGCGCGAAACTCGGCAGAGGGTTCGCGAGCAGCCAGGGTGACAAGTGTTCCAGTTCACGTGGCAGCAGATTATGCAGGCGAAGCCACTCGTCCAGCCCGCTCGTCACCGGCATCAGGAGGAAGAACAACAGCAGGGGAATCAGGCCCAGGCGATTCAGCAGCGTGTACACCACGTCCGCGCGCGTGCCTTTACGCGATGTCCACTTCTCAGAGGGCAACAGCGCTTCAAGGGGCCTGACAATCATGTAGATCAGCAGGATTTGGGCGAGGCCATACAGGAAAAACGTGACCGCGTCGAAGGCCAGTTCATCCAGGCCGATCAGGCCGAGTTTGAAGAGCACCGGCTGCGCGGCATGCTGATAAAGCCAGCCTGCGAGCAGGTCAAACTGGTCATCTCCCATAGACCCGCCCATACTTCTCCCCTATGGTGGCGAAACAGTAGCCTTTGGCTTCCAGGCCCGTCAGCAAGGGATCCAGCTGGGGTGCCCACGGGTCTTTGCGCGACCAGATCCCCAGGTGCATCATGAGGATATCGCCTGCCTTCAGGTTGGCCAGGGCGCGCTTCAACAGCAGGGTATTGGGGTATTTTTCAGACGACAGTTCGTCGCCCAGAAATCCAGCCGGGGCCCAGTCCACGTGGCGGTACCCGCAGCTCGCCGCGTATTCAATTGCCTTCGGTGTTGTGTGCCCTCCGGGAGCCCGCCAGAAGCCATCCAGCTTCCGTCCGGTTAACTCCGCGAACCTTGTGTCGGACCGTCGCAATTCTTCGCAGAACGTGGCCTTTGTGAGGAATTCGGTCTTCCCATTCACCCGGTATCTGATACGCCCGTCGGGCGTGTCGCCGGTCAACTTTCCGTGCCGAAACGTGTGGCTGCCAAAGCTGTGCCCGTCCGCCACCAGGCTCTTCCAGTACGGTGCCCAGGAGGCGTCCAGGGTCTTATCCTCGTGGATGGTCCTCTCCTGTGCCACGAAGAAGGTCGCCTTCACATTGTGCTTTTTCAGGATGGTTCGGATGCGCTCCGCCTGCGACATGGAACCTGTATCAACTGTCAGATAGAGCGTCCCTGTACACTTTTTCGTTTCGGCACCGGCGAGGGAGGCCAGCGCCAGCAGGGCACTAAGTCCGCGCCGCATGGCCAAAGAAATACACCCCGTGCGGAGACCGCCCCACCGGAATAATCTTCTTCATCTTGCCGGTCGCGATATCGACCACATGAACCTTCTTCACCCAGCGCGACGTCACCCAAAGCTCAGTCCCGTCCCGGGTCACTTCCATGCAGTCCGGTCCGCCTGGAACATCGAAGCAACGGTTCACCGTCAGGCTTTCCTCATTCACTTCGCAGACCTTCCCGGCCACACGGTTGGAAACGAAGACGTTCTTGCCGTCGCCTCGCGGCAGGAAGTTGTGGGCGCCTTCTGCCGTCACAATCTTCTTCACTGACTTCTTTTCGCGCCAGTCGATCACTTCCACGTAATTGCTGCCCATTATGCCTACCAGCAGGTGCTTGTCGTCGGGGGTCATGCGGATGCCTGCAGGGGTCTTGCCCACCGGCATCTTCCAGAGCAGGGTCTGGTCGGAAAGGCGGATGGCCGCGATCTCATCCGAATCCTGCAACGTTACAAACACGTTCGTACTGTTGGCGTCAAAAATCAGGTGGCTCGGGGCTTTGTTTACCTTCAGCCTTTTGATCAGGTGGAAGTCGTTGGCATCGTAGATGTCTACGCGGTGCAGCCGGAGGGAAACGGAGACGAACCACTTCCGGTCCGGGCTGAAGCCAATCTGGTACGGATCGCTGATGTCGGCAATTCGCTTGACGATTTCGCCGGTATGTGGATCGAGAAAAACCAGGTTGTTGCTGACGGCGTTGGCGACGATCAGGTACTTGTCGTCCGGCGTCGCCATCAGATGATGAGGCTCTTTGCCAATGTGGAACTTTGAGATTTCCTTGTACTCGTGCAGGTCAACGAGGCTCACCGCATCCTCGCCGGAATCCAGCACGATGGCAACATCTTTGTCGTTCGAGGGCGCAGGCTGTACGCCGGCCGTAACCGAAGCGGGAATGACGGATGCCTTCTCAGCAGGCCGTGCCGTCGAGGTGTCCTTCTCCGAACAACTCACTACCATCCCGCAAAGAACGAGGGCGCAAAAAAAAGCTGGGAACAGACGAGTTGCCATCTGTTCCCAGCTTAACTCCATAACGGGCTTCAAACCGTAATTCCCTAGTCAAGATGGAGCGACCAGTTGCCTGAACGCAGCAGCGCGGATTACGCTGCGGTTAGGTGAAGACAGCGGCGCAGAGCCGCATGCGAAAGGAAC
>RGPS01000193.1 GCA_010084195.1 Terriglobia bacterium
TTGGATCAGAAAGTTCTCATCACCATTGCCATCGAGGGTCTTTGAGGTTGGTTCGAACCCGTTACCGAGGTTCCCGGCATTGGAGATATAGGGGATAACGTTCGGGTGGCCGCCGGGCAACTGCTCAAAGCGAATGCCGTGGGTGATGAACGGGTTATCCTGGAAGCCCTGGCTAAACCCTTCAAAATCTTCGGCGTTCGTGATGGAGGTTGACGCCTGAAAGGCTGCGGACGAGGTAAACGTTACGACACCGGCAGCGGCGGGAATCGAAACCACGAGCAGAACTCCGAGAACACCTAAAGACTTCATTTATCCAGAATAGCTGCCAGCGTGCGTTGGATCACACCGTCCATAAACGGTCCGTGCCAGCGCCAGACGATGACGAGGTCGTGTTCGGGGTCGATCCAGATGACGTTGGAGCCGTTGCCAATGGCGGCGAAGCTGCTTTTCGGGGCGCTGGGCCATTGTTTACCCTTTGTATTCAACCACCAGAGGTAACCGTAGTCCGGCCCGTGGGCGCTGGCCTGGGTGGCGTCCTTCAGCCACTGTTCGGAAACGAGTTGCCGGTCTTTCCAGCGCCCATGGTTCAGAATCAGCAGGCCGAAGCGGGCAAGGTCCTCAGAATTGGACCAGATACCGCCGCCCCAACGGGTGCCGCCACTGACCGAGCCATTGGAATTGGCGTACGGGATCCAGCGCCAGGCGTTGGAGGCTCCGATGGGGTCCATAATCTTTGTTTTCAGAACCTCGGGGACGGGCTTTTTGAACAACTGCATCAGGTTGAGGGAGAAGCGGTTCACCCGGACGTCATTGTATTCGTAAAAAGCGCCCGGGTCCTGAATGGCGCGGGATTCGCGACGCCCGCCGCCAAACTCTTCGATTCCCAAAAAAGTGGAAGGCTTGCCGAACATGGTGCCTTCCCATTCCGATTCCTGCTGGAGGTGGTTCTTCCAGGTGACCCTGGCGTTGTGCGGGGAAGCATAGCTGCCATCGTGTATATACCGGGCGACGGGGTCATTCACGTCTTTAATCAGACCCTGGGCGACAGCGAGGCTACAGATGGTGGAGAGGAAACTCTTCGCCGCACTGTAGACAGGATCGACGGCCTTCACGTCGCCAAAGGTAGCGGCGATGTAGCCGTGGCGAATGATCAGACCGTTCGTGGCAGCCCGCTTTTCGGGGACCGGGCCCAGAGGGCGACCGAACGTCCTGACCTGATCCCGAGGGAAGTCCCAATCACTGCCATGGGCCTGAGCGTATTCGACCGCTGCCTGGAGTTTCAGTTTGTCAAAGCCAAGTTCGGCAGCAGGCTTTGTCTGCCAACTGCCCGGGGCCGGAAAATACTCCTGCGCGGCGAGCGGCAGGGCGATAAATAACAGGGTGAGTGAGGCGATCCGCATGGGCTACAGTTTCTCACGTTTCGGGCAGTTGCAAGTGACGAAAAGGATTGTAATACCCTAGTAGACAGTGGTCGATATTCACAGTCACGTTCTGTGGGGCATGGATGACGGTGCGCCCACCATCGAGGTCAGCCTGGAGATGTTGCGCCAGGCTGCGGCTTCAGGGACAACTGACATTGTGGCTACCCCACATTCGAATGGTGAGTTCGAGTATCAACCGGCATTGATTGATGAGCGCATTGCAGAGTTGACGAAGCTTACCGGCGGGGTACCTCGCCTTCACCGTGGTTGCGATCTGCACCTCAGCTTTGACAATATCTCCGAGGCCATCGAGAACCCGTCGAAGTTTGCTATCTGCGGCGGAAGGTACGTTCTGGTGGAGTGTTCTGACCTTCATATCTCCGGTTCTATGGACAAGGTGCTGGACCAGCTGATGGGCGTGGACCTGGTGCCGATCGTGACCCACCCGGAGCGAAACCCGATTCTGCAGAAGGAACTCAACCGGCTGGATGCGTGGGTAGATCTGGGCTGTCTCGTACAGGTGACGGCATTGTCGGTGCTCGGTGGTTTCGGGAAGCGCGCCGAGACGACCGCGCATGCGTTGTTGGCGAAGGGTGAGGTGCATGTGATTGCCAGTGACGCGCATGACCCGGTTCACAGACATCCGCGGCTAGATGAAGCGTTTGCCGCAATTTCGACACAGTATGGGCAGGACATCGCGCAGATGCTGTTGGTGGATAACCCGGGCCGGATAATCCGGGGGCAGTATGTGTCGGCAGAGAAGTGGCAGCGGGCTCAGCCAGGAAAATGGTGGCAGTTCTGGAGGCGGGAAGACAGGTGACTTGTCCGAAGTGTAGTGAGCCGGCGGCTCATCGATCTCACCGTCGTGGCATGAAAGACAGGGTTTGGGGGTGGTTTTCCATGATCCCCTACCGCTGTAAGAAGTGCCATATCCGGTATTATGCGTACCTTGCCGGAGAAAAATCGGACCGGATGAGGACCACCGAGGAGCGGCGGATCATGAAGATTCGACGAGCGTTGAAGTGGAAGCACTCGAAGCGGGAGTGGACGATTTATGCTTTGGGCCTGATTGCATTCGCGGTGGCTGCGTACATGTTTACGCAGCAGACTACTCCCAGCCAGTAAGGGTCGGCAAGGCATTGGTAAGCTAAACATAAAGAAACGGGCCGAGTAGGGCGCTCGGTGGATGTTAGTTCACAGATTTGTCTTTTCATAAACCTACAAATCGAATCCTGCTTTCCGTGCCACACATGGGAGAGAATGAGCAAGCCTATGCCTGCGAAGCTTTTTCTAAGAACTGGGTCTCTACCGTTGGCCCAAATCTGACAGCGTTCGAAGCCGACTTCTCCCGTCTGGTGGGGCAGCCCGCCGTTTGTCTGGCCAGTGGCACCGCCGCCATTCACCTGGGGCTCCAGTTGCTGGGTGTCGGGCCTGGCGACGAGGTCTTTTGCAGTACTCTGACCTTCGCCGCTTCCGCAAATCCCATCCGTTACCTGGGCGCGACTCCCGTCTTTATCGATAGCGACTACGCAACCTGGAATATGGACCCGGTGGTCCTGGAACAGGCGTTTCAGGCTCGGGCGGCGACCGGAAAGTTGCCTGCCGCCGTGGTTGTGGTCGACCTGTACGGCCAATGTGCCGACCTGGATCCAATTCTGAAGATTTGTGGGCGGTATGGAGTCCCGATTCTGGAGGACGCGGCGGAAGCGTTGGGCGCAACCTACAAGGGCCGCCCCGCCGGAACCTTTGGCGATATTTCAGTTTTTTCGTTCAACGGCAACAAGATCATCACCACCGCCGGCGGCGGGATGCTGGTGTCACCCGACGCCAGGCTGGTTGAGAAAGCCCGGTTTCTGGCCACCCAGGCTAAGGACCCAGGTCTTGCCTATGAACATTCCGAGATCGGCTACAACTACCGGATGAGCAACGTCCTCGCCGGAATTGGCCGCGGACAACTGGAAGTTCTGGAGTTGCGCGTCAACCAGCGCCGCGAGAACTTCGCGCGCTACAAGGCGGCATTTTCGGGGGTACCTGGTCTGGAACCTATGCCTGAGGCACCTTACGGAAGGTCGACAAACTGGCTCAGCTGCTTTTTGGTCGATTCGAGGACTTTTGGTTGCGACCGCGATGAACTGATCGACTTCCTGGATGAAGCTGGTGTTGAAACCCGGCCCGTCTGGAAACCGATGCACCTGCAAAGGGTGTATGCAGGGTATCCCTGCTTCGGCGGAGCGGTTGCGGAAGACCTTTTCCGGCGCGGTATCTGCCTGCCCAGTTCCAGCAGCCTGGCCGCGGGTCAAATCGACTACGTCGCAGACCGTGTTCTCGCAGCACAAACAGCACTGCGGCGGGAAGTGGGGACAAATGCCTGACAGGCTGCCGCAAGCCCAACGCAAGTCAGAGGCAATCGCGCGAGGGATTTTCGCCTATGGCATAGAGCTGGCAGCGGTAGTAGTTGCCGCCGTCATGGCATTTCTGCTTCGCTTCGATTTCTCGATACCAGCCAGCTATACTCCGATTCTGACTATGGCGGTCCTGGTCTGGGGACCGACAAAATTGGCGAGTTTCAAGGTTTTGGGCTTGGACCGACGGTGGGCCCGCTACGCGTCAATGTCTGATCTGATGCGCGTCGCCGCCAGCAACCTGCTGGGTTCGATCCTCGGATTGCTGATTCTGAGGACCCTGTGGGTGCCGGTACCGCGGTCCATCTACGCCATTGATCTGCTGTTGTGCGTGATGATCACAGCCGGTTTGCGTGTCACGGTTCGGCTCTTGACCGATCTGGCAAGACCCACACCGGTGTCCGGGGACGCGACGCGACGGACTATTATTTATGGCGCCGGCAACGCTGGTGCCTCGCTCCAGCGAGACATCCAGCATCACCCCGGTCTGCCCTATCAGGTGATTGGCTTCATTGATGACGATCCCCGCAAACGGGGACTGATTCTTCAGGGGATCACCGTTCTCGGCACGGGTACCGAATTGAGCCGGATCGCAAAGAACCAGCAGGCCGATCTGATCCTGATCGCCGTCCCTTCAGCTTCGGGCGGGCAAATGAGGCGTATTTTCGAATCATGCACTGCAGCCGGAGTTCCGTATAAAACGATCCCGGGTCTGGCAGAGATGATGGAAGAGGGCGGCTTAGCCGGACAGATCCGCGATGTGGCTGTGGAGGATTTGCTGGGGAGAACCCCCGCGAATCTGGAGCATCAGCGGATCTCTTCTACCCTGCGTGACCAGGTAGTTCTGGTCACCGGGGCGGCGGGTTCGATCGGGTCGGAAATCTGCCGGCAGATTGCGCGGTTCGGACCCAAGCTGATCATCGGGTATGACATTGCGGAATCGCCGATGTTCTATTTGGAGCAGGAGTTGCGGAGACTGCACCCCGGTCTGGCATTTCGCCCTGAACTTGGCAGTATCCAGAACACGCAACGTCTTCGGGAGACCTTCACCGCATTCTCTCCCACTGTGGTTTACCATGCCGCAGCCTATAAGCATGTTCCCCTGATGGAATCGCACGCTTTCGAGGCCATCGAGAACAATGTTTTCGGTACGCTGAATGTGGTTCAGGCAGCCCGGCACTTCGGGGTGCGCGAATTCGTCATGATCTCATCGGACAAGGCGGTTCGGCCCGCGAACGTAATGGGAGCTACAAAACGCATGGCGGAACTGGTGGTCCGCTCGCTGCAACCGGAGAATGGCCGCTACGTTTCGGTCAGATTTGGCAACGTTTTGGGAAGCAATGGCAGTGTGGTCCCGATTTTTAAGGACCAGATAGCGCGCGGGGGCCCGGTTACGGTTACTCATCCCGAGATGAGCCGTTACTTCATGACTATCCCGGAGGCCTGCCAACTGGTGTTACAGGCTTCCACAATGGGTCGCGGAGGCGAGATCTTCGTGCTGGACATGGGCGAGCCGGTAAAGATAGTGGACCTTGCCAGGAACCTGATTCTGCTTTCCGGCTTGCGCCCGGACGTGGACATTCGTATCGAATTCACAGGCACCCGGCCCGGAGAAAAACTGGCCGAGGAGCTCAGTGTTCTGGAAGAGGGCCTGCTCACGACTCACCATGAGAAAATTCGCGTATTCTCCGGCCTCGCTCCCGATTGGGACACTCTCGCAAAGAGCCTCAACACTCTCCGGAGCGCTTGCAGCGCACGTACCTTGATGGACTTGATTTGCGGTATGCGTGAAATTGTACCCGAATACCGACCGAGTGAAGAGCTCTCAGCGAGAGCCTATGCTTCGCGCGAAACTGCCTCGCGCGAAACTACTTCGAGTGAAGCAGCTTGAGCGACCAGCTAACGGTCGCCAACAAAGCCGCGGACGCCGCGAAACGGGCGTTGGAGCAGGCGGCAGAGAACATGCGGGAGGTGGCGTCCACCGGCTTCCCCGCGCAGGTAGCCAGAGCGGTGGAACTGATCACCGACACTCTTCGAAACGGGAATAAGCTCCTTGTGTTTGGCAATGGGGGGTCGGCGGCGGATGCGGAACATATCTGCGCAGAATTGGTGGGGCGCTTCATGCTGGAACGTCGCGGCTTGCCGGCTATCGCTTTGACCTGCAACGGTGCCATCCTGACGGCCTGGGGCAATGACAAGGGCTTCGACTCGGTTTTCGACCGACAGATTGAGGCCCTGGGACAACCCGGCGATATCGCATGGGGGATTTCCACCAGCGGCAATTCCCGGAACGTGGTATCCGCCATGCAGACGGCACGCAACGCCGGACTGAGGACCATTGGCCTGACCGGCGAAGGCGGCGGCCAGATGGCCCCCCATTGCGATGTATTGCTCGCGGTACCCCTTCGGGAGACCCCGCAGATTCAGGAAGTGCATGTGGTGACGTATCACTCGATCTGTAGCCAGGTGGAACTGCTCCTGGCTCCACAAACATCGGCGGGAAATGAACCTGCTCTATAAGCGCATCCGGCCTGCGTCGAAAGGCGACTTGCGGCCAGCGGTATTCCTGGACCGCGATGGAGTCCTGATTGAGGACACCGGCTACATTTCGCACCCCGACCAGGTTCGCCATATCCCCGGCAGCGTGGAGGCAATTGTCCGCCTCAATCGCGAGGGAATTCCCGTAGTCCTGATCACCAATCAGTCCGGAGTGGGCCGCGGGTTCTACAGCTGGCAGGACTTTGAGGACGTGCAGGCAGCCATTGAGGCGCGCCTGACAGCGGAGGGTGGCTGGCTGGATGGCGTCTGGGCATGTGGGCACCACTCTGAGGGAGACGGCGGCACAGTGGCCGCAGACCATCCCTGGCGGAAACCGAATCCGGGTATGATCCACGACGCCGCTGCCGAGTTAGGGCTGGACATTGCACGCTCCTGGCTGGCAGGGGACCGGATGAGCGACATGGAGGCCGGCTTGAGTGCCGGAGTCCGACAGGTGATCCACATAGTGCATCAGCCGACCGAGGCCCCCGAAGGAGCAACAACACCGACGGCCAACGGCGACAATATCCTTCGGTGCGTCAACCTCGCTAAAGCCGTTGAACACATCCTGACTGCCCCATCGGCATAGTTCGTCAACCTGCCGTCGCGGCGTTCACCCGTTCCACTACGAAGGCAACCTCAGCATCCGTCAACGAGGCTTCGACCGGAATAGAAAGAACCGACTTCGCGGCCGCTTCGCTGTGAGGCATGTCTCCAGGTTTGTAACCAAGGCCTGCGAAACAATCCTGCAAATGCAGGGGTACGGGATAGTAGATGGCGCTGGCGACTCCCGCTGCGTCCAGACGACCCTTCAGCTCGTCCCTGTCGTCCGCCCGGATTGTGAACTGGTTATAGACGTGGAAGCAATCCGGACTCTCCTGTGGCAGTTTCGCGCCACGAAGTTCCGACAGGTAGGTTGCCGCGTGAGCCCGGCGACTGGCTGTCCATGCCTCTAAATGGGCGAACTTGGCGAGGAGCGTGGCCGCCTGCAGAGTATCCAGCCTGGAGTTCATGCCAACGACGCGGTGGTAGTACCTGGCTTCGCTGCCATGTTCCCGCAGAATGCGAAGCTTTGCGGCAAGCCCGGCATCATTTGTAGTGATCAGCCCCCCGTCACCGAGTCCCCCAAGATTCTTGGACGGGAAGAAACTAAAGGCACCACACCAACCCATCGAGCCGGAGCGATGCCCCTTATACTCAGCCCCGATAGCTTGTGCGGCGTCTTCAATCACCGGAATTCCATAACGGGCGGCTACTTCGTTGATCGGGTCCATAGGGGCACACTGACCAAAGAGATGGACCGGCAGGATGGCTTTAATGGACCGGAGGTCGGCAGCAGAAAGGCTCTCCAGGTGGCGAGCCAGGGCGACGGGGTCCATATTGAAAGTCGCCGGATCGATATCGACAAACACGGGCTCGGCACCGAGTCTTGCGATACACCCACCGGTCGCGAAGAAGGTGAAAGGAACGGTGATGACACGGTCTCCGGGGCTTACCCCCAGCGCCATCAGGGGTAGCAGAATGGCGTCGCTGCCGGAAGCACAGGCAATGGCATGTTGCACGCCGCAGTAGCGGGCAAGACTGTCTTCAAACTCCCGGACCTCCGGACCATTGATGAACATGCCATGGTCGAGGACGCGGGAGATGGCAGCGTCAAGGCTGGGACGGATAGCGGCGGTCTGCCTCTGAACATTCAGGAGAGGAACCGAGGTAATTTGAGTCGGGTTCAGCAAACCCCATTTTACCGCCCACTGTTCTAAAGCGAGGCTGGAGGTATCGGGGTCCCCATCCCGATCGTGCGCAGAGCTCGCGCCACGATGGCCTTAAATCTGGCCTGAACCAAGCCCTGCTCGAAAAGGTGAACTACCCTCTCGCGACCGGCGGCTCCCATCTGGTGCATCAATTCCGGCTGGTCCAGCAATTGCCCGACTGCGTCAGTCAACGCGGCAGCATCGCGCGGCGGAACCAGCAGACCTGTCGCCCCCTGTACAACAGCCTCGCGGCATCCCCGTATTCTGGTTGCCACTACAGGCAGTTCGCAACTCATCGCCTCAAGTACGGAACGAGGAAACCCTTCTCTGTAGGAGGGCAGCACGAAGATATCCATTACCTGCAGATGCTCGGCAACCTTGTCAGTGAAACCGGTGAAGCGGAACTTAGTGTTCAGCCCGGCCGACTCAACAAAGCTCTTTAGCTCCGGGACCATGCCATCCCGATCTGTCGCCAGAGCGTCACCCACAACCAGGAAATACACGTTCGGGTGGGTGGCTGCGATCCGCTGCGCCATTTCGGCGAACTCAACGAAGCCTTTTTCCCGCACAATGCGACCGACAATACCCACCACCCGCGCAGCCTCGGGAATGTTCAACTGCTGCCGGAATCCCTTGTTGACAGCCAACCGCGAGGGGCTTCGCTTGTCCGGATAGGCCGTCAGGTCCACGCCGTTATAGATTGTGGTGGCCCGCTCAGGGTCACGAGCGATGCCCTCCCTCACCGCCGTGGTGCGATCTTCATCCGAAACGAACATGAAGTCGGTGGTCATTCCGCCGAGCAACCACTCCATCGTGACGAACATCTTCCGCTTCCACCAAGGCATGCCGTCATGGAAGTAAAAGCCGTGTACCGTAGAAATGATGACAGGCGCCCTCGCGAGCCAGGCAGCAACCCGGCCCACGGCAGCCGCGACAGGACTGTGCGTATTCACCAGAACAAAGCGTTCCCGGCGAATCAGCCGGAACAGTTCCCATAAAGGAGCGATGTGTACGAACGGATTGACTCGGCGGCGAAGCCGCACTTCATGCATGTGGAAGCCGTCCGCCGCCAAATGGTCAAACCAATTTTCTCTGGAGCAGGCAATATGAACCTCGTAGCCGGCGTCGGCAAGTGCGCGAAACCAGGGCCGAAGCAATTTCCAGGCCATAACATCAACTGTGCAAACGGCGAGGAGGCGAATTGGAGGGGAAACCGCCGGGCTTGGATCAGGGTACGTTGGCGGGTTAGAATCCGAGCGGGAATTCGCAGCGATCATGCAATCGTCTTCGTCCGGGCAATGCGATCGGACAGCAAACACTGTACCAGAATCACGTCAAAGCCATAATCCCGGGCAGCCACAGCCCTCAGGACCGGTGCCACTTTCATGAAGTTGGGCCGCGCTCCGGCCACAATGGCTACAGTGGGTCTGGGTCCAGCCGGTTTCATTTACTTGTCCCCGTCAGTTGTTTCATGATTTCAATTAACCCGATCGCAGCTAACTGCCTGTCTGCTAACGATTTGACAAAACTTAGATAAAACATCCTGGTTCCATTCCTGCTGCGAGCAGGTCATCCACGTTTCGACGAGGGCTGCCACATGTCATTGCCTCTCTTCCTCACGCTGAGGGGTCGAAATCCTCGGGCGAAGATGCCGGGAGCGGCCCAAATTACGCCAATTCCGAGATCGGAAAAGAGCCGCCGCGAGCACGACCACGAGTATTGCTGTTGGAATCGCGTTTGAGAACCCAAGTAAACTCCTGAGAGTCCAGAAGCCGGACACAACGCCGAGCCCGTTGAATGCGCAAATGCTGACATAGATGATCAACGCCCTGCGCCAGGTATAAAAAAGCCCCAGGATGGTGCACCCAATG
>RGPS01000194.1 GCA_010084195.1 Terriglobia bacterium
GCCGAATTGCTGTTATGCACGACCCCATCGCACTCGCACTCGCGGAAGACATCGGCGCGGGCGACCTTACCGCCTTGCTTCCATGGCAACGGCGTGCTCAAAGCGTCCTGCGCTTTCGACGAGGCTGAACATCGGATCTTCACAATCGCCAAAGGAGCAGGGGCGTATTGTTTTGAACCCGTGTGCCGAAAGAGCGTTCGCCAGTGAGAGTGCATCCCACATCCAGAGGTGCTTCGAAGTGTTGAGGGATTTGTGAAGCAGGCCGCGCAGGCCGCGCTCCCGCTTCGGCTCCCCAAGATTTGTTTCACCAAGAAAGAAGCTGTTTGCCTGGGCGTCGCCGGCCTGCAGTCTTCGCACGTACTCGGTCGCGGCCCATCCCAAATCAGGAACGATGAGCCGAAAGATGCCACCCACCTCCAGAATCTGCTTTGTATTCTCCAGAGCCTTGTGGAAATCTTCCAGTGCGAGGTGTTCCAGGACATGGCTGGCATACACGCCTTTGCAACTTGCCTCGCCCACAGGAAGGCCCCGTACGATATCGCCACTACGGACGTTTTGGGGAAAGCGCTGGATATTTTTGGTGTACAGCCGCCCCAGCAGGGGCGTGCGTTCCCATTTCAACGTCATTGAAGCGTCGAAATTAAGCCATTCTTCCGGAGCCGTAAAGCCACAACCGTACTGGACGTGCATGCTTCCCTCATGCCACTTCGCACCATCCTGGTGGCGGTGCAGAGGCGTCAGCCCAACATACCAACAAACGCGCGGTGGAGCTTGTGGCTGCCAAGGTCAGGTGGGAAGCTACCGCACTGGACGTGCAATCTTCCCCATACCGCTTCGCGCCATCCTGGGAACTGCGCAGCGCCGTCAGCCCAACATGCCGGCAAACGGGCGGTGGAGCTTGTTGGGTGGCAAGGTCAGGTGGGAAGGATAATCGAGGCTACGCAACCTGGCTGCGCCGGGTTATTGCGCAGCGAGATAGTGCCTCCGTGGGCCTCGGCGATCTGACGACTCAGGAAGAGGCCAATCCCGGAGCCCCCGGGCTTGGTGGTGAAAAATGGCACAAACAGATTTTCCGGATTTGAGATGCCGTGCCCTTGGTCCTCAATCAGAATCTCCAGCCCGCTTTGCGCCAGGTGCCACGCCAGGTGAACCCCGCGCTGACGTTCGAGAGAGGCATCGACCGCGTTCCGAAGCAGGTTAATCAACATTTGCTCCAACTGGTCGGGGTCGGCCTGGATGGTGATTTCAGGCCCCTCGGAAACGGTGACCGCCAACCGCTGTTCCAGGCGCACAACTCGCAGGATCCAGTCACGAACCCCGACTGGCTGCATTTTAGGGGCAGGCAGACGAGCAAGGCGGGCGTACGCCCCGGTGAAACGGTTAAGAGCTTCGCAACGGTTGGCGATCACGTTCAGCCCGGAGCGGACATCTTCCTGCCAGTCTTCCGGAAGAGGGTCTCGTTCCACCAGTGTCAGCAGGCTTGAAGACAGCGACCGCACAGGTGTGAGGGAATTATTGATCTCGTGGCCGAGAACACGTACCAGGCGCTGCCACGCGTGAAGTTCCTCTTCGCGCAGAGGGCGGGTGATGTCGGTGAGCACCAGGAGTTGGTGAGGCTGACCACTTTCACGAAAATCGCCGCGGCGGACACTCCATTGGCCAGTCACACCCGCGATGGTTGCGCGGGTAACCGTCGCGGTGGGCCCCTCCAGGTACGGCGCCAGCCCAAGGCGGCTTGCGGATTCCCCTATCGCCTGCGCGGCATCCAGGCGGACGAGGGCCTCCCCGGATTTATTGATGAGTCTGAGCAGCCCCATAGCATCGAATGCGAAGATGGCCACGTCAATTTCGCTGATGACCTTCTGGAGCAGTGCGGTGGCCTCCATGGCCCCCAACCGCTGTTCGTGGAGGGTCTCGGCCATTTCGTTGATCTGGGCGTAGACCTCACCGAGGCTGCCGCCATCGTCCATTCGGAGTCTAAAGGAAAAATCACCCTCGCGGAGCGCTCCGAGGAGGTTAGCGAGGGTCCGCATGGCGTAGGCAAAGCGTTCGCGGACGGCGACGGCAAAGCCGCACCAGAGGCCGATGAGGACGATGGCGAGCGTCCATCGGGTTGAGTTGCTGAATTCGCCGAACCAAAGGAGAATGAGAGCGCAGGCAAGGGCGGGGAGTCCAGCCCCGGCGGCCAGCAGGAAGATGCGGCGTTCGAAGGAGAGTCGGCGGGGTCTAAGCGATGCCATACCGATCCAGCCGACGGTAGAGCGCGCTGCGGCTCAGACCGAGCGCACTGGCAGCACGGCTGACGTTGCCTTCAAACTTTGCCATTGCTTTTCGGATGAGGAGCGCTTCCACCTGCTCGAGGCTGAGCTCTTCGAGGCGCGCAGGAGTGCGCCCGGCACGGAGGCCAAAGGCGCTGGCCTGGATGCGCTCATCCTGGGTGAGGAGGACGGCCCGTTCAATGGCATGTTGCAGTTCACGTACGTTACCCGGCCAGTCGTGTTCCAGCATAACCCGCATGGCGGCAGCATCGAATTCGCGGGCGGCCTTACGGTACTTGGTGGTGTAGTTAGTGAGGAAGAAGCTGGCCAGGGCCGGGATGTCTTCGCGCCGTTCGCGGAGTGGTGGCAGATGGATCTCAATGGCGTTGAGGCGGTAGAGCAGGTCAGCGCGGAAACGTCCCGCACTGACTTCTTCGCTGAGTTCGGCGTTGGTGGCCGAGAGGATGCGGACATCCACCTTAACGGTACGGGAGGAACCGACGCGCTCCAGTTCCCCGGTCTGGAGGACTCGCAGCAGGCGCGCCTGCTGATTGGGGCTGATGTTGGCGATTTCGTCGAGGAAAAGGGTGCCTCCATCGGCCAGTTCGAAGCGACCGACCCGGTCGGTTTTGGCATCGGTAAAGGCTCCCCGGACATGCCCAAACAGTTCGCTTTCGAAGACACCTTCGGAGAGGCCCCCGGCGTTCACAGCGACCAGACGGCGTCCGGAGCGACGCGACACCGCGTGGAGCGTCTGCGCGACCACTTCCTTGCCGGTACCGGGTTCGCCGGTGATCAGGATATTGGCATCGGAGGGACCGACATCTCCAATGATGCGCAGAACCTGGCGCATAGGCTGTGACTCGGCGATGAAGACGGGGCGGTCCACGGCGCGGAGAACGCGGTCTTCGGCCTCGAGCTTGCGGGCGGTACGGAGGGCTCGTCCAAGTTCAATCTGGGTCTTGATGATTGAGACCAGGCGGGCGTTTTCCCAGGGCTTCTGAACGAAATCGCGGGCGCCTCGGCGCATTGCTTCCACGGCAATATCGACAGAGCCCCAGGCAGTCATGACGATGACCGGCGGGGGCGTATCGAGAGCGTTGATGGCGGCAAGGAGATCCAGACCCTCGGCTCCGGATGTGGTGTCGCGCGCATAGTTGAGGTCAATGATGGCGCCGTCGAATTCGCGGGTGGCAAGAAGGTCGAGGGCTGCGGCCGGCGAGGTGGCCTGTTCGGTGAGAAAACCTTCGGGCTTTAGAAGAAGGCGGAGGGCTTCGAGGACATCAGTCTGGTCGTCGACAATGAGGATGCGAGGTGACGCTGTGACGGCCATCAGTTCCCTGCTCCGGAGCCTTGAACGTGCGCGGCATCTTTGACCCACCCGTCTTCCAGTTCAATCACTTTGTGCCCAAAGCCGGCACAACGCTCCGAGTGCGTCTCCTGAATGATGGTTGTGCCCTGTTCATTGAGTTGGCGGAAAAGCTGCATGATCTCATCGCCCTGGGCCGAGTGCAGGTTCCCGGTGGGTTCGTCGGCGAGGATCAGTTTGGGACTGGCGATGACGGCTCGCGCAATCGCCACAAGCTGCTGCTGGCCGCCAGACAACTGGCTGGGGAACAGGTCTTTCTTGCCAACCATCCGGAAACGGTCGAGGGAATCGGCAACCATGGCCTGGCGCTCAGCCTTTTTTACATTGCGGTAGGAGAGGGGAACGTCGAGGTTTTCGGCAACCGTCAGGTCGTCCAGCAGATGGTAACTCTGAAAAACGAAGCCGATGTGTTTCTTGTTGAGTTCGATACGCTGCTTGTGGTTGACTTTGTAAACTGGGTTGTCGACGAGATCATATTCACCGGCCCAGCCCCTGTTGAGCATCCCCAGGATGTTCAGCAGGGTCGATTTGCCAGAGCCGGAGGGGCCCATGATGGTGAGGAAGTCGCCCTCATTGACTGTCAGGTCGATACGGCGCAGCACACAGCTGCGTGAGGGACCCTGCTGGTAGTAGCGCTCGACGCTCCGGAGCTGGATGAGGGGAGTTGGCATCGGGTCTAAATGAAGTTTAGTTTGTTTCTTTTCCTCCACGCTCATTCGCAACGCAGCGCGACGGTTGGGTCCAGCGCTGCGGCCCGGCGTGCCGGAATGTAACCGGCAACTCCGGCGGCCAGGATCAGCACTGTACAGGCTACCAGCGTGGTGGCAGGATCAAAGCCACCGACGCCGAAAGCAAGGCCTGTATCAGCCGTCCGGAGAGGAAGGCCAGGGGGATGCCACACGCCAGACCGGCGGCCAGCAGCCCGGCAGTATCCAGCAGGACCATGAAGAGGACCGAGGAGCGCTCGGCCGCCAGCGCGATTCGAATACCAATCTCATTCGTACGGCGCGCAACGGCAAATGACACCGTCCCGAAGAGACCGATGGCGGATAACAGCAGCGCGACCAGGGCAAATGCGGAGGCGAGTTGGGCGACGGCTCGTTCCCGAACCAGAGAGTCGCCCACTTCTCCGGCCAGCGTCGTGACCCAGCTGACCGGCAGGTTCGGTTCGAGGGTGGTCAGCGACCGGCGAATAGCGGTGGAAGTCTGCTGTTGGATCGCCCGCGATGCGGATGGAGATGTTTCCCGCATACCGGATATTTTGGGCAATCGGCATGTAGACCTGCTTTTCAGGGGTATCCCGAACGTCCACGGATTTGATAGCTCCGACAATACCGACCACCTGGCAGTCGTGTTCCTGATCGATGGGTCCCATTTTCAAAACGCGACCGATCACCGCGTCGTTGCCGAAGACCTGTTTCGCGAAGGTGGCATTTACGAGAGCAACCCAGGGTTTCCCGGCGGAATCTCCGGCATTGAAGCCACGCCCGTTCAGTACCGGGATGCGGAGAGCTTTGAAGTAGCCAGGACTTACGAGGCCAAGCTGACGAATGACGCGTTCATTCTGGGGCAGCGTGATTCCGGGGGAGGTAAAGGTCTCCATCCAGCGCCCTTCCGAAAAGGAACGCTGGCTGAAAGCTGCGGCTGTCACACCGGGCAGATGGGCCAGAGTCTGCTCAATGCGAGTGTAGAGGTCTGCCAATCTCGCATCCTGCTTGTACCCGGAGGAGTTGGCATCTATCTTGAAGACGAGAACATTCTCCCGATCAAATCCGGTGCCGGAGATGAGGAGGTTTCGAAAACTGCGGACCAGAAGGCCGCCGGAAACAAGGAGTGTAAGCGACAGAGCCACCTGGGCCGCCACCAGGACGCGGCCGAAAGTAACACGGCCCGGGGCAGCAGTTGAACCCTTACCTTCCTTCAGCGACAGATTTAGATCCACTCGCGAGGCCCGGATGGCAGGGGCGAGGGAGAAGAGAATTCCGGTGATTGCGGAAATCGATACGGTGAAAGTGAGCACGCGGAGATCAAGGTCAAAGGCCAGAGGCAATTGACGTGGGCCGGTGGAGATGCGGTGAACCAGCAATTGGCCGGCGCCAGTAGCGACGAGAATGCCCAGAACTCCGGCGGCAGCAGCCAGCAGAAGGCCCTCGGTGACTACCTGGCTGACGACCCGGCCCCTCCCTGCCCCGATGGCGAGACGGACTGCCATTTCTCTTTGGCGGCGTGCGCCCATGGCGACCACGAGGTTCGCGACGTTGGCACACGCCACCAGCAGGACAAGGGCGACTACACCCATCAATACCCGGAGCGCTTCTGCATATCTGCCACGGAGCCCGGAGAGGCCCTGCGATGCCGGGTTGACATCGATATGCATCGTCCTCATTTGCGCGAGATCCTCCGCATCGACAGGCCCACTGGGCCCCGGTGACTTGACGTACTCTGCCAGCATCCGGGCGTAGACCAGATTGGCATTCGCGGTGGCCTGGGGCAGCGTCACACCTGCCTTCGTCCGGGCAAACAGATTAACGAAGTGAGACATCGGATCTGCGAGGTCAGCATTGTCCACTGCGGGCAGCGTCGGCTTCATGGCGATGGGAATCCACAGATCCGGAATTCCGCCAACGCGGGTACCGAAGAACGAGGGGTCGGCGGCACCCAGGATCGTGTAGTCGCGGTCCGCCATGCGCAGGATGGAACCGATAACGGCGGGGTCCCGGTGGAAACGTCTGGCCCAGAACGTATCGCTCAGGACAGCGAAGGGGGCCGACCCGGGAGTTGCGTCAACGGAAGTGCCGAAGAACCGGCCTGCCGCCGGGTGAACGCCGAGGACGGAGAAGAAGTTGCCGCTGACCGGGGTAGCCAGAACCTCTTCCCGTGCGGTGCCGGGGCTGTGGTTGAACGAGGCGTAGAGTCGGGGAGACTGGCTATCGACCGCGAAGAGTTCCGTGAACACAGAATTACCTGCGCGCAGGTCCTTGTAGTCACGCCAGGAGAACAATTCCACCTTTCCACTGGGCGTGCCGCTCATGTTGCCACGCCCCTTTCCAGAACCAAGAATTACCAGGGATTCCGGATCGGAGACGTGCAAATTCCTGAGCAGAAGAGTATTGACGAAGCTGAAGATTGCGGTGTTGGCCCCAATCCCCAGCGCCAGCGAAATAACTGCGGCTGCGGCAAAGCCTGGGTTGCGCAGAAGGGTCCGGTAGCCGTAGCGAAGGTCGCGGATGAGGTTTTGCATGGCAGGCAGGTTTAGTGACTTCCGCCGGCGACTTCTTCGACAATGCGACCGTCGAACATATGGATGGTGCGGTCCGCGAAGGCGGCGTAGCGGGGGTCGTGGGTGACCATGCAGATGGTTGCACCGTTGCGATGCAGATCTTTCAGGAGTCCCATGACGGCCTCGCCATTGGCGGAATCGAGATTACCGGTGGGTTCGTCGGCGAGGAGGACGGAGGGGCTGCCGCCGAGGGCTCTGGCTACGGCCACGCGCTGCTGTTGGCCGCCCGAAAGCTGGGATGGGTAGTGCTTGAGACGATGGCTCATGCCCACCTTTTCCAGCGCTTCCATCACGGCTTTCTTGCGTTCGGAGCCAGGCATGCCACGGTAAGTGAGGGGCAGTTCCACGTTTTCGTAGACGTTGAGATCACCAATCAGGTTGAAGGCCTGGAAAATGAAGCCAATCTCGCGATTACGAATACGCGCGCGTTCCTGCATGCGAATATTGGCAACCGGCTGCTTATTGAGGGTATAGCTGCCGCCACTGGGCGTATCGAGCAGGCCCAGAATCGCGAGGAGTGTTGATTTTCCACAACCTGAGGGCCCGGCGATGGAGACATATTCACCGCGGGCGATGTTGAGATGAATGCCGGAAAGGGCGTGGGTTTCTACTTCGTCAGTGACGAAGACTTTCGTGACGCCGTCCAGGCTGATCAGGGTTTCGCGGCTTGTGATTTCCATTTTTGATTTGCTCCTGTGTTGCGTTTACGAATCCGGGGGGGCTGCTAGTTCAGACGAATACGGTCGTGGGAGTCCTGAGCGCTCATGTCGGACAGAATCACTTTGTCGCCCACCTGCAGACCACCAACTACTTCAATAGCGTTGACTGAAGCCCGGCCGAGTTTTACAGTGACGCGGCGGGCGGTTTTCCCATTCGGATCATAGCGAAACAGCGTGATCGTGGAATTGGGCTGGCCGGAGGTGGGCCTTCCGACAAAGACGACATCGTTGAGACGTTCGATATCGATGGTGCCGTCAACGCTCAGATCAGGGCGGGCACCAGCGGGGAGGCGGCCGAGGAGTGCTACATCGACGAGAACGGTGCCGTTCACTGCGGCCGGGTCCATGCGGATGACTTTACCCGGAATAATGCCATTGCGGGTATCGATCGACGCGGGCTGGCCCAGCGCGATGTCTTTGGCTTCTGTTTCTGTAATTCGAACCTGGGCTTTCAGGCGATCCTGCTGCGCAATCTTGGCCAGAATGGAACCAGCCAGAACGTTCTGACCCGATTCCAGGGGCGGCGCTCCGGGGGTGTTGTTGCCCAACTGCTGCAGCATACCCGCCACTCCGGCGCGTACCCGAAGCTGCTCGACCTGCTGTTTTTTCAGGGCATACGCGGCCTTGAACTGGTCGATTTTTACGCGCTGGGCGGCGAGTTGGGCATCCACGGACTGGTGCATTATGCCCAGGCGCTTTTCTTCCAGCTGATTGCGGAATTCCAGTTGTTTTACTTTGTTCTGGGAGAGTTTTACGTCAAGTTCCGGAATCAGCCCCAACCTGGCCAGCTGTTGGTCCCGGTCCGCAGCCAGCTTCGCGTCGTTGTAGTCCGAATTAACCTGGGCGGCGACCGCTTGTTTGTCAAATGTCGTGCCCTGCAGCGTAACGTTCAGATCCGTTATATTTGCCTCAGCCTGGCGGAGGTCAAATTCGGCTGCCACCATGTTTTGAGTCAGCGTAGGATTGCTGAGCTCCATGATGATTGTGTCGGGACGGACCGCAGTGCCGGGTGGACGTAAATTTTCTCGACGCGGCCTTCGGTGGTGGCAGAAAGCCACGCGACATCTTCGGGAACCAGGGAGCCGAGACCATGCACCTGCCGCAACATAGGGCCGCGCTTTACAGTGTCCGGCCACACGGTACCAGCTTCGACAGAAGGTAGTGCCGGTTCCAGTTGCCGGAGCCATTGAGCTCCCGCTGCCGCTGCTGCGAGTAGAATGACGCCGGCTATGACCCAGCGGATAAGCTTGCGTTTGCGGACGCCCTGACGTTGTATGTCCATGCTTCGCTGATGCAAGTGCAGCCCGGACACCAATCGCCTGACACCTGCAAGCTATTGATTTCAGATAGCTTGTAGGAGCGTTTCGTGGGCGGCTTTGTCCATGGGTGGGACAGAACTGTCCGGTATCGGACAGCAGATCAGATGCGCAGCAGGGAGGCTTCCACTCTCTCCAGAACCTGCGCGGGAGTCTCGCGGGCGCTGGTATCGACAATACAGCCGCTGATGTCAATGGCGGGGCGAAGGGTGCGGCCCTCAATGACACAGGTATACGGGTCTGACAGACCTTCCAGAATCCCGCGACAAAAGGCCATGGGCGAGACACTGGCGTCGGGCGGAGGGAAAACGGCGACAAACTCGTCGGTGCCCCAACGTCCCAGGACGGCCTGGATAGGAAAGGTATTCCGGGAGCGCGCGAGGAAAGCGGCCAGAACCTGAGATGCCGCGTCGAGGCCGGGTTGATTGCACAACATGCGGAACCCTCGTAGCCGCATCAGCGCAATCCAGGCTTTGCCGGGAGTTGTTTCCCGAAGCCGCATTTCGAGGGACGGCCTATCAAGGAAGGCCTCGTTCTGCCCCTGCAGCGGGGAGGGTGAAGACGGATCGACCCGGCGGTGGAGGGACACGATTTCGCGTTGAAAATTCACCACCGCAAGTCGATGTTGGCGCTGGAGCTGTTCAAGGCCCCGCTCCACCGAGTCGGCGGCAGCCCGAAGCGCGGTCCGCAGGGGCCTCGCTTCGGGCGACTGGGAAAGTAAGCGCAGGCGTTCGACAGTTGATTTGATGGGCTGGTCGCCACTGTCAGCGGCCTTTTCCAAACTTGAGGCAAAGTCCAGAAGCGCTTGTTCAATGCCGGCCCGTTCTTTCTCCAGACGGGTTACGTAGGCAGCAGTTTGTTCCCCGCATTCACGAAGGATTTCACGAAGCTGCGCGGTACATTCCGGAAACTGATCAGGGGCAGCGCCGGACGCGGTCACCGCCAGAGCCCGCAGACGATCCCCGGAACC
>RGPS01000195.1 GCA_010084195.1 Terriglobia bacterium
AACATTTGAGTGCCACTGAACCCATCTTTCATATGGATGATTCCTTGCGAGGCTTGGCGGCGTCTACCAAGAAGGTAACTATCTTGAAAACTTGTGACTCACGCGCCTCAATACAGAATCGGTCTGAAGACGAACTCCTGACCGCCGCTCAGGCACGGGACGAAGTGGCTTTCGCCGAACTGATGCGCCGGAACGAGTCCTCTTCAATGAAGCTGGCGCTGTCGATTCTGAGGGACCGGCAGGATGCGGAAGATGAGGTCCAGAACTCCTACATGAATGCGTGGCGCTACGTGCCGAACTTTCGCGGCGGAGCGAAGTTTTCAACATGGATGTCTCGGATCGTTACAAATCAATGCCTGATGAAGCTGCGAAAAGGCAAGCGGGCCAGCTTTCTGTATTTGGATGAAGGTCCAGGCGGGGAGGTAGCGACGATTGAACTTCCTGATCTGTGCCCGACTCCGGAAGCTCAACTGGGCGGCAAGGACTCAGTTGCAGCGCTCCATGGCGAAATCCGCAAGTTGCCGCCGTTACTTCGCAACGTATTGGTATTGCGGGATCTGAACGAATTGCCGATCGACGAAGTGGCACGCCACCTGGGAATCACGATCGTGGCTGCGAAGTCGCGCCTGCAGCGAGCGCGGATGGAACTGAAGCGTCGCCTGGAAGGCGGCGTCTCGGGCGGCGCTGCCATGCTGATGACCTGACCAATTCCCGGACTGGCAGCCCGTGGCCAAAGTGCCGTGAGCCGCGCGACGATTTCGGCGGCACATCCTGGATTCAGGCGCGACACCTGCTTGCAGCGCCTTTGAGTCGGGAACGCTGCGCTGCGCCTCGCATCTGGCCCCGTGGCGCTCGCAACGCGGCCCACGCCACTTTTGCCACGGACTGCTATCGGGATTGAGACAATTGGAACATACCTCATGGCGCATGATCTGGTTGTCCTCTACGAGCACCCCGAATGGCAGAAGCCGCTTTTTGCGGCACTGGAGCAGCGAGGCGTAGACTTTGCCCCCTTTGACCTGAAGCGGGGTGCCTTCAACCCTTCGGCGGTCCCCGAGGCGAAAGTCTACTTCAATCAGGCCAGCCCGAGTGCGTACGTTCGCGGAAATACGAGAGCTGTGCCTCTGGCATATTCGCTGATGCGGTCGCTGGAATTGGGAGGAGCCCTGGTCCTGAACGGCAGCCGGGCTTTCTCGCTGGAACTCAGTAAGTCCGCACAGGCCGGGCTGATGCAGAAACTGGGTATCGGCCATCCGAGAACCGTGGCGTTCAACGCCGCCGATGCAGCACTGGAGCAGTGGGGCGAAGAATGGCCCGCCCTGCTGAAGCCGGAACAGGGTGGCAGTGGTGCCCGAATGTTCCTGTTGCACTCGGCAGATGAGTTTCGGCGCCTCCTGCGGGACCGCCCCGACCTTTGGTTCCCGGATAACCTGCTCATGCTGCAGGAATATTTCCCGGTGAACCCGGCCCACGGTATTGTCCGGATGGAGTTTCTGGACGGCGAGTTGCTTTACGCGATGCGGGTGGTCTCCCACGGGGCATTCAATCTGTGTCCGTCAGAGGTATGCAATCCGGAGTCGGGCGAGGGCCACTGCGCTATTCCGAAAGCTGCACCGACACCTCCGGTTGAGTTTTACCCGTACCCGGAGGTTCCTGCCGCGGCTGTCGAAGCAGGCAAACAATTGATGGCGGCCGGCGGCCTGGATGTCGGCGGCATCGAGTATCTGGAAGCTGCCGATGGTCGTCTCATCTTCTACGATGTGAACGCGAATTCGAACCTGAGAGTGCCGATTGCGCGGAGCTTTGGCTTTGAGCCCTTTGAGAGGGTTGTGGACTACCTGGTTCGGCAAATTGCGGCGCGATGACTATTCGCCATCCGCGACGTTTGCGCCGGATAGCTATGCAGGAGCTGGTCCCGCCCCGGCAGCGATGACAATCGGAGCCACGTTGGCTTGATCCAGGATCTGGTGCACTGATCCAGGTTGGTGCGGCCTCGATTTTCCCCAGAGCCGCTCGTCGTCCACTGGAGAAAATCCGTTCGGTTGGCAATTTTGCGATGGCGTCCAGATTGCTGAGCTGGGTTTCGTTGCCCCAGGGCATCGAGACGGGGATTGTGGGCCTCAACCGTGTATCATTCGCAAATCACCCCATGACAAGAAGACAACTGCTGGCGACCGCGACACTGTTCCCTCTCTCCCGGAACCTCCCGGCACAGACCAGCCCGGAAACCGGCTTCACCAGCCTGTTCGACGGCACAACACTACAGGGCTGGACCGTCCGCGAGGGCCCGGAGTCGGCGTTTTATGTGAACGACGGCGCGATTGTGGCGCATGAGAGCGCGGGGTTTCCGGCCTGGCTCCGATCGGACCGTCAGTACGAAAACTTCGATTTTCGGGGCGAATATTTCCTGAAAGGCTGGATGAACTCCGGCATCTATTTTCACGCGCCGGAGCATGGGCGCAGCGCGTGGTGCGGCATGAAGCTGAATATATTCCACCAGCAGACCGCCCCGGCACCGGAGTCAGCGGGTTCCATCTTTCCCGTGCTGGCCCCGCGCAAGGTGAATGTGAAGCCCAACGGCGAGTGGAATTCTTTTCGCATCCTGATGAGTTGGCCGCGACTGCAGGTTTGGAGCAATGATGAGTTGGTCCATGATGTCGATGTGGAAGCCGTACCCGAACTTCGCCATCGCCTGCGGAGCGGGTATCTGGGCCTGGAGTCGCTGTCCTACCCGATCCGCTTCCGAAATCTGCGAATCAAAGAACTGCCTTCCAC
Source organism: Terriglobia bacterium (assembly GCA_010084195.1). Taxonomy (GTDB): domain Bacteria; phylum Acidobacteriota; class Terriglobia; order Bryobacterales; family Bryobacteraceae; genus BOG-234. The sequence continues at coordinate 2,776 of RGPS01000195.1, forward strand.
TGTCTCGTGGACCGCGCTGTATGAAGCCCCGGCGGACCTTTCGAAATGGAAGATATCGGAGGGTAAGCCTCAATTCAGTGGGCTGGGCAACGTCCTGCACAGCGAAGGTCTGGGGCATTTGGGGACGGTGGAAAAATACCGTGACTTCGAACTGCAGATGTACGTTCGGCACAGCCTGCACCACAACGGCGGCGTTCTGTTCCGGGGAGAAGGCACGGGTAACAAAGGGCCGCACTACGAAATCCAGCTGCATGATGTGGAGGGAGCGCACTACCCCACGGGATCACTGTATACGTTCCAGCGGGCCTCATATCCCCGGATTGAAGCACTGCAGTGGTGGCTGTTCCAGTTGCGGGTAAAAGGGACGGAGTGCATGGTGCGTATCAACGGGGATACGGTGCTCGAGTATGCCCGGCTGGAGAATATGAACGAAGGCCCCATAGAATTGCAGGCGCATGAGAACGGCAAGTTCACCGAGTATAAGCACGTTCAGATTCGGCGGATCTAGCGGCATACAGAGTGGCTGCTACAGCGTGGCAAGGCCGATGAGCACGAGGCCACATGTGTAGCCGACAAACATCGCGGCGATGAACTTGCCTGTCCCCTGAGGGGCGGTTTGGAATTCGCGCCAGATGAAGACACCCCAGATGGCGGCCACCAGCGTGGCACCCTGGCCGAGCGCGTAGGAGACAGCAGGACCGGCGACGCCTGAAGCGATCAGGTTCAGACTCAAAGCCAGCATCCAGATCAGGCCGCCCAGAAAACCCAGGCTGTGGAGTCGAAGACTCCCCCGAAAATAGCTGGAGTAGGTGAGTCCGGCGGACTTCATGAAGACCGTGTTCACCACAAAGTTACTCGCCAGGAGCCCCGCCCCGAAGAGGAACAGCGCGGTGTAGGGCGTCAGATAGCCGGGCTGGATATCGCCCTTGCCGAAACCGGGCGAGATGGCGCTGGAAAGGTGAGGGTAGAAGAAACCCATCAGGCATCCCGCGATCACCGCGAAGACCACGCCTTTCGCCCAGCCCGTATTGCCGCGGCGGGGCAGGCGACTGTAGGCGATGGCCGAGAGAATCATCGCACACATCACCAGCCCGACTCCGGCAAACAGCATAGCGCTGTTTCCTTTTGGAGCCTGCGCGTAACTGGCCACGGTGCCAATCACGAGGGCAAGCCCCACGCCGACAGGAAAGGCAACCGACATACCGGCGGTGTCAATTGCAACCACCAGAAGGATGTTCGAGATATTGAACAGCACGCCGCTGACGAGAGCGCGCGTAACCGGTCCCGAGTCTGCCTGGGCGAGATTGACGAAGGAACCCATTCCCAGTTCACCGGAGATGCCGAGCGTCGCGATCATGACGATGCCCAGGATGAAGACACCAATCGCGTAGTCCCAGTAGTAGAGCGGGAACTGCCACTGGTCTTTGCCGGCGAGCTTCAGGGTGTTGGCCCAGGAGCCCCAGCCGAGCATAGTGATGACGCAAAAAATAATGGCTAAGCCGATGTTGTCGACGATGAACATTTGTTTCCCCACGCTAATGTACACCAGGGACGACCACCAAGGGACTAAAATTGACGATGCCGTGATGAAAACTGGTTTCGCTCTCCTCGCCCTCTCTCTTGTCTCCGCCGCCTACGGTGCCGACAAGAAGTTATCCGCCCTGATTATCGACGGAATGAATAACCACGACTGGGCGGCGGGCACGACGGCGATTCGCTCCACGCTGGAAGGCACGGGTCGCTTTACAGTGGACGTGGCAACCTGGCCTGCGTTGAAGCCGGATTTCTCGCGCTACGATGTCGTGGTCAATAACTTCAATGGCGGGCACCTGGCTGACGGCAAACGCTGGCCACGTGAGGTGGAGGTTGCGCTGGAGAAGTTTGTACGGGAGGGCGGAGGTCTGGTGGTTTTCCATGCTGCCAACAACGCTTTCCTGCAATGGCCTGAGTACAACGAGATGCTTGGCCTGGGGTGGCGCGACAAAACCTTTGGCCCCGGCGTTGCGGTAGTGAACGAGAAAGCTTTGACGATCCCGCAGGGCTCTGGCCTGCCTCCGGGACATGGTCCCCGCCATGAATTTGAGATGTTCGTTCTGGACAAGCAGCATCCGGTTACGGCTGGCCTGCCCCCGCACTGGACCCACCCGGCTGAGCAGTTGACGCATGGCCAGCATGGTCCGGCCCAGGGTATTACGGTGCTGACGTATGCATTCTCGGAAGTATCCCGACAGGGGGAGCCGATGGACTGGGTGAAGGCTTACGGCAAGGGCCGGGTCTACACCTCCATGCTGGGGCATACCTGGAAAAATGAGGCGAATCCCAACCTGGACGATGTGAACTTTCAGGCACTGCTGGCGAGGGGTTCGGAATGGGCCGCGACGGGCAAAGTCACGCTTCCCTCTGACCTCGGGTGGAAACCGCTGTTCAATGGCAAGAACTTTGACGGCTGGGAGGTTCGTGGCGACGGCGTCTGGAGCGTGGTGGGAGATGGGTCGATGTTCGGGCAGGGGATGCGGCCACCGAAGGGCATGAAGACCGAACATCAGGCCTGGGTCTATACGAAGAAAAACGATTTCTCCGAATATGATCTGCACGTTGAGTTCTGGATGCCGAAGTATGGCAACAGCGGCGTGTCGATTCGCGATGTGTCGCGGGCTCACTACGCGATTGACGAACCGGATAGTGAACACCCCGAACTGGTGGGGCCAGTGAAGAGCACTCCGGCACATATCGGTTACGAGATTCAGATCATCGATGACGAGCAGGAGAAGTACCCGACGGGCAGCGTGTACCTGCTGGATGCCGCGAAAACCGGGAGACTTCGCCATACCGAATGGAACAGTCTGGATATTGAATCGCGAAATGATGTGATCCGCGTGCGGGTGAATGGCGATCTGGTCTCGCAGCATCCCGGTGAGGCTGGACGGTCAAAGATCGGGCCGATCGGACTCCAGTTACACGACAGATTCTCCACGATTCTCTTCCGGAATATTCGAATTCGGGAACTGGTTCCTGGCCGGTAGCGCTACTTCGCAAACCTTAGCCAGCGCCCACTGTTCGCTTCGAGGGCAATGGGGCCTCCGAGCAGTACATTCTTTCCGGTGACGACATCCACAGCAGCTTTGTAGCGCATCGCTTTGGAGTTCAGGCGGACGCTGCGGGCGGGGCCATCGTTGAGCAGGAAATAGTGGTCGGCTTCGGGGGCTGCGAGGCGATAGACCGGGACTTCGAGGCAGGCATAGGGTGATTCCAGAGTCCCCAGCATGTTGCGAATCAGTTCCGCCTGCAACGCCAGATTTCCGGGCCGAAACACCGCGAAGGATGCGTCCCAGGCCAGTAAGACGGAACTCCCCTTTCCGATGCGGTTTTCCGTTACCGCAGGCTCGCCGGTCTGGAATGCGCTTTGTATCTTCGCTGATGTCACATGCAGGTCACTGATGAAGCCATTCAGCTTTTGGCCGTGCAGGGTTCGGGGGATGTTGTTGGAGTACTGCAGGTCGCGAAGCTCGGTGCCAAAGAGTCGCTCGAACGCTGAACCGGCACCTGTTTTCAGGACTTTGCCGTGCTCGTCGTAATCCCCTGCGGGAGAGTCGGCCACCACTCGCCCGCCTTGTGTTGCGAACGCGGTGAGGAGACCAAGAACGTGATCGCTCAGAGAGATCGCGGCAGGCAGACAGATGACCTTGTAGCGAGGCCCCAAGCCCTTCTCCAGATCAGTGACCGTCACGTACTCGAACGGGATATTGGCGTCGATCAGGGCTCTGCTGACGCCGACGCGGGCCTGCATAGGGTAGTCACGGAAGTGGTCACGGCCACGGAGCGAGACAGCGGCCCACATGGCGTCGTTGTCCCAATTCAGCAGGACTCCCACCAGAGGCTCTTTGTGCGCCTTCCACAACTCCTGGCGATAACGATCGGCCGCCTGCGCAATTTGTCCCGCTCGAATGGCCCGTGGCGAAGGTTCCCGTTGGCGGTTGAGCAGGGCGTATTCGCCACCCTCCCAACCGGCTTCCCGAGAGTTCCAGGTCCAAAGTCCGGCACCTTTGAAGCCTGCGGCGAGGTAAGACAAGAGTAACTGCGTCATGGTGCCCTCGTTGACGCTGAAGCCCGGCGTGGACGCTTGCTCGCGTGCGTCCCACCCCTTGGCGCCGGTGAGTTGCTGCGGGCCTCCAGTGCTCTCCCAGGTGGCGCTCCAGCCACCTTTGAAAAGATCGTTCGCAAACGATGCCTGCATGTAGATGGGCCGGGTGACCTCATAGTTCACTTCGCCGAAGTGCCAGGCGAAATGGATGGAGGGGTAGAAGGAACCGGTGTTGGTCTGGGTGTCGGCAAGAGCCTCCATTTGGGTGGCCCGCCAGGCGAACGGGAGGAAGAGACCCATTTCACCCCCGGTGCGGGTAGGTACGAGCGGGAATTGCTGGTGGAAGCGCTCGGAGCCCGCCCGAATCTCGGCTGCATGGGTCTCTGCCTTGAAACGAAGAACATCGCGGACCCTGCTATATTCTCCACCGTACCCGCGGAGGCTGTTCGCTTGGCTGGCGAGATCCGCAACCGCACGGTCAGCATCTTCCCAGGTGCGGAAGGGCTTCGGGTCAATGCCGATTTCGTATTCGTTCCACGCCTGCGCCAGGTGATCAGCAGACTTGTAGTTGCGGCGGAGCCACTGCTGAAACAGCGCAACATCTTCTTTGGGCAGGAATGGGTCCGGCGTGTGGCGAAAGCCCGGGAACTCGCCGTGAAGGATGTTCTGCGAAGCGGCCACTGCGGGGATCTGGCGGCGTAGAACCTCCTTCTGGTGGGCCCACAGTTTTGCTTCGTACTGTGGGCTGCCCGGCGAGATCCCGAGACGGGCCAGAAGTTGTGGCGTCACCGGTTCTTCTCCGGCTTTGCCATACCAGAAAGGGATGATGTCTTCCTCCAGAGCGATTTCCATGAGGCGCGCATCGGGCCATTCAGGGGAACCCTGCACCTGTTTCAGGTTGTGGAAGCCCAGACGCTTCATGGTACGGAACTGGGCCCGGATCTCCGGTTCCGTAATGCCCGCCCAGGGCAGAAACACGACCCCAAAGGGCATGGGAGCCTTCTCGCGAAACGCGCGCTGTACCGGACTGTCGTGCAGGCGGTCGTACAGTTCGGTCAACCAGGGATCGGCGGCGACTCCTGGCAGAGCGAGGGCGAAGAAAACCAGCGCGAAGAAAAGAGGTAGTGCTCGGTTGATCAGGGACATGATTTCGTACTTCACCAGTTTGCCTGAAATATGTGCGATACGCTGGCATGGATGGCTGAAAACTGGAAGATTCGTGAGGTCCGGGCCTTTGGCCTGCGGGGCAGCACCCCGGAGGGCGGGTGGTCAAATGAGCTCAAGCCGGAAGATTGCGTCCATACGCTGATCGCGGTCCTCACCGATGCGGGGACAGTCGGGTGGGGCAGCGTGTTCACCAGTGAAGCTCTGGTGAGGGGCTCTCTGGGAGTCCTGCGGCCTTTGTACGAAGGCGAGAACGCTCTGGAACCCGAGCGGGTGAGTGAGAAGCTTCACCAGAACACCTTCTGGCAGGGACGCGGCGGAGCGATCACGCACACCATCAGTGGCATTGACATGGCGTTGTGGGACCTTCTGGGTAAAGCCTGCGGACAACCGGTGGGGCGTTTGCTGGGAGGTCGGTATCGCGAGAGAGTGCGGCCTTATGCGTCCCTGCTGATGCGGGAACCGGAGCAGATGGCCGACGAACTGCTCCCCGTGAAAGCGCAGGGTTTTCGTGCCTTCAAGATTGGCTGGGGGCCATTCGGGAAACGGGGCTATGCCGTGGACGAAGCGATTGTGCGGGCTGCGCGCGAAGCAATAGGTCCCGACTCCATGCTGATGGTGGATGCCGGGGCGAGCGATGCTTTCTGGCCGCAGGGTTACAAGTGGGCGTTGCGGACTGCCGAAATGCTGGCGGACTACGATGTTGCCTGGTTCGAAGAAGCGCTGGTTCCGGATGCGCTGGAAGATTACGTGTCGTTGCGAAGAGCGGCCAGTGTCCCGATTGCCGGCGGAGAAGTTCTCACGCGCCGCCAGAGCTTCCAGCCGTGGCTGGAAGCCGGGGCGTTCGACATCGTGCAGCCCGACGTCACCAAAGTCGGCGGCCTGAGCGAAGAACGGAAGATTGCATGGATGGCGCGGGAACATGGCGTTCGGTTTATCCCGCATGGCTGGAATACAGCGGTTGGGCTGGCCTCGGATCTGCAGATCGCGTCCGCCTTTGCCGATACGGATCTGGTGGAGTACCTGACCGGGTCTCCCTTCATTGACGAGATTGCGGCAGGTGGCTGGAAACTGGATGCCGAGGGGATGCTGGCGATTCCGGACAAGCCGGGTTTCGGGTTAGAAATCGATCTGGACGCCCTGGAGCGATACACCGGTATTTCCGCTGTCACTGCTTTAGCTGGATAATGGTTTCCATGAAACATCTCTTACTCGCCGGGCTGATGACATGTGGTTTCGTGATTGCAGCGGACCCCGTACCTCCGGTCACATTTATTGGACATGACAAAGTTGCAGAAGCTCTGGCAAAGGGCGGGGGCATCGCCAAAGGTTCTGACCTGTCTGTTTCGGGAAGCCACCGGACAGCCGCAGGCAAGGTTGAGGTTCATGATAAGGAAACCGACATTATGTACGTCACTGAGGGCACGGCAACGCTGGTGACCGGTGGCACCATGGTGGGCGGCGCAGTGTCGAAGCCGGGGCAATGGCTGGGCTCAGATATCAAAGGCGGAGATACGCGCCATCTGGTGAAGGGCGATGTGGTGGTGGTTCCTGCGGGCACACCGCACTGGTTCAAAGAAGTACCGGCCTCGGGAGTCAGCTACTACGTGGTGAAGGTATTGAAGCCGTAGGGTACGCCACTTACCGCAGCGGGACCACGTTCTTTTTTATGGACTCTTCGGGAGTAACAGTTCAGGTGGAGCGGGAAGTCTTGAGGCGGGATGGGCCTGTTGTGCCAAACGGTGTGAGCGGATGGCGTGGTTGAGGTAGTGGAGAGGGTTACGCTTCTGCATACGGCATGCTTGAGTGACGGTGAGGAGACGCGCCATGGTGACTTCGCCGTTGGCGTTTCTGCTGCCGAAGCTGGTCTTACGCCACTGGACAGCGCA
>RGPS01000196.1 GCA_010084195.1 Terriglobia bacterium
CCGGTAGATTTGCAGACCCCGCCCGATAGCGGGGTTTTGCATTTGTGGAGTCCGGATTCTCCTGCAAAGTCAGCCTCTTGCAGATTCCGGGGTAGAAACCAGTATCGTAGCGCTCCGAAATACCGCCGCGCTATTACCCCATCCAGAAAAAGGAGGTATCTCCTTCTGCCAATGGGGATACCTGCGCCGCGCTCGTTATAAAGTTAGAGCAATGCCTTCCCGACGCGAATTTCTCCAGCAGTCTGCCGCCGTCGCGGCGCTGGCTGCTGCACCCCAGGCTTTCGATCAAACCGTGCTGGCCCAGACGCCCGGTGGCGATTGGTATTCCCGCCCCATGCGCTGGTTCCAGCTCGCCTTCGTGGAAGACGACCCCGGCAACTACGACCCCAAATTCTGGCTCGACTACTTCCGCCGAATCCATGCTGATGCGGTCTGTCTCTCCGCGGGTGGCTGCGTCGCTTTTTACCCGACTAAAGTCCCCCTCCACTACAAGAGCAAGTTCATGGGTAGTTCTGACCCGTTCGGCGAAATGGTGGAAGGGTGTCGCAAGCTCGGCATGAACGTCATCGCCCGCACCGATCCCCATGCGGTCCATCAGGATGTCTATGAGGCCCACCCCGAGTGGATTGCCGTGGATGCCGATGGCAAGAAGCGCCGACATTGGGCGGACCCCGACCTCTGGGTCACCTGCGCCCTCGGGCCCTACAACTTTGGCTTCATGACGGACGTCACGATCGAAATTGTGAAGCAGTACAAGGTGGATGGCGTCTTCAGCAACCGCTGGTCCGGCTCCGGCATGTGTTACTGCGGAAGCTGCAAGTACATGTTCCATGAATACTCCGGGAAGGACCTGCCCCGCAGCAATAACCCACTGGATCCGGCACGCCGGCAATACCTCCTCTGGAAGGAAGGTCGGCTGTTCGATCTCTGGCGGCTCTGGGACACCGAGATTCGCAAGGTCAACCCCAACGCGGCTTTTCTGGCGAACTCAGGTGGCGGCGCAATGAGTGAGCTCGACATGAAGACCATCGGAGACCTTGCGCCAACATTGTTCGCGGATCGCCAGGCGCGCCACGGTTTGATGCCCCCCTGGGCAAACGGGAAAAACGGCAAAGAGTATGCCTCCACGATGGGCAATAAGGCTATCGGCGGCATCATCAGCGTCGGCGTGGAAGAGGCCTATCGATGGAAGGACTCCGTGCAGACGGGGCCGGAAATCCGCCTCTGGATGGCTGACGGTGTGGCGCACAACCTCAGGCCGTGGATCACGAAGTTCAATGCCCGGCCGATTGACAAGCGCTGGCTGCCGGTGGTTGAGGAGTTCTACAACTGGCACTACCGGAATGAGAAGTATCTGCGCAATGAAGAGTCTCTGGCGAAGATTGCTATGGTGTTCTCGCAGCAGACGGCCCATTTCTATGGCGGCGAGCGTGCCCAGGCCAAAGTGGAGGACCACTCGCTTGGCTTTTACCAGGCCTTGATTGAGGCGCGGATTCCGTTCGACATGGTCCACGATCAGTTGCTGGATGAGGACCACCTGGCGCGCTTTGAAACGTTGATCCTGCCCAATGTGGCAGCACTCTCTGACCGCCAGTGTCGGCAGCTCACGACGTTTGTGGAGCGGGGTGGCAGCCTGATCGCGACCTACGAGACCTCGCTGTATGACGAGTTCGGCGTGCAACGCAAGGACTTTGGCCTCGCCCCTCTTTTCGGGGCGTCATACCAAGGGAAGATTGATACGCAGCTTCACAATTCCTACCTGAACATTGAAAAGCCGCACCCCCTGACCCGAGGGCTGGAAAACGCCACACGGATCATCAACGGGGTGAACTGGGTCCATGTAAAGGCCACGTCGCCGCTGACAGCGAACCCGCTGACCCTGGTGCCGTCGTACCCGGATCTGCCGATGGAAGAGGTATATATGCGCACGCCGCACACGGACATCCCTGGCGTGTACGCTCGGCAGGAAGGCAAAGGCCGCGTCGTGTATTTTCCGTTCGACCTGGACCGGACTTTTTGGGAGGTGCTGGCCGCCGACCATGGCACGCTCCTTCGCAATGCGGTGGAATGGGCTCACCGAACGCCACACCCCTTGTCAGTAACCGGAAAGGGAATCCTGGACGTGTCTCTGTGGAAGCAGAAGAGTTCCATCACGGCCCACCTGGTGAACCTGAACAATCCCATGATGATGAAGGGGCCGGTCCGCGAATTGCTGCCTTCGCCGCCGCAACGCGTGCGCATAGCAGTGCCGAAGGGAAAGACTGTAAAGTCCGTGCAACTCCTTGTAGCCGGCAGGAAACCGATCTACAAAGAAGTGGGCGGGAGCATCGAAATCGATGTCCCGCCCTTTGAACTGCATGAAGCTGTTGCGGTGGATCTGCTGTAGCTTACTTTTTCTCCGCCGGCATGACGAAGCCACGCGCCGCCATGTCCTTCGGGTCCGTGGTGACGGGGGTGGCGTCGCGCCACAACCAACGCATCATTTCGGGCATAATCGCGCCGCCGTACTTCTGGCCGTGGAGGTTAATGCCCCAGCTGAAGTTGACGTCGTAGCCCTTCTTTGTCATCGCATCCTTGAGCCGCACATTCTGGTAGAACCAGTCGCGATTCTGGTTATAAGTACCGTCAGCCTGCAGCGCACGGTTGTCATTCCGACCGTCGCAGAAGAAGATTCGGATCGGCTTCTTCGGGCTTTCCAGAACTCGCTCGGGATACACATAACCACCGCGAATGTCGGTAAAGCTGCCGACGTTGCTCAGCACCTTGCGGAACTCATTCGGGCGCTCCCACGCCACCGCAAAAGCGGCAATCGCACCCGAGCTGGAACCACCAATACCACGCATTTCGGGGTCCTTCGAGATGTTGTATTCCTTGTTCAGAACCGGCATCAGTTCTTCCGTAATAACGCGGGCGTACTTGTCGTCCGGCGTGTTGTATTCATTCCCGCGATTCGTGGTCCGGTCACCCCAGTCGGCGGGCGTCGGTTCCGGTTGTTCCGGGGTTCGCCCGGGATTGATGAAGACACCCAGCATGATCGGAATCTCGCGCCGGTAGATCAGGTTATCCATCACGTTTTGGGCGCGCAGGTCACCGTCTTCCGCCTTGAACGCCTGGCCATCCTGATACACCATCAAAGCCGCCGGTACTTTCGCATCATACTGAGCAGGCACATAGACCCAATAGGTATGTTGCGTCCCGGGATACGCGTTGCTGGGCAGCGTATAGGGCCCGCGAATCTCGCCCTTTGGCACGCCATCCTGTGGCAGCGAATCCGGGCCCAGACGGTATTGCGAATTGGGGGGAGGTCCGGGAGGCATCGGCTGCGGCCCGCGGCCACCACGGCCACGACCACCACCAGGTGCGCCTGCGGCGGCAGGAGTCTGTCCGGCAGCGGGCACCGCCGGAGCCTGCGCCAAAGCAACCACTGCTGCTCCCGCAAGAGCCAGCGTTGTCATCAAAACTGATGTTCGGTTCATTTTCGGTACCTCTATACCGCGTCGCACAGCAACACGGTATATTTCTTTGTATCGAGCATGGTGGCTTCCATGGGCGGCCAGACCCGCGCGTGGTCCGGTGAAGCAATCCACTTCTGCCGCAATTCCTCACTGGCAAAAGTCAGTTGGAACCGATAGTTCATCCCAGCTGGTGCCGCACCCTGCAGCGCGGTGCGCAGCTTCACAATCTTCAGATCGATGAAGCCTTCATGTTTCTTCGCCGTTGGCAGAAAGTCATTGTGGAACATGCGAAGCAGGTCGGCCTCTTTGGCCGGTGCCACCTGCATATCCACGTACAGTACGATCGGGTTCTTTGGGGCAGCTTTTTGCGCTGCTACGGGTACCGCCGCACCTGCGGCCAAAAGTGTTTTGAGGTAAGCTCGACGTTTCATGATCATTTCCAGTTATTGATGGAGCGGCTTTTCGCCATCCACCGAGAGTTTCACACGGTACACGCCTGTGGTGGCTGTGATGTACAAGCTTCTGCCATCGTCACCCCAACCAACATTGGCAGGAGTCTCGGGCGTCTTGATGGTGCCGAGGTGTGTTCCATCGGGCGAGAACACCCAGACGCCCCCCGGACCGGTCCCGTATACATTTCCGCGCGAATCGACCTTCATGCCGTCCGGCAGGCCGGGCTCTTTTTCTTCGGTTACATCCGCAAAGATCCTGCCGTTACTAAGGGCCCCATCGGTTCCGACGCCATAGCGCATCCAGACCTTGTGCTTCTCGTCGGAATTCGCGACGTAGAGAATCTTCTCATCCGGCGAGAATGCTATCCCGTTGGGCCGCGTTAAGTCCCGCACCTGGAGGGTCAGCTTGCCCGCTTTGTACCGATACACGCCGTTAAATTTTAGTTCCTTCGCCGGATCTTCATCCTGCTTCAGCAAGCCGTAAGGCGGGTCTGTGAAGTACAGGGCCCCGTCGGATTTATAGACCAGATCATTCGGACTGTTCAGCTTCTTGCCCTCAAATTTGTCGAGAAAGACCGTCTGCTTCAGATCTTTATCGAGACGAACAATCTGACGGTTAGAATGCTGGCATAGCAGGACGAAGCCATCTGCGTCAGCGATCATGCCATTGGGCCCGACGTAGGAACCTGCCGGAGCCGTGGTTTCACCACCAGCTTTTTCAATGAGGATCTTCACCTCGCCCGCCGGCGTGATGGAGCGCACCAGGTTGCCGGTTACGTCGCTGAACCAAAGGTGGCCGTCCGAACGCCACAGGGGACCTTCGGTGAAGCTGAACCCCTCTCCAATCTTTTCAATGACAGCGTTGGCGGGCACGATTGCGTCCAACCCGGCATTGAGCCGCACAATGGAGCCCACGCCTTTATTCGGCGGAGCAACAGGGGCTTCCGTCTTCGTCGTGCAGCCTGCGGAGAACAGCAGGGAGGTTAACAATACAAGGTATTTCATCCCGTCGAATTATATCCGATGGAAGGCGCGCAGGATTTCCCTCATCCCATACTGCAGCGCCACAGGCCGTCCATGAGGGCATGCCATGGGGTACTCGGTGGCGGCCAGAGTCCGGATCATCCATTCCATTTTTTGCCTGTCGAGGGGTGTATTGATCTTGATGGCAGCGCGGCAGGCGATGGAGGCCGCAATGCCCCGGCGGAGGTCGGCCACAGATCCGGCGCGCAGTTCGTTCTCCGCAACTTCCAGAATCTCCAGCATCACCTTTTCGAGATCAGCCATGCCGATAGCAGCAGGGGCCGCCTTAATGGCAATAGTCCGGTTCCCAAACGGTTCGGAATCGAAACCGGAGCTGCGCAATTCGTCCTCAATGCGGGCATACTCCAGTTGTTGGCCAGGGGTGAGCTGCAGAATCACCGGAATCAGCAATTGCTGCACCTCCACGCGTCCGGCGGCCTGTTGATTCAGGACCTGTTCAAACAGAATCCGTTCGTGTGCCACGTGCTGATCGATAATCCACAAACCATCGGGGCCGGCGGCAATGATGAAGCTGTTGTGCAGTTGCCCCATAGGCCGGAGGTCGCCGATGCGGAGCATCGTGGAATCCATCGGAATGGCGTCCAAAGGGAAGCCGGAGTGGGTGTCCGGCACTTTTAGCCGGATCACTTCCGCCGGTTTGGTGCCCGGAGCCTGATTCGCCGGAATCCCTGCCCCGCCAAAGTCAAAGCGGCCTGCCGGGGGAGGTGGTGCCTGCATGATGAAGTCGGGCACGGTGGCTGGCTCCGCCGCAACACTCATCCCTGGTGCCTGCAATATCTGTGAGAAATCGGAGTAGGGGAGGCCGGGCGCTGGTTGCGGATTGAGACTAAACGCGGGCGCGGGCCTCGATTGCATGAGTTGGTCCCGAATCGCATCGCGGATAAAATCGTGCATCCAGGAACCGTGCCGGAACCGAACTTCGGTCTTCGACGGGTGGACGTTGACGTCCACCTCAGCCGGATCGCAGTCGAGGAAGAGGAGCGCGAACGGGAAACACGACGAAGGCATCAGATTGTGATACCCCCCGGAGATGGCGTGGAGTACCAGGCGATCCCGAATCAGCCTGCCGTTGACAAAAATGAAGATCGAATTCCGGTTATTCTTCTGGACCTGTGGGCGCGACACGAAGCCTCGCAGGGTGTAAGAAGTCGGTTCATCGTCGGGGTCCTGGGCGGGAAGGCGGGCGGTTTTCGCGCCGAGGTCAATCAACTCGTCCAAAATCCGGCTGCCGAACACCTGAAATACGCGCTCCCGCAGGGAATCGACGGGTGTTACGTGCAGCAGGTTCGCGCCTGCGTGCCAGAGCTCGAAGGTCTTGTCGGGATGTGCGAGGCTGTAGTGCGTCACCAGAGAGGCGATGTGGGCCAGTTCGGTCTGGTCGGTCCGGAGAAATTTCTTGCGTGCCGGGACGTTAAAGAACAGATCCCGGACGGAGATTGTTGTCCCTGGGCCGCGCGCAATCTCGTCGCAGACTACGATTTTCCCGCCTGCGATCTCGACCCGCGTGCCGGTTTCCTCGTCCGGCGACCGGGTTTCCAGCAGAAGCCGCGACACCGATGCAATTGAGGGCAGAGCCTCACCGCGGAACCCCAATGTGGCGATGGACAGCAGGTCATGAACGTCATGCAGCTTGCTGGTCGCATGGCGCTCGAAGGCCAGCAGAGCGTCATCGCGAAGCATGCCGCAACCGTCGTCGGCAATGCGAATCAAGCGTCGCCCACCGCTCTCAATCTCCACGCGGATTGACTGGGAGCCGGCGTCGAGCGAGTTCTCCAGCAGTTCTTTGACAACCGACGCCGGACGCTCCACCACCTCACCGGCTGCGATCTTGTTCGCGACGTTGTCCGAAAGTACGCGGATTCTTCCCAAGGTTCTTCTACTTTAGCGATTCGCAGAAGACCTGCGCCAGTTCGCCTTCCGTCAACACGATGGGATTGGCTTTCATGCTGCTCGCATTCGCCGCCTTCGCGACCACTGCCGAACAATCCTCCGCCGACATACCGTACGCCGCCAGCCCTGGGATACCCAACTCCCGAACCAGGTTCGACAACCATGCTGCTCCATCCTCAGCCGCCGCACCCGCCTGGCCTGTGAGAATTCCGGCTACTTCCGTGTATCGGGCCAGCGCCCCTCCTTCGGGGTCGCGCTCCCGCAAGGCCGTGATGTTGGCACGCATACCGTGGGGCAGAATCGCGGCACAGACGGCACCGTGCGGCGCGTCGAACATCCCGCCAATGGGAGCGGCAAACCCATGGACGACGCCGAGCCCGGAATTGGCCAGGGCCATGCCGCCCAGCAGACTGGCATACGACATGCCGGCGCGGGCCTCGGTGTCTCGCCCGTTGCGGCAAACGGCCGGAAGGGATCGCGCCGCCAGCGGCATCCCTTCGCGGCAAAGTGCATCCGTTAACGGATTTGCCTTACAGGAAACAAAAGGCTCAATCAATTGCGTCAGCGCGTCCAACCCAGTCGACGCCGTCAGATCTCGGGGTAAGGATAGCGTCAGCCCCGGATCTACCAGCGCCACAGCAGGCAACATCATCGGGCTTCTCAGACTCACCTTCACCCGGTGTTCCGGGGACCCAAGCACCGCATTCCGCGTCACTTCGGAGCCGGTACCGGCAGTTGTCGGTACCGCAATGAAGGGCAGCGGAGCAACCCGTAGGGGTCTGCCGCGCCCGATGACTTCGAGGTGCTCCAGCGGGTCACCGCCGTTGGTCGCAAAGGCGGCAATCGCCTTGCCCGCATCCACCACAGAACCACCGCCGATTGCGATCAGGACATTCGAGTTTGCAGCACGGGCGGCAGCGCCGCCGGCGACGGCAACGTCAACAGTTGGTTCCCCATCCACCCCGAACAGGGTGCAATGGAAGCCCGCACCTTCCAGGTCCGCGATGATGCCGGCGCGCCGAATCCGGTCCTTACCAGTGACAACAAAGGCACGCCGTCCCCACGCAAGCGCGATTCGGGGCAACTCGGCAATGACGCCGGGGCCGAACACAATCCGGGTCGCCGTGGCGAATTCAAACCGCATGGAGCTCTACCATTTTTCGTCACCCGGGAACACATTGGTGAACAGGGCGCGGGTGCGGGGTTCCTGGAACATGTCCGCCACCGTGGTGGCCCAGGTATTGAAGTGCGCCGTCGCTTTGTGGGCCGGCATCGCCGCCTCGTCCCGATACACTTCCCAGAGCACAAAGTGAGTTGGATCGGCATTGTCCTGGACAAAGTCAAAGCGGGCTACACCGGTTTCCAAAGCTGAGTTCCTGGCATTTTCGATCGTGGCGGACTTGAACGCCTCCACACATTCCGGTTTGATTCTGATATCGACGTTCAAAATGACCATAAGCCCGATTGTCTCAGGCGAGCGGGATCTCAGGCACACTCGATATCATGAGGAGATGTTACGTGTGGCGATCCTCTCCGCCTTCGCTGTCACCGCCCTCGCTGCGGATTTCAGCCGGGTTGTCTACCCTGCCCTCGAAGCAGCGGGGTGCCGGGGGTGTCACGCCCAGGATGGAGTCGCCTCCACTACGCGCCTGCATTTCCCGGAAGCCGGGGCCGCACCGGAACGGATCAACGCTTTTGGGCGATCCCTGGTTGGGCTGGTTGATTCGAAGGACCCCACTCAGTCTTTGATCCTCGCCAAGCCCACCAACCGTGTGCGCCATGCCGGAGGGCAGCGAATCCGTCCGGGTTCGGCCGAGGAAACTTCACTGCGGGAGTGGGTGACCCATTTGGCAGCTTTCACGCCTGCGGAAATGGCCAAAGCCATGGAGTTTCGGCCGGATGCTCCGCCCACCGGCTTGATGAAGCGGCAAACCGTGGCCCTGCGCCGACTCACCAACAGCCAGTACAACAACACCATCGGCGACCTTCTCAGCGAACGTGGCACGCGTCAGTCGATACAAAGCCCGGCAAGCCAATTCCCCCAGGAAGACTTTGTCAATGGCTTCCGCAACCAGTACGAAGCGCAAAACCTTTCTCCCATCCACTTGGATGCCTATGCTAACTCGGCCGCGCGCCTCACCACCGCAGCGTTCCGCAATGGACTTCCGCAACACCTGATCGGCTGCCGCCCCTCGGTCCCGTGTCGCGACACCTTCCTGCGGACCTTCGGCCAGAAGGCTTTTCGCAGGCCGCTCGATGCGGGCGAATTTGCGCGCTACCAGAAGCTTTTTCTAAAACAACCGAACTTCACCGAGGGTGCGCGGATCCCGGTGGAGGCCCTGGGCAGCCGCCAGTCGACTTTCGTACGCGCTTTGGGATTCCATGCCCGATGCCGAACTGTTCGAAGCCGCAGCTAAAGGCGAACTCGGCACAAAAGCCGGCACGGAGAAACAGGTCCGCCGCATGCTGAAGGACCCCAGAGCTCACGATGCGATTGATGACTACGTGTCCCAATGGCTTCGTTTTGACAGGAATCTCGCCGCCACCAAAGACCGCAACCGCTTTCGCGAGTTCTCCCCCGACACGCTTTTCGCCATGACGCAGGAAGCCCGCTTCTTCATCGCGGACCTCGTTTGGAACAATCGCAACTTCATGGAGATCTTCACGGGTGACTTCAGCTACCCCAACGGTGGCCTGGCGAAAATCTACAACGTCGCCACGCCCGCTATGGATTACGAAAGGGTCCCCTTCCCGGCGAACTCCGAACGTTCCGGCCTGCTGGGCCAGGCGCTTTTCCTCTCGCTGACCTCAAAACCGGACGAAACCGCGCCCACTGCCCGAGGCCTCTTCGTCCGTGAACAACTGCTGTGCCAGAAAGTTCC
>RGPS01000197.1 GCA_010084195.1 Terriglobia bacterium
ATCGGGATGCTGCCCTGGCCTGCTCTACTGCATGCACCGCAGCCCGAATATCGGTCCGCCGTTCCACCGCCTCTTCCGCCGCGGCGGGTTCCACCGTTGCAACAGCCCCGATATCTCCGCTCAGTTCCGTCCCCGGCTCTTCCGGTACGCCCATCTCCCGGAACAGCAGCGTGACCGCTCGTCTCGCCTCCTGCAAAGCGTTCCGGTGGTTCAGGTCTGCCTGCTGCCACTCCAGCTGAACCCGGATCAGATCCGCTTCCGGCAGTGAACCCTCACGTACCTGGTCCCGATGGTATTGAAGCGTTTGCTGCAGCACCGCCAGACTCTCGGCAAACGTGCCCGCCAGCTTCTGTGCTCCCACCGCAGCCCAGTACGCCGTCAGGACGCGCCCGGCGATTTGTGCCCGCAGGTTTTCCCGGGAAAGCTGATTTGCCGTGACGGTTTGCTGCGCCAGGTCGATGCGGCTTTGGCGCTTGCCGCGCGCCTCCACAACCTGTGAAAGGTACGCAAACTGATCGGGGTCCTGGCTGAGACGGAACGATGGCGTCCCGGAAGCTCGCAGGTTCTCGGTTTGGAAGATCAGCCGGGGATTGGGCTTCAGGCCGGCCTGCAGTCTCAGACCCTCGGCGACAGCGATCCTCGCCTGACTCGCTTCGAGGCCGCCATTTTGCGCCAGGGCTAAGGCCACAGCTTCCTCCGGGGCCAACGTCCGGCCCCAAAGCAGGGCGGGGAAGAGAAAACAAACGAAGGCTGTTGTGGGCGGGAAAAGTCTCTTGATTCGATTCACCAGTGTTCACTCTATGGTTTCCCAGATGAACGCAGGATAAATGGAAGATCAGTTGTCTCTATTTGGACGCCAGGGCTCGCACTCTTGCCTGATCTGTTGCCGACCACTGGAGCATTTGTTGCGGTGTCAGGGGCGAAGCCAGATCCAGGCTGCGCACCGCCATGTCCCGGGCCTTGCGCCCCGGAACGGCATCCTCGCTCCCGGCCAGCTTTGCGTAAACCTGTGCGGCTCTGCCCACGGCTTCTGCATGGAATGCGCGGAAAACCGGATCCGGACTTACCGTTGCCGCGCGCTGGTACCAGGCAACAGCCCGGTCTGCCAGGTCGAGGCCTTCGCGATCACTTCGCTCGGCCTTCAGCCGGGCAAGATCCAGCAGCAGGTTCCCGGTGTAGTAGCAGGTGAAGGGGCTGGGGTCATTGCTTCGAGCCAGGGCTTAAGGCGTGCAATTCCTCCAGTGCAGGCTATTTGGATGCCTGGCATGGAGGATTTTGTGCAATTTGTCGGAGATGTGGGATGATGATGCCCCTGGAACCGGTCCGCAGCCCTGTCGTTTTGGTGTGCTGGTCAGGGGGGCTCCGAAAACAACCGTGACGTCAAAACAGACGAACGGATCGCGACGAGCGGTACAACCGCTGCCGCTTCCCGCAGGGCATCCCACCCCTCGGTCACTTCACAGATTTGACGTCGACATTGTGAAAAGCCTCGACCCACCAACGACCAACGCGCCGCACGAATACTTCCATCAATTGCGTCTTTACAACGCCATCGGAAGGTACGACCATACCGCCGGGCATCGCCTCGACGCCCCGAATTTCGTTGTCAATATCAACGATCGCGACATCGGGCGTGACGAAGCGAATACGCCGGATCACGTGTTGCCTGGTGGTGCCTTTGTAGAAAGAACTGAGGATGTCTGCATTCCGCTTCGCGAAAGCAGGCGCACCGTACATGACCATTCCAAAGACATTCGTAAAAGAGGCATCGGGAGCCAGATGCCGGGCAAAGGCTTGCCCGTCACCCGCATTCCGGGCCACAACCTGATCCGCGACAATAGCGCGAATCGGGGCTTCAGCCGTCCCTTCTTGGGCGAGCGCGTCGCCCACAAAAATCGCCAGAAAAATCAAGAATGCCATGCGAAACGACTGTGACATGTGCACTTCCTTCGTCAAATCAAATCATGCGGTCACAAGCAACGCTATTCCGGCAGCCCGAAGACGATCAATACGTCGCCCGAAATGATCGAGATGTACTGCTTGCCTTCGACGCCAAAAGAGATCGGATTGGCGATGATCTTGTCGCCGGTCTGGAAGTGCCACAGGTCCTTGCCGGTGGCGGCGTCGAGGGCGAAGAAATTCCCTTCATTGGTGCCCCCGAAGACCAGGCCTCCGGCGGTGGACAGCACTCCGGCCCAGGGCGGAGTAAGAAGTTTGTGATCCCACACGATTTCGCCAGTCAGGGGCGAGATGGCACGGATAGCCCCGGTGGGGAATTCGCCGCGAACGGGCTTGTGCTCGCCGCCCAGAAAATAGTCACCGGGGCGGTAGGGGGAAGTGGCAGTGTAGAAGATCTCGCCTTCATCCCGCGCCGCCACATAGAGCAGCTTCGACTGGGGACTAAAGCTGGGGGCAAACCAGTTGGTACCGCCTGTCGCGGCGGGCCAAACAGCGACACCGGCTTCGGTGGGGGTTGTCCCCGGGTTGCGCACAGGCCGGCCTTTGGCATCGATATCCTTCGCCCAGGTCTGTTTGGCGAAAGGCCGGGCGAGGAGGAATTCGCCGGTTTCACGATCCAGCAGGTAAAAGAAGGCATTGCGGTTGGCATGCATCAGGAGCTTACGCTGGCGTCCACGATACTCGGCGTCGAACAGGACCGGCGTCTCAGTGGCGTCGTAATCGAGCACGTCGTGGGGCGTGAACTGGAAGTGCCACTTGCGCTCGCCGGTACGGACATCGAGCGCAACTACGGAATCGGAATAGAGGTTATCACCTTTGCGAACGTCGCCGTTGTAGTCAGGGCCAGGGTTGCCGGTCCCCCAGTAGACAAGGTTGAGGTCGGGGTCGTAAGCACCGGTCACCCAGGTGGTGGCACCGCCGGTCTTCCAGGAATCGCCGGACCAGCTTGCGGCGTTGGGGTCGCCCGGGCCTGCGGTGGTGTAGAAGCGCCAGGCTAACTTGCCGGTGGCGGTATCGTAGGCATCAATAAAGCCCCTTGCGCCGTACTCCCCTCCGGCCATGCCGACGATGATCTTGTCGCGGGCCACGATGGGCGCAGACGTGGAGCCGTACCCTTCGAGGTAATTGGCCATGCGGGTTTTCCAGAGAAGGCGTCCGGAGCGGGCATCGAGTGCGAGGACATAGGCGTCCACCGTAGACATGAAGAGCCGGTCGCCGAGGATGGCGAGACCTCGATTGACCTGGCCGCAACAAACGATGACCTTCGGGGGGAGCTTATAGTCGAACTGCCAGAGCTTGCGTCCGGTGGCGGCATCGAGCGCGATGACGTCGTTGGGCGAACGCGTCAGGTACATGATGCCGTCAACGACCAGGGGCGTGGATTCCCCTTTGTGGGTGGTCCTCATCTGGTACATCCAGCGGGGCTGGAGGCGGCCGACGGTAGAGGCGTTGATCTGGTTGAGGCTGCTGTGCTGGTGTGCGGCGAAGTTCCCGGAGTAGGTGAGCCAGTTTTGGGGCTCGCGGTCGGCGGCGACGAGGCGGTCGAATGTTACCGGATTTGGGGTTACCGGATTTGGGTTTACAGGATTCGGAGCCACTTGGGCAGCCAGGGTGGTGGCGCAGAGGGCCAGCAGGGTGAGTTTCAGGAATTGCATCTTATTTATTGGCCGCCCGGAGAGAACTGAGATATGCGATCAGGTTATTGAGGTCCGTTGGCGAAAGCTTGCCGTAGGAAGGCATCAGGGAAGAATCGAGGCGCTGGTATTCGGCCAGGCTGGACTTTCGGAACGAATGGAGGCGTTCATCGGCGTCGCGAAGCTGCAGAGAGTAGTCATCTTCGTTCAGGCGGAGGCCGCGGAAAAGCTGTCCGGCTTTGGTTTGTGCGGTGGTACCCACGTATTCGCGGGCGATATAGGCATCGGGCGTGACCAGGGCGTCCCGCAGGAATTTGAGGGAGCGGCGCAGGCCAATACTGTCGAGGGGCGGACCAAGACTCCCGCCTTTCGCCTGACCGCCGTTCACTTGGATCGAGTGGCAACGGGCACAGCCCGTATTGCGGTAGACGAGGGCTCCGGCGGCGGCATCACCGGTGGCTTTTTCCAGGGCTCCGGCGGCCCCCAGACTGCGGACCCAGGTGACGAGGAGGCGGATGTCCGCGACCGGGAGGCGGGAGGGCGGCATTTCGGTGCCGGGGACGCCGGTTTGAATCACGCGGAGGAGATCGTCATCGGTGCGGCTGAGCCGGTATTGGCCTGTGGTGAGGTTGATACCACGACCGCCTTCTCCATCCGGACCATGGCAGTGGGCACAGTGGCCCAGATAGAACTGTCGACCCTGCTGCCCGGCAGGAGACTGCGCCAGGGCGACTGCAGCCCAAAGCCAGAGCACCATCCTTCGGGTTGTTACTGCCTGCCGCCACCAACCGACAACTGTCATAAGCTGGAAAGTTTACCACGCTTCGCCTGCAATTCGAAATCGGCTGGCTGTGGCCTAAACAGGAACTGGTTCATGCTGGTGCCGTCCGCTTCCGCAAGTTTCTCGATTGCAGCCTTTAGCGAAATGGGTAACCGAAGTGAAAAGGTGGATACTTTGGTTGTCATCTTCTTATCTCCCGTAATTCTTCCGCCGGAGTTCGGAGCCGAATTCCGAACCGGCCCGGTACGCCTCTGTAATGTTTGCTGTTAAAGCTGACCATGGGATCGGCGAGACCATTGACGCGGCTTCTGGTCCAAAATGAGCCCCCAAAAGGGATCAAAAGATCAAAACGCTGCATAAATGTGATTTATGCGGTTGACAGCATCATGATGCAAGTCATGCTACGAAAAAGAAAGTACATAGCACGAATTGGGGGGGCGTTTGGCATCGGTTTCGCACTTCGTCACCCTTGGGGCTCGTGTTATTGGACGGGGCTGTCAACAAACGGGAGCCGTCAATCGCTAAATCTAAGGTTGGATGCAGATTGTTTGGGTGCCCACACCGCCGATTTCGAATGTGGCGCTCCTGATGGCGCGTTCCGGCTGTCAGAAATCGATGCTATTCTTCTGACATGAGCGGCCTGGTCGAACAGATCGTCGAGCAGATCAGCGCCGTACCTGAAGGCCGATATCTGACTGCCAAAGAGTTGCTGCATCTGGGGAACCGCGCTGCGGTTGACGAGGCACTCTCCCGACTGGCCAGGCGCGGCCAGCTCATTCGTGTGGGGCGCGGATTGTACGTGCAGCCGATACAAGGTCTGTTCGGCTACCGCCCTCCTGCCGCTTCAAAAACGGTCGAGGCTTTGGGTGCACAGCGAGGCGTAACGGTGTTTCGGCACGGTGCGGCCGCAGCGAACGCGCTTGGGCTGACAACACAGATGCCAGTCCGCGAAGTCTATCTGACTTCCAGGCGCAGTCGCGAACTCAAACTGGGAGCTCAGACCGTTGCACTCCGTCATGCGCCGGCGTGGCAACTGGTTCTGCCCGGTTCCGTCGCTGGAGATGTTGTGCGGGCACTGGCGTGGCTGGGAAAGGAACGCGCGAAGTCTGCGGGCGAGTCGATCGCAAAGCGGCTCTCCGAAAGCGAACGTACGGCTCTACTGTCCATGCGGGGCCGTCTTCCGACGTGGATCGCGCAGCAGGTGAGCGGCTTCGAAGCCCGTGGCTAACTTCCTTCAGCTGCTACCGGATGACCGCCGGGAGGCGTTAGATGTGGCGGCGGCGAGATCGGGCCGACCACCGCATCTGCTGGAGCAGGGTGTCTGGGTCGTCTGGGCTCTTGATGTGCTTTTTTAATCGTCGTTCGGCAAGCATCTTGTGTTCAAGGGCGGAACCTCGCTGTCGAAGGCGTTCCAGATCATCCGACGCTTTTCGGAAGACGGCTCTCTTTCAGAAAACGCCGATCACGTGGGATATTCGTGCGCTTGCACCCGAGTTGACAGGCGAAGGCACCGAACCGCTCCCGCAAAATCCCAGTCAGGAAAAGCGTTGGACGAAAGAGATCCGAAAGCGCTTGCCGCTCCAAATCGCTGAACAGATTGTTCCGGCAATCGGTGCCGCTCTCGCTGCGCAGGATTTGGAGGCGGATCTTTTGCAAGAAAGCGAACGCTTTTATATCCGGTATCCGGCTTTGACAGCAGGAACCGGATACGTGCGGCCTGAGATCCTCCTCGAGTTTGGAGCAAGATCCACCGGAGAGCCCAGCGATGTCAGAACCGTCGTAGCTGATGCCGCAGCGTTTCTTCCCGGCGTGGTATTCCCAACGGCCAGTCCAGGAACCATGCGTCCGGAGCGGACGTTCTGGGAGAAAGCCCCTGCGATGCATGTGTACTGCGCGCAAGGCGCGTTCCGAGGCGGCAATCGCTTTTCCCGTCATTGGCACGACATCACACGTCTCGACGCAGCCGGCTTTGTTGACGCCGCGGTCCGAGACCCGGAAGTTGGACTGGCGGTGGCTCGGCACAAATCGGTCTTCTTCCAGGAGAAAGGTGTTGATGGCGCGATCATCAACTATGCCTCCGCCGTCGCTGGCCAACTGCAACTGATTCCGAGCGGTGAAGCGCTCCGGATCCTTCAAACTGATTATGCGCAGATGATTGAGGACCGTCTTCTGCCCGAAGACGAAGCGGATACATTTCGTCGGCTGTTGGAACGCTGCCAGGAAGTACAGGACAAAGCCAACCTGTCAAGATGATCGTAGCGTTTGTGCTCACTCAGTTGTAAGAAAAAAAGTAGATTTTTTTACAACTGACCGGACATCGGCGAGCCGGATTACAGCCCGCCTCGATGCCGGGGATCGACCGGCCAGGGCCGCTGGCAACGGGTTGCCGCATAAGTTTCTATCGGGCCTGGGGCAAGCCCGCGGAGACCGCCCCGTGGGCGAAGTGAAACTGAACGAGAAATATCTTTGCCTCCCATGATCCAATCCAGCCCGAATTCCTGTTTGTGCTGTTGAAGGGCTAGCCGGAACCATGTGCCTCATGGCACGAGACCTCCGGTACGCCTCATCAATCCCGGAGGCACCATGCAGTTCAGGTGCACAGCAGGTACTGTTTTCACCGTTTCAGGCCTCAGTTCCCTGCTCGCGGTGCCACAAGCCGCCCAGGCTGACTGGACCCGTGTCGGCGATATGGCAACGCCTCGCTGGTTTCACAGCACGACCCTTCTGTCAGGCGGAAAGCTTTTGGTGACCGGGGGCATTTCTACTATTGGCGCCGCCCCGGATTCATACCTGGCCTCCGCAGAGTTGTTCGACCCGGCCACAGGCCTTTGGACTGCAACAGGCCCGATGTTGGAAAAGCGTGCGTACCATACCGCGACCCTGCTGCCGAACGGCAAGGTTCTGGTGGTCGCAGGCGGATGGTACAAGGGGACTATTCGGACTAGCGGCGCTCGGGCTTGGGGTACTTAGGCGGAGATCGCAAGCGCCACGGTGAAGTGCCTGGGTATTGTTCCTCCCTGCATCGGACGCCCAGGTGCCGGAGGCGGCGTGCGGGTACTTCGATTACTTCTGCGCGCCGCCCAGCTGCACCAGCGCTGAAGCCATCTGCGCCCCTCGCGGCCCGGCCAGCAGATCTGCCAGCGTGTACTTATCCAGTTCCGCCAGAAAGGCCTCTAACGCCTTTCGCAAGGGACCCTTCAAGCCACAACTATCAATAATCGGACACGTATTGGTCGCCCGGTCAAAGCACTCCACCAAACGGAGATTCGGTTCGGCGTCCCGAACCACCTGGCCCAGCCGAATCTCCTCCGGGGCCTTTGCCAGCATCAGGCCCCCGGCCCGACCCTGCGTCACTCGTACGTACCCTACCTCGCCGCGTGCTGATCTGCTGGGTAGTTACCGTAGTTTTCGGGTTAGAACCCGCATAGAGAAGCACGCGCAGCGCGTAGTCGGCATGGAGACTCAGTTGCATCTGTCGATGTTGCTGTTCTTAGACCGACGGCAGGAAGGCGTCTGAGTAAATATCTCCCATGGCAATGCCGGCCAGAAACAGCTTTCTCTTTAAAGATCGCACCAGCGTTGGGTCGCCGCAAACAAACCCTCTCCACCCGACGAGTTTGGGGTAGGTTGTGCCAATAATGCTGTCGATGGCCCCAACGGAAATTCGACCTTCTTCCGGGCCGTTGAGAACCGTTGGCGTATAGCTGAAATGCGACCTGGAGGCCGCGAGCGCCTCCAGCTGTTCCCGAAGGTAAAGTCCGCCCGGGCGCAAGGCCCCGTGAAACAGGTGAATGGGGCCGGTGTGACCCTGTTGCAGGGCGTCGTGCACAATCCCCCACAGCGGGGCCAGGCCTGTGCCGGCACCTGCCAGCAGCAGAGGCTGCTCTTCGCGGCCTGGAACGTAAAAGCACTCTCCGGAAGGCCCCTGTAGTTGCACATTCGAGCCGATAGTCTCTGGCTGATTGAGCCAGGTGCTCATCCTGCCATGGGGAATCAGGCGGACGTGTAGTTCCAGTTCCCGTTCATTCGGCAGGCTCGCAAGCGAGTAACTCCGGGCCAGCCCACTATCCCGAATCAGCGTCAGATATTGCCCTGCTCGAAACTCGAACGCTCTTTCCGGCAGCAGGCGAATCCGCAGCACGTCGTCGCTCAGGTGGTCGACGGCCGTGATTTGCGCCGGAATTCGCGCTTCCGCGCCAACTTCGGCAAGCTCCAGACTGGCCTCCGGAACGCACATGCAGGAAAGGAAGTACCCCCGAGTTTTCCACGAATCCTTCAGGCCGACCTGGGCTCGCGCGGCAATCTCCCCGGCAACCGCCCGCAGCATGCATGAGCCACAACTGCCCGCTTTGCACGCATGCGCAATCTCAATCCCGTTCCGAAGCAGGCCGTCCAGCACCGTCTCGCCTGCAGCGAGTTGGTGCGAACGGCCTGCCCATGTGACAGACGGCATTACTTCCCGAGAACGTCGGCGCGGGTCGATTCCGCAATGGCAGCAACCTGCCCGATCAGCTCATCCGCAACGCCCATTTCCTTCAGCGTCCCACCGAGCAGTTCCACGATGGCATCAAAATGGGAGTCGTTCAGGCCCATCGCTACCAGACGCGCATGACCCGTCCGCATGTCCTTGCCCGAATAGTTGTGCGGCCCCCCAAAAGCCATCGTCAGGAAGGCCTTCTGCTTGCCCCGCTGCCGGTCCATATCCACATCGTCAAAGAAGTGGGCCACGCGTTCATCGACCAAGACTTTCCGGTAGAAGTTATCCACGGCTGCTTCGACGGCTGCCTGGCCGCCCAATTGTTCAAAGAGAGTTGCGTTGCTGGTAGACATAATATGCATTTAGAATGCATGTTTGTCCGCCCGCCTGTCAATAACTATTTCTTTTTCCCGTTCGGGTCCAACGACATCCGGTAATCACCCGCGCCTGAGCTGTCCACAAACTCCATGATCACGTCTTTTCCTACCCCCGGAATCATCCGGTACCTCCAGGCGTCGTAAGCGGGCGTGCTACCCACAACCGGGTGCGATTCCAACTCGTCGGGAGGGCCGAAACTGATGTAGATCCTGCCACGGTCGGTTCTCCAGCCAGGCGTTCCGGAAGCGGCACGGTACTTCTGGTTGGCGTTGGCGATCCGCCGGTAGTGCTCTTCTTTCGTTTCGTTGGCAGCCGTGCCCGGGGTCGGATCACGGCGTTCCCAGAACTGCCCGATAAACTGTTCGCGCTCCTGCTCGGTCTTCAATGCGAGATAGCGGGACCGTTCGTCGCCCTTAATGATGTATGCCACGTCTTCGTTCACCCAGTGAAGCCACGGGGAGTCCGGAGCCTCAGGCGGGGACGG
>RGPS01000198.1 GCA_010084195.1 Terriglobia bacterium
GCTATAAGATCACTCGCTCGGACGGAAGAAAAGCAGCATTCCTGCTCGACGGAGAAGATATTTTGATTGGAGGGGAGAACGATGTGCTGAAGAAGCACTACCGGATCGTGAAGATCAATCAGGCCTCCATCGTGATTGAAGATACCGATTTCAAGACCAGTCAGACTCTGCAGCTTCAGGAAAGTAACGCCGGATGACACGCCCGCGCCATCGCGAGCGTGGTTACGCGCTGCTGCTGGTATGTGCCATGGCGGCCTCGCTTGCGGTGATGCTCTACATGGAGATTCCGCGGGTCGCCTTTGAGGCGCAGCGGGATAAAGAGCAGCTTCTGATTGATCGCGGTGAGCAGTATACTCGCGCCGTTCAGCTATATGTGCGGAAGTTCAACCGGTTCCCCGCTGACATTGCCGCCCTCGAAAATACCCAGAGCGTTCGTTTCCTGAGGAAGCAATACACTGACCCGATGACCGGCAAGAGCGAGTGGCGGCTGATCCACGTTGGCCCTGGCGGCGTCTTTACCGACTCGCTGGTTCACAAACCGAAAAAAGACCAGAATGCGCCGCAGACCTTTATTACAGAGTTGCAGCAGATTGGTGGCGGAGGGGGGCCCGCTGTGGGTGAGGGCGTCAATCTGGCAACCAGGCGGCGTCCGAGTGATGGGCCTAACGCTCAAAGTGATCCTTTCAATACGCCCTCGGGCGGGGCTGGCGGCGGCTTACCGCAAAGCGGCCAGACTCCGATCAATGGCCCGGTGATGGTTCTCCCCGACGGGAGGATTGTGGCTGCTACACCGAACGGTCAGCCCGCGACGGGGACAAACGGTCAGCCCGCGACGGGGACAAACGGTCAGCCTGGTCAGGGGCAAATCCCCCCCCAGGGTGGCCAAATGCCCAATGGCGTCGGAGTGCAAAATTCAACGGGCCAGTACGGCTTTGGGCAGGTTGCGAACGGGATTCCCTCCGGTTTCCAGAACCAGGCGAACGGCGTGCCAGGGCCCCCCCCGAACGGAGCCGCGAATCTGATCAACCAGATTCTTACTACGCCCAGACCCGGCGGTTTGAATGGCCTCGACACCCAGCAGGGCGGGGCCTTTGGTCAGCAGAATCAGGGTGGCGCATTTGGGCAACCTGGTCAGGGCGGGGCTTTCGGTACGCCCATCCAGGCGTCGTCGGGTGGTCAGGTGATTGGTGGCGGAATTGCCGGAGTTGCCAGCAAAGCCGAGCGTGAAGGCATCAAACTCTACGGGGAGCGGAGCTCGTACCACGAATGGGAATTTGTGTACGACATGTCGAAAGATGCCATGCGGGGTGGTGGTGCTCAGGGTGGAATCGCCCCCCAACCTGGACAACAAGGTCAGGGTCAGCCTGGTTTTGGGCAGCCCGGTTCCGTTCCCGGAATAACGAAGGGCATAACGCCCGGGAATGGTCAGTCCCCCGGGGGCTTCCCCGGAGCGTTTCCCAGACGATAAATTTTGCTCAACATGTTTGGCCGCTGCCCCGACCAAAGAAGGGGTCTCGGTGGCGTGCTGTTCGCCGACCCAGCCGTTCGTTTCCGGAGGGCTCGGCGGCCCGGTCTTAGTACGATTTAAAGCTCTTGGAATCATTTAGATACAGGCGTCCGTTCAGCTCCCTTCATGCGTGGTTGCGGGCGTTTGCGGGGGGCTGATTCGCTGCGCGTGTTTCCACCCTCGTTGCAGTCCATGGCGCGCCGGGCTGGCCCATGTATGCATGGTAATCCTTATGCCATTTCCCTCATTTTGTAGTATCTTCAATGGTGAAGGTGATATGCTTCAGAGCTTGTTGTCCTGTTCACGGAACAGAATGTCGACTTTGAGTGTAGTGTGTGGCTGAGTGGACTGGACTAACAAAACAGGGCGTGGAAGTTCACTTCTGTTCTGATAGTGAAACAGTAAAGCCCAGGGAGAAGATAAATGGACGTAAACAAAATACTTGATGAACTACGCAGAGAGCATGCTCAATTAGGCGAAGCTATTCTTAGTATGGAAAGGCTCGCCGCCGGTGGAAAGCGCCGCGGACGCCCACCAGCCTGGCTGCAGGCCGCGCAGGAACGGGGCCCGGTGAAGGCGGTTGCGTCGGCACCGGCACCGGCACCGGCAAAGAAGCGCGGTCGCAAAAAGAAGGTAGCGACAGAACCAGCTTCCTAGTCGGCGGATGACTCCGGAAGCTCAGCTCGGGTTGACTGATCGTTGACGGAATAGAAACTCAAGGCATTTTCACCTTGCTTCAGAACCCGTGTTCTTGAGATGGGGCCGTAGTGTTCCCCAAGGTTGAATCTGACTGAATGCTGGATTATGGAGAGAGGTGGGGTGACCTCACTCAATGCCTCCAGAAAGACTTCGTATTCGCGTTCCTTCGTGTAAGGAGGGTCCGCGAATACGATGTCTGCGCCTTCCATGTCCTTCTTGCAGGCCGCTGCAAAACCCTTCACCACGCGGGCGCGGCCGGTTGCCTTCAATGATTCCAGATTTTGCCGAATGACTTCCACGGCCTGTCGATTGCTCTCAATGAACACAACGTGCCGGGCGCCGCGGCTGAGAGCTTCGATTCCGACGGCACCGGTCCCGGCATAAGCATCCACAAACACGGAGCCTTCAATCTGATTCAGCAGAATTGAAAACAGTGTTTCCCGCAGCCGGTCAGGGGTCGGTCTGGTTTCCAGCCCGGGTAGCGACAATAATCTCCTGGAACGGAACTCTCCTGCAATAACTCTCACGCGTTAACCCACCTGCACCAGCGCGTACCGACGCTGCCAGTGTCCTTTTATGTACTCAATCGCTTTGGCGAAATCGGCTGCGGAGGGCGGGTTTTCCACAAACGCACGGGCCTCATCTTTGGCCGCGCCCAGAATATCGGGGTCACGCAGGATGTTGGCGATCCGCAGAGAAGGCAGGCCGGATTGCTTCGTGCCGAAAAACTCTCCAGGGCCCCGCAGCTTCAGATCCATTTCGGCAATTTCGAAGCCATCCTGAGTATCAACCATGGTTCGAATACGTTCTTTTCCCGTATCCCCGAGTTTCTCTGTAACCAACAGGCAATAACTCTGCGCCCCGCCACGACCAACCCGACCGCGTAGCTGATGGAGTTGGGAAAGACCGAATCGCTCCGCCTGTTCGATCACCATCACAGTCGCGTTGGGCACGTCCACGCCCACTTCAATCACAGTCGTGGACACCAGTATCTTGGTCCGCCCCGTCTTGAACAAGTCCATGGCAGCTTCTTTGTCAGCCGAACTCAATTTGCCATGGAGCAGGCCCACCTCAACATCGGGAAAGACGTCCGCGGCCAGATGTTGGTGCATGGCCGTAGCTGCCTTCATGGCTTGCGTTTCAGATTCCTCGATCACCGGGTAAACCACGTAGGCCTGAGCTCCCCCGTCGATTTCTCGTTTCACCTGACTAAAGGCCAGTTCCACCTGATCGCCCGTGTAGTGTTTCGTGATGATCTTCTTCCGGCCGGGGGGCATTTCGTCGATCACCGAGACATCCAGATCTCCATAAATCGTCATCGCCAGGGTTCGCGGGATCGGCGTAGCTGTCATGACCAGGACATCGGGGGCGGCTGCTTTCTGCGCCAGGCCAAAGCGTTGCATCACGCCAAACCGGTGTTGCTCATCAATGATGACGAGTCCCAGATTGCGGAATTCAACATCTTTCTCGATCAACGCGTGCGTGCCGATCGCGAACGGGATCATCCCGACCACCAGCATTTCCTTAATCTTCTGCTTCTCTTTGGCGCTCAAAGACCCCGTCAGCAGGACCAGCTCATAACCCAACCTCCGCAGAAGCGGTCGCAGCGAGTAGTAGTGCTGGGCTGCCAAAATTTCAGTCGGCGCGAGCATCGCAACCTGATAGCCGTTCTCCAGCGCGATGACCGCGGCCTCAGCCGCAACTATGGTCTTGCCGCTACCAACGTCGCCCTGCAGCAGGCGGTGCATGGGGCTGGGATGCGCCATGTCATCGGCGATTTCCTTAAGCACACGCTTTTGGGCACCCGTAGGTTTGAAGGGCAGGAGGCGCTTGATTTGTTCGCGGACGCGATCAGTGAGCTGAAAAGTGATACCCGGCATGCTTCGGGCTTTGCGCCGCTTGATCTCCAGGCCGCACTCCAGCCAGAAGAACTCTTCGAAAATCAGCCGAAACTGAGCCTGGGAGCGAAAGTCATTCAGGATCTTTACGGGAGTCCCTGGGGGAGGGAAATGCGCATTGCGGATTGCCTCCGTACGGGTGGGGAAGCGCAGATGCCGGACGATGCTGTCGGGCAGATGGTCTTCCAGCGTCGGCATGTCTTCCAGGACCCGGTGCACCATAGCTCGAATCACCCGGGAGTTGACCTTGCCTGCCGCTTCATAGACAGGCACAATCCGGCCCGTGTGGAGGGCCGCTTCGCTTTCGTCCTCGTCGCCGGTGAGCATCTCCGTTTCGGGGTGCATCATCTGCAATTCCCCGCGGTAGCTGTCGAATTCGATCTTGCCAAACAGCGCAACCCGTGTACCAGGGGTGAGGCGGTCCGCCAGATAGGCCCCGTGGAACCACTTGGCGAGCAGGACGGCTCCGGAGCCGTCGGTGAACTCTGCCTCGAACAGGCCCAGGGCTCTCTTCCTCATGCCGCTCAATTTGGCAGACTTGACCTCACAGACCACGGTCGCCAGTTCACCCGGCGACAGCTGTTTGATGGGCTTGGTGTTGCTTCGGTCCTCATAGCGAAAGGGGAAGTAATTGAGGAGATCCTCAATGGTTTCCAGTTGCTTGCCACGCAGCATCGCCGCGCGGGCTGGTCCCACGCCTTTCAGGTATGTCAGGTCAGTATCGAGCGTGAGGGGCAAACCTAGAGTTTAGCGGCGTCCTGTTGTATGCTGGCCGTGAATAGCGATCCTATGCCGAAAGCTCGTGTCTGCGCTGCCATATTCGCCCTGCTGGGTGGCGGCGCAGTGGCTGCCGTGTTCGAAGTTGCGACCCCTGCCGACATCGCGTTCCGTCACGAAAACTCGCCCACCCCGCAGAAGTATCTGATTGAAGCGATGGGGGGCGGGGTAGCTTTGTTCGACTACAACAACGACGGGCTGCTGGATATCTTCTTCGTCAACAGCGGCCAGATTTCGGCCACGCAGGCGTTGCCCACGTTTGCCCGAGCGTCGGAGCGCTACTGGAATCGCCTCTATCGTCAAAATAAAGACGGCAGCTATACCGATGTAACCTTCGCCGCCGGGCTCTCTTCGGCGGGCGACGGCAACTACGGCATGGGAGTAGCCACTGCGGATTACGATAACGACGGCTTCACTGACCTCTACGTCACCAGTTACGGCCGAAACGTGTTGTATCGCAACAGCGGTAATGGCACCTTCAGCGACGTTACTGCCAAAGCCGGTGTGGCCAGCCCGGGGTGGTCTGTCTCTGCCGGTTTTTTCGACTACGACAATGACGGCAGGCTGGATCTGTATGTCACCCGTTACATGGAGTGGGACTTCAAACACAGCAAGAGTTGTGGCACGTCACCCCGGTTCTACTGTTCTCCCTCCGAATTCCCCGCCGTGGCGAGCGCCCTGTTCCGCAATCTGGGCAACGGTGCCTTTGAAGATGTCACCCAAAAGACCGGTATTGCCGCCAAAAAGGGCAGGGCTCTCGGCGTAGCCTTCGCCGACTACGATGCGGACGGTTTTCCCGACATCGTGGTGGCTAACGACGGCATGGAACAGTTCCTCTTCCACAACGATGGAGGGAAGGGGTTCACCGAGCGAGGCCTTGAAGCGGGCATCGCGCTCACTGACGACGGCAAGCGTATCTCCGGCATGGGGGTGGATTTCCGGGACTTCGACAACGACGGAGATCCCGACATCATCATCACGGACCTCGCCCGGCAAAACTACGCCCTGTATCGCAATGACGGCCATGGCCTGTTTTCCTACCGGTCCATGCAGACCGGGGTGACCGCACTCACGAATCTCAACTCCGGCTGGGGTGTCGGCTTCGTGGACTTTGACAACGATGGCTGGAAGGATTTATTCGCTGCGCAAAGCCATGTTATGGATAACGTGGAGGGGCTGGATGCGTCCCTGCATTACCTGGAACCTCCGCTGCTCGCCCTCAACCATGCCGGGAGGTTTGAGCGTGGGGACCCCGGGACGACGGTCGCGTCGGCCGGAAGGGGCGCGGCATTCGGGGATCTGGACAATGATGGATGGATGGACGTGGTGATGACAGTGCTGGGTGGCAAGCCGCAGATTTTCCACAACCGGAAGGCCTCCGGGCACTGGCTGACCCTGAAACTGCGTGGCACCCGCGGAAATCGGGACGGTCAGGGTGCCATCATCACGGCGGGTAAGCGGCACGAAATCGCCACTACCGCAGGCAGCTATGTGTCCGCTAATGACCCCAGGGTTCATCTGGGTTTGGGGACGGAGACGACGACCGATATTGAAATTCTTTGGCCGTCGGGAACGAAGCAGAAGCTGACCGCCGTGGCAGCTAACCAGATCCTCACCGTGACTGAACCGGAGGCTCGCTAGCGTCATGCACAGCATCATTATCTTTCTTATGCTGGCGTTCCAGAACCTCACACCCGAGGCGCTGAAACACGCCGAAGCAGGCCTGGAACTTCAAAAGCAAGGCAAGCAGGGAGAAGCAATCACGGAGTTTCGCAAAGTGGCGGAACTCATGCCGGACCTGGCTGCCGCCCACGTTAACCTGGGTCAGGCCATCATGCAGGGCGGTGATTTCAACGGTGCCATAGCACCTCTGAAAAAGGCCCTGGAACTGAATCCGGAGTTGATTGGCGCGCACCAGATGCTGGGGTATTCACTGCTCGCGGCGGGCTACGCTACAGAGGCCATTCCGCATCTGGAGAAGATTCAGGCCGTCGACGCCCTGGGCGTGGCTCAGCTCAAGGCCGGAAGGTATGCCGATGCCATCGGCAACTTCCAGGCGGCGCTCAAAAAACGACCCGGTGATCCGGACCTGCTCTACTACCTCGGTCGCGCTGCCGGCCTGCTGTCCAGAGACACTTTCGGGGAACTGAAGACTCTCCAGCCCGATTCTGCCCGGGCTCACCAGATTCTGGCCGAGACCTACGCCGTTATGCACAACGCGGTGGGGGCCGAGAAGGAGTTTGTAGAAGCCATACGGCAGCGTCCCACCACGCCCGGGATTCGTCTGGAACTTGCGGAACTCTACGTCTCAGCGGGCAAGTGGGACCTGGCCGAGGAGCAGTTCCGCATGGAGTCGGAACTCCAGCCAGGCGACGGTGAGGCTGCCTTCCGTCTGGGTAATGCGCGCCTGCAGCAGGGTAAGATCAAAGATGCCCGGCGCGCTCTGGCACACGCTGACAACGTTGCACCTGGCGTCCCCGATACGCTGTATCTTCTGGGAAAAGCCGCCGGGCTCGATGACGACCCCAAGGCTGCCGAAAAAGCGTGGCAGGAACTTCTCACCCTGGACAAGACCGGGCCGCTCGCCGCTCAGGCACACTTCGGCTTAGCGAATCTCTACCGGCAGCGCGGCAATGCGGCGCTTGCTGACGCGGAGCTGAAGGAATTCCAACGTCTGCAGAAAGCCAAATGAAACCGCGCCTTCTCCTGACCGCAGTTCTCGGTGTTGTCTCCGCCCAGGCGCAGTTCGTCGGCAGCCAGGCCTGCCAGCCCTGCCATACCGACAAGTTTGATGCCCAGGCGAAATCCGCCCACGCCAAAGCTTTGAAAAAGGCTGAACCCGGCGCACGGGGCCAATGGGCCTTCGGGGCCGGCCAAAAGGCGACCACCTGGGTCTCGCAAACCAGTGACCAGGCGGTGGTGGAACACGGCCTCAGCTTCTACGCTTCCACCAAACTGCTGGGGCTTACCCCCGGGCACGATACCCCTACAGACATCGTCTACAGAACCTTTGATCCTGTCGGTACAGCCCTTCGCTGCTTCCGCTGCCACTCCACGGGGCCTGTCTCGCTGGCCGCCGGCTACAAAATCCAACCCAACGAATTAGGCATCCGCTGCGAGGCCTGCCACGGTCCCGGCTCGGCTCACGTCAATGCGGGTGGAGGGTTGGGGAGTATCCAGAACCCGAAGACGCTGAACCCCAACGAACTCAATGAACTTTGCGGTGCCTGCCATCGCCAGGCTAGTTCTCTTGATGACGACACCGACTGGGGAAACCCCTGGAATCTGCGCCACCAACCGTCGTATCTCCATCGCGCTGCCTGCTTTCGCAACAGCCCGGGCACCAGTAAGCAGCCCATGTCCTGTCTGACCTGCCACGATCCGCACGAACCCATCCGGAAAGGCACTGCTTACTACGAT
This sequence comes from Terriglobia bacterium, assembly GCA_010084195.1. GTDB lineage: Bacteria > Acidobacteriota > Terriglobia > Bryobacterales > Bryobacteraceae > BOG-234. Next base: position 8,302 of record RGPS01000198.1, read on the forward strand.
GCCAAATGCGCCAGTTGCCACCCCAGGGTCACGCACAAGACCAATCTGGCGGCTGCCCCGCAAAAGGGATGCGTTACCTGCCACATGCCATCCGTGTCCACCAGCAAGAATCTGAGCTTCGTGAACCACTGGATCGGCATCTACGAACAACCCGGTCCAAAGCTGGCACCCACGCGACGAGCCGTGAAGGCCCTGAAGGCATCTCCTGTGGCCGTGACGCTGCCGGAAGGCTTTGTCGTGCCCGCCAGCCCTGCAACGCTTGCCCCTGTCTACCAGAGGGCTTTCGAGGCGAGGGAGCGCGAACTTGGCCCCAACGCCCCGAAGGTAGCCCGCGCGGCCTCGGATCTGGGCCTCTTCCTGATGCAGAACGGCAGCGCCGATTCGGCGGAAGCGCCCCTGCGTCGCGCCGTGGCAATCGACGAACGAAATTCGGACCCCCAGCTCGACCTCAGCCGGGAGAATCTGGCGAAGCTGCTGGAGGCTAACGGCAAACTCGAGGACGCTCTCTCTTTCTTCCGGGCTGCGGCCGAAGGCAAAGACCTCAGCGTGGCCGCCCGCGCCCTGACTTCCCTGGGCCGCCTCGACCGGCCTAATTCCGAACTTCACTACCGCCGGGCTCTCGCGGCAGAGGAAAAAGCTGTTGGACCTGGCGACCGCCGAGTCGCTGTCATCCTCCACGAGTTGGCTTTGTCTTTGCGGGAACGGGAGGACGACCCTTCTGCAGAGCCCCTGCTTCGCCGCGCCCTCAATATCCAGGAAAAGCTTGCGAAGCCCGATTTCCGCCTGACCGTTGCCATCATGAATACCCTCGGCAACCTGATTGAAGGTGCCCGGCGTTTCGACGAAGCCGAAAAGCTGGAACGAGCAGCCCTCAAACTTGCTGAAGAGAAGTTCGGACCTGAAAGCGCCGAGCTTTCCATGACCTGTACCAACCTGGCCGACATCCTCTGGAACAAGCGCGATCTCCCCGGTGCCGGGCAACTCTACCGTCGCGCACTTTTGATCGACGCCTCGCTCCACGGTATGGAAAGTTCAGAAACCGCCGCCGATATTGCAAATCTCGGCATGGTCTCAAAAGAAGCCGGCCAGACGGCTGCGGGCGACGGCCTGCTTCGCCAGGCTCTCGCTATCTATGAGAAAACATTGGGCCCCGATAGCGCCCAGGCGAAATTTGTCCGCCAAAATCTCGCTCGCTAAAACCGTTGCCCACAGACACATCTCCCTGGGGGGGGCTGTTGTACCTCGATAGAAATGTCCCCTTCTTAACTCGATAGAAGTGACCCTTTGAAGCTGACCTGTT
>RGPS01000199.1 GCA_010084195.1 Terriglobia bacterium
TCCGATTGGTAACCATGCGAGGGGAAACGATAGAATGACCATTGGCGTGCCAGTTACCGAAACAGCTCCCGACAAGACGCTCACCGAACTGGTCGACAAGCTGCGTGCTGCCTTCGGCCCCGACCTCGTATCCGTTATCCTCTACGGGTCCGCTGCCACCGGTGACTACCAACGAAAGTTCTCTGATTTCAATATCCTGTGTGTCCTCGCGGAGATCACTCCAAAGCAACTGGGCGCCTCAGAGCCCGTGGTCCGTTGGTGGCGCGAAAAAGGTAATCCTTCGCCGCTCCTGCTGAGTTCCGAAGAAGTTTTGAACTCCACCGATTGTTTCCCCATCGAATTTCACGACATCCGCGAACACCATCGCGTCTTGTTTGGCGAAGACGTAACCGTCGGTATGCAGATCTCGGACTACTTCTATCGCGCCCAGGTGGAGCACGATTTAAGGGCCAAACTCCTCCGCCTGCGGCAGAAGGCCTCCGGTATACTTTCGGATACAGATGTCCTGCGCCGCCTGCTGGTCGATTCGGTAGCGACATTTTGCGTGCTGGTCCGGCACGCGTTGATTTTGAAGTGTGGCGAGGCCCCGGCGAAGAAGCGCGAAGTTGTCCATCGCGCCGGGCAGATTCTGGGGCTGGATCCGGCGCCGTTCCTGACACTTTTGGACCTGCGCGAAGAAACGGGGAACGGGCCTGCTTTTGATCCCTCCGCCCTTCTGGCAAAATATATGAAGGAAATCGAAAAGGTGATTGGGGCGGTCGATGCCCTCGCCACCTCACACGAAGGCGAAAAGGAGACCGGGTTATGAAAACAGGTTTGATTGTTGCCGTCGCGGCGGGCTTGGCACTTGTACTCGCCGGTTGCCAGTTTGTCGGGACGCGAAACCAGCTCGCCGTGTCTAAAGAAGCCATTGCCGCCGAGTGGGGCCAGGTGGATGCCGACCTCCAACGTCGGGCCGACCTCATTCCCAATCTCGTCGAAACCGTCAAAGGCTACGCGAAAGAAGAGACCCAGATCTTCGAATCTCTGGCCCAGGCGCGCGCTGCCATGGCCGGCGCAAGGACTCCTCAGGATAAGATCGAAGCCAACAGCCAGATTGCCGGGGCTCTCGGTCGTCTCATGGTCGTGGTGGAAAACTACCCCAATCTGAAGGCCAACGAGAACTTCCGCCAGTTGCAGTTTTCCCTCGAAGGTACCGAAAATCGAATTCTCCAGGTCCGTCGTCGGTATAACGAGGCCGTACAAAATTACAACACCCAGCTGGCCATGTTCCCGGCCAGCCTCGTCGGCTCTCTCTCCGGCTTCCAGCGCGAAGACGCATATTTCAAGACCGATCCCGGCGCAAGAAACGCCCCGAAAGTCCAATTCTAAGAACCTGAAGGCACTTCAACAAACTTCCATGAGCACACCCGAGAACACGATTCCAACGTTTGCCAACTACATCAACGGCGAATGGGTCCCCGTCACCCGCACTTTCGAAAACCGCAACCCGGCCAACACCGACGAAATCGTCGGCCTGTTCGCCAAGGGCTCGGCCGCCGATGTGGAAGCCGCCGCCAAGGCTGCTGAAGCGGCTCTGCCGGGCTGGGCAGGTATGCCCGCGCCTGCCCGCGGCAACATCCTCTATAAGACCGCCGAGATCCTCGAAAAGAAATTCGACATGATCAGCGCGGAAATGACGCGCGAAGAAGGCAAGACGCTCCCCGAAGCCAAGGGTGAAGTGCGTCGTGCCATCAACATCTTCCGCTACTTCGGCGGCGAAGGGTCGCGCCTCGATGGCGTCATGGTCCCTTCTGAACGCGAACGCGTCCACGTCTTCGCCATCCGCAAGCCGATCGGCGTCATTGGTCTCGTCACGCCCTGGAACTTCCCCATCGCCATCCCGGCCTGGAAGATGGCCCCGGCGCTCATCTGTGGCAACACCATCATCGTCAAGCCCGCCTCCGTTTCGCCCCTTTGCGCCTGGCGCATCGTGGAAGCTCTGCATGAAGCCGGCATCCCGAAAGGTGTCGTCAACTTCATCGCCGGTTCCGGCGGGGAAATCGGCAATGCTCTCGTGAATGCTCCCGAGGTCAAGGCCATTTCCTTCACCGGCTCCAATGATGTGGGCAACTCGCTCCACGAACAGGCCAGCAAGCGCCGCATCCGTATCCAGCTCGAAATGGGCGGCAAGAACCCCACCATCGTCCTCGCCGATGCGGACCTCAAATCGGCCGTCGAAAACGTCGCCAACGCGGCGTTCTTCTCCACCGGCCAGAAGTGCACCGCCACCAGCCGCGCCGTCGTGGAAGACGGCATTTACGATGCCTTCATGGCCGCCCTCATTGAGCGCACGAAGAAGCTCACCGTCGGTGATGGCATGAAGCCCGGCATCGACATTGGACCCTGCGTGGATCAGGGCCAACTCAACACCGTTCTCAAGTACATTGCCATCGGCACCGAAGAATCCGGCGCGCCCGTCTGTGGCGGCAACCATCTCACCGGCGGCGACTACGACAAGGGCTACTTCGTGGAACCCACCATCTTCGGTGATGTGCAGCCCCACCACCGCATCGCGCAGGAAGAAATCTTTGGGCCGGTCCTCGCCGTCATCCGCGCTAAGGATTTCGACGATTGCATGCGCATCGCCAACGACATCCCCTTCGGCCTGTCCTCCTCCATCCAGACCACCAACCTGTCCCGCGCCATGGACTACATCTACAAGGCCGAGGCGGGCCTCCTCACCATAAACCTGCCCTCCGCCGGTGTGGAATACCAGTTGCCGTTCGGCGGCACCAAGGATTCGAGCTTCGGTCCCAAAGAACAGGGCCCGGCCGCGCTCGATTTCTATAGCGATTTCAAGACCGTTTACATGAAGTACTAGCGCAGCTTTGTGGGGCAGGGTGGTAACCTGCTGCGGGTTGGCAACCCGCCACTTGCGCTGCTTGCCAGTCGGCGCGCAGGATCTCATCCTGCCCCACAAAATCGGTTACATTTTACTGAAATAATATACCAGCGCGAATACAGAATCCGCGAAAAACAAAAGAAGCGACCTTAAAACAACATGCGACTTGGACAGATCCGGCAGGACGGCGCCGTAATTGCCGCCATTTTCGACGCCTCAGGCGTCCGCCCCATTCCCGCGCACACCATGTGCGACCTCATCAACCGTGCCGAAGCAGAATCCATTCCGCTTCCCGAACTGGCCTCCCGTCTCGCCAGCCGTCACGCCGTGGAAGCCACCCCCATCATCCCGATTCATCCCGTGGAAGTCTGGGCGTCGGGCTGTACCTACGAGACCTCAGCCGCGTTCCGCGATGGTGAAACCGTAGCTCTCGACAACACCACCCGCGAAGGCATGTATGCCTATGTCTACCGCGAGGAGCGCCCCGAAATCTTCTTCAAGGGCACCGCGCGCGTTTGCGTAGGCCCGAACCAGAACATCGGCATCCGTTCCGATTCGAAGTTCACTGCCCCGGAACCGGAACTCGCCGTGGTTCTCGGCAAAAAGGGCAAGATCGTCGGCTACACCCTCGCCAACGACGTTTCTGCCTGGGACATTGAGCGCGAAAACGCTCTTTACCTGCCGCAATCCAAGGTCTACACGGCCTGCTGTTCGCTCGGTCCCGTTATGGTGACAGCGGACGAGATCACCGATCCGTACAACCTTCAGATCACCTGCCAGATTCTCCGTGGCACGGAAATCCGCTTCTCCGGCGAAACCTCAACCGGCAAGCTCCACCGCAAGATCGAGCAGATCGTGGAATTCCTGATCCGCTCGAACCCGGTCCCCGCAGGCTCCGTTCTCTGCACCGGAACCGGCATCATCGTCACCGAAGAAGTGGCGCTCGCAGCCGGCGACATCGTCCGCATCAGCGTCCCCGAAATCGGCGAGCTGTCGAACCCCTGCGCCATCGTCTAGTTTGGCGGCTTGAACTGTCGAAAAATGGAGACTGTGGTCACACTGGATTCATTACGTAAGGACCGGCGAGCCGAGATACTTCGGCTCGCCGACCTTCATGGTGCCCACAACCTCCGCGTCTTCGGTTCCGTAGCTCGTGGCGAAGCCCATGCCGACAGCGATCTCGACTTGCTGGTGGCGTGGGACCCTGGCCGCAGCCTCATGGATCACGCAGAACTGGTTGATGACCTGCAATCGCTCCTCGGCATGAAGGTCCACATCGGCACCGACATGGCCCTACATTGGTACGTCCGGGAAAAGATCCTCCGCGAAGCGACGCCCCTGTGAAGGACGACGTTCTCTACCTTCATCACATGCTGGAGCGTTGTGATCGGGTTACCCGCTGCGTGGAACGCGGGCACGAGGCTTTTATGCAAGCCGAAGAGTTGCAGGACGCTGTAACTCGCAATCTGGAAGTGATCGGCGAGGCCGCGAAGCGGGTTTTCGCTGATACCCGCAGCAGATTTCCCGCCTAAGCTGGAAGGCGATTTGCGGCATGCGTGACGTGCTCATCCACGGTTATATCGGTGTTGATATCGATGAAGTCTGGAACGAGGCTTCTTTCCGCATTCCTGAACTGCGGTCGCAGTTGGCCTCCCATTTGCACCCTGGTCCGGACGTGCCGACAATAGTCTGAACCTCAGCCGCCTGCTGAATTTGCCCCGCGGGTTTTGTGATTCGCCACAAGCCTGACCGTTACTACAATGTGGCAATGCGTTCCACCTCAATTCGCGAACTCCACATCCATACTTCCGAACTCGTTCGTGAGGCGGAGGCTGGCAGCATTATCGTGATCGAACGCCGCAGCGAACCTGTTGCACAACTACAGTCGCTCACCCGCCGTCCCCAGATATCGGACGCCAACAGGAGCTGTATCCTGGCGGAAATGCGCGAATCAAGGGCGTCCATTCTGGCAGAATCGTGCATGGCCATGCCAGTGACCATCAGCAACGTGGACCGCCTCCTCACGCAGAGACGGGACCGTTGCTGATCGGCACTTGTAGGAGCACTTGTTGCCCCGCACCTCCCAATCCGTACCTCCGCCCTCGTCATACTGCCGCAGACTTTCTCAGCCACGTGAGTCACCGATTCCGGGATTTCATCCCCGTCACTGAGCAACTTCTACGCCGGACTTCGGCCATCATTCTGGCCGCGCCCCAAGGTCTGCACATCCGCTCGGCCGACGCCATTCACTTCTTCAGCGCGGCGGAGGCGGGCGGGACGAGATATGGACGGTCGACCGGGGGATGCTCATCACCGCTCCAGGGTTTGGCCTCCCTGGCCGCTCGGTCCTCTGGCTTCACTTCGTCTGAAGCTGCCGCAAATATCTTGCCAGGTTATCCACCCGGACCGGGCCCACATCCTGGTCATTTTCCACGCGGGAGAAGAACGGCCCCCAGACCGGCATGTCTCGGGTCCCGTGCGCCCGGGCAGCACTGCCGTCGCCAGCGATCACTTTCGCGATCCGCTCCAGCGGGAACTTTCCGTTATTCCGTGCTGAGATTCGGGTCAGGTCGGGTGGTGTCGTCTTCAGGGCAATTGCCACCGGGCCGTCGCCCTTGCCCGTCATTCCGTGGCAGGAAGCACAGTACGAAACGTACAAGGCCGAGCCGTCGCGCGTGAGGGTTTGCGCCTCCGCCACCGATGCTAAAAACAGCGTCGCAAACAACGGAAGTGCGGTAATGGCAAGTTTCATGCACATTACCCTGCACGCCGAGTGCCGCTACAGTCGGAACACTCTCCGCGCGTTTTCCCCCAAAATATTCCGCTTCGCCGTTTCACTCAAAAACGGCAACCCGGCAATCTTGCCCGGTACGTCAAAATCCCAATGCGGCCAGTCCGACGCATACAGCAACTGTGTCTCCGCATGAATCGCCTCCATCGTCGATTCCAGCAGCTTCATGTTGGTCGCCTCCATCGGCTGCGACGTGTAGAACATCTCCTGCATATACTCGCTCGGCAGTCGCTTCAGCAAAGGTGCCTCCGACTGCCGCATCAGGTATTCATGGTCCAGCCTCTGCATCATGAACGGCAGCCACGCCAGTCCACTTTCAATCCACACCGTCTTCAGCTTCGGAAACCGCTCCGGCAACCCATTGATAATCCAGTTCGTCAGGTGGACCATATTGCACGTCACGAACGACATCGCATGAACCGACAAGAACCGGTTCATCTGCTTGCCCACCGAGTAATCCGGCCCTGCGTGGAAGCCAAACGGCAGGCCACGCTCTTCCAGTTCCCGATAAACCGGCATGTATTCGTTCTTAAATAACGGTGCCTGCCGCTGACTGGTGATCAGAAAACCAACTACCCCAGGCTTCTCGCCAAACTCCCGAATCGTCTTTAAACAGCCTTCCGGACTATTAAAAGGCAGCGCCAGCATGGATTTCACCCTGGGTTCCTGCGCCAAAATACGCTCCGTGAACCATCGGTTGTAAGCCCAAATCAGCTGGTTCTCAATATCCGGGTTGGGATGCAGGCCAATCTCCAGCATCGGTTGCGGGAAGACGATCTGCATCGCGATCCCCATCGACTCCATCGCGCGCCGCACCAGAGTCAGATCCCGGGGTTCACCCGCCACCGACTCCACCCTCTCCGCCAACTGCGCCTGATGCGGGATCCGCCCGCCCACATCCTGCATCGTCAACCCCGGCGGGTGATTACTCAGTGCCAGGTTCTTCGCATTGGGCCAGATCTCCGCCATCGACTTCCCGCTCCGCCGCAACACCGGGTCTTCGATGTACTCCAGAATTTCCGACCACGAATCCAGCTCAACATGGTGCGAATCCGCGTCCACAATGAAGTAGTCGTGCAGCTTGTAGCGGTCGATATCGCGTCGCGCGTTGGCCAGAATTTCCCGCGTATCGGAGTGAATGGTGATCTGCGGTTCCCGATAGTCTCCACTGGAGAACTCAAACTCCGACATAGACCATCCCCCCTTCCTCCGTCACTTCGAAAGCCGTCAGCCGGATCTCCGCACTCCCCGGATGACACCCGGTCGTCAAACTGAACTCAAAGCCATGCCAGGGACACACCAGCCGAGGGTCCGTCTCATCGAACCGAAACCCCTCCGCCCCCCTCGCTGCATTCAGCTTTTCTTCCACCCGGGGAATCAGCAACCCCTGGCAAACCGGCCCCCCCTGATGCGGACACGTGTTTTCATACGCGTACAGTTGCCCCGCAACGCGAAAAACGCCAACCGTGGTCGCCGCCACATCCCGCACAATGCGGCCACCTTCGGCAATATCGCCAGACTTCGCAATCAGATGCTTCATAATTTCGCCACCCAAACGTCCAGAACGGCCGCCCGACCTTCCTCCCGAACCGCACGCAAAGCAGCCCGCAGTGCGTTGTCCAACTCTCCCGGTTCTTTCACCGTTAGCCCCAGCGCCCCGCCCGCGGCAACCGCAATCCCCGCGTAGTCCGGCGGCGGATCAAACGCCATATCCAGACTCTCAGCCCGACTGGCATACCCCGACGGATGCACCGCCAGCGCCGACAACTTCGGTGACTTCCACCCCCGGTTATTGAAAATGATCTGCAGGAACGGAGCCCCGTACTGCCGCGCCATCCAGTGCACCGAAGACGGCGCGCTGAACATATAAGACCCATCCCCGGTAAGCGCGATCACCGTCTTATCCGGGCCCGCCAGCTTCACCCCAAAAGCTGCCCCGCCATTCCAGCCCAGCGAACCCCCTCCGGAAGCAAAGATGGACCCCGCCTCCGCCAGCCGCAAATGATTGAAAACCGTGTGATAGTTCGAGATGCCCTCGTTCAGGAACAGAATATCTTCACCTGCCATCTCGCGTACCCGAGCCACCAGATACTCCGGCGAAATCTCCCCTGCCGGTTCCGTTTCCAGAGCCTCCAGGCGAACCAGCCGCGCCCGGTGAAGGGCAGCCCAGTGACTTCGCCGCTCCTCCACTCTGGCCTCGTCAGCGGGCAAATCCACCAGTTGCGCCAACGCCGTAGCCGCATCCGCCCGAAACACCCTCGTAGCCGCCACATGGAAAAGGGGCATCTGTTCTTTCAGCGGATCTGCATCAATCTGAAAAATCGTGGCCCCCACCGCCGGGCGACTCACCGCCGGAATCCACGGCACATCACTATCGATCACAAGCACCAGATCTGCCGAAGCCAAAGCCTCATTCTGCACCGGCTGATTCCACTGATTCCCCTGATACAACTCGTCCGTGTGCGGGAAGTTCAGGTAAGTCGGCACCGACTCCAGAACCCCCACCCCATGCTTCCGGCAGAATTCCGTCAAAGCCGAAAACGCGGCACCACTCCGTCCCGAATACGAAGTCACCACCAGCGGCCTCGCAGCCGCCGCCAACACCGCTGCAACCGAAACCACTCCACTCGCAGGCAAGGCCGCCGGTTCAATCGCCCGATACTGCGTCGGGTCCACCGCAGCCTGCGGAATCTCCTCCTCCATCACCTCACGAGCGCCCATCAGGTAAACCGGCCCCTTCGGCTCACTGTTGGCAAACTGCAACGCCCGGTGCACAATCTGCCGGATATTCCGCCCCCTTCCTCAGTTCGTAGTCATACCGCATGTACCCACGAACCAGCCCTCGCTGGTCGTGCACGTCCTGAATCCACTGGATGAACTCATTCCGGCTCCCCGGCAATTCGCCTTCCTGCGTAAATGGCGACGCCCCCGCAAAGATCAGGACCGGAATCCGACCCTTAGCGGCATTGTGCACTGCGCCGCCCAGAGACTGCGTCCCGCACTCCACATGGACAATCACCGCCTGCGCCACGCCACTCGCCTGATAAAACCCGTGCGCCGCGCTCAAAGCCGCCATCTCATTCGGGCACGTAATCACACGAGGCATCACCACACCCTTCGCCCGGGCTTCGGCAATTGCCTCAATCAGCGACGGAGGGTCACTTCCCCAGTTGACGAAAACATGGCTCACGCCTGCCTCCACCAACGCCTCCAGAAAAGCCGAACATGCTGTGTACATCTACGCTTTCCGCACCTGGTTTAACCCGGCGGGAATATGGTTCCGCAGCATCATCAGAGCCACGAACGCCACCAACAACGCTCCCCCGATGGCTTCGAGGTATGCCAGGCGCCCTGCCTGCACAAACGCCGCCCCCACGAAGGCGCTCAGAATTGCGCCAAATCGCCCCAGCCCCAGCGAAAACGCCACCCCGGTTGCCCGCACCTTCGTCGGATACACGTGCGCCCCCACCGCAAATAAAGACGTTTGCAGCGCGTTCACGAAGAAGCCATGCGCTGCCGTCACTGCCAGAAATGCACTCTGGTCCCCCTGGTTCGAAATAGGGATAAAGTTGAGTGCCACCGCGGTCGCGGCCCCTCCCAGTGCGGCTCCCATCAACGGCCCTCTCGACCCAATCCGCCCGATCACCACCGCGAAAAGTATCGCTCCCAGCACGCCCCCGAAATTGTATGCCGTCAGGCCATTACTTGTTGCCACCAGCCCCAGGCCCTCCGATGCCAGCAGGGCAGGGAACCAGTTGAACACCAGATACACCGCCAGCATCGAGAAGAAGTAGGCCGCCGAAAGGCTTAACGTATCGCGCCGGATCGCCTTTCCCAGCAGAGATTGCACCCGCGATACGGACTC
>RGPS01000200.1 GCA_010084195.1 Terriglobia bacterium
ATCCCCGCATCAACCTTCGGCATGGTGGCCTGGGATGAAGCGCCCGGTAACACGAAACTCCACATCCGCGGCAGCCACCAGAACCTGGGCGAGGACGTGCCCCGCCACTTTCTCCAGGTCATTTCGAAGGACGGCACACAACCCGCCATCACCGGAAGTGGACGCCTGGAACTGGCGAACTGGATGACCGGCGAGGCCGCACCGCTGCTGGCTCGCGTCTACGTCAACCGACTCTGGGAACACCACTTTGGCGATGGCCTGGTTCGAACCGCCGACAACTTCGGCGTGATGGGCGAGCGCGCCGCCAACCGCGACCTGCTCGACACCCTGGCCGCGAAGTTCATCGCCGGAGGCTGGAGCACGAAAGCCCTGCAGCGAGAAATGGTCCTCTCTGCCGCCTATCGAATGAGCAGCAAAGACGATCCCGCCGCCGCGAAGGCCGATCCCCGCAATGACCTGCTGCACCATTACCCGGTCCGGCGGCTCGAAGCCGAACCGATCCGCGATGCCATCCTGACGATCTCCGGAGCGCTTGATAAGACGCTATACGGTCCCAGCGTGGTGCCGCACATCAGCGAATACCAGAACGGACGAGGCAAGCCGAAGTCGGGACCGCTGGATGGCGCGGGCCGCCGCAGTATTTACGTGGAAGTCCGCCGCAATTTCCTCACGCCTCTCTTCCTCGCCTTTGATTACCCGCTGCCGATCTCGACTATCGGGGTGCGCAACCGCTCCACCGTACCCTCCCAGGCCCTGATGCTCATGAACAACGAGTTCGTCCTGCAGCAGGCGGCACGCTGGGCCGACCGACTCTCGGCGACACCGGAAGCCGACCGCATCCCACTCATGTACCGACAGGCTTTTGGCCGCCCCCCGCAAACGGCAGAGTTGCAGGAAGCCACCACGTTCCTCAAAGACGGTGGCACGCTGGTGGGGCTGGCCCACGTACTGATCAATTCCCCGGAGTTCATTTATGTCGAATAGACGGCAATTCCTGTGCAGGGCAGCCAACGGCTTCGGAGGTTTGGCGCTGATGCAGATGATGGCCGAGGCCGCCACGAAGAACGGCACACATCACCCCGCCAAAGCCAAAGCCGTCATCTTCCTGTTTATGGACGGTGGCCCCTCTCAGATGGACACGTTCGACCCCAAGCCCCGCCTCCGTCTCGACCACGGCAAGAAGCTCCCTTTCAAGCCGCCAACCACCGTCTTCAACATCAGCGATCAGGTCTTCGGCTCTCCCTACGACTTCAAACAATACGGCCAAAGCGGGGCCACCGTCAGCGAACTCTTCCCTCACGTGGCCGGCTGTGTGGATGATCTGGCCATCATCCGGTCCATGGTGGCCGACCATTCCGAACACACCGCCGCCAACTACTTCATGCACTCCGGCTCCGGCTTCCAGGGACGCCCCAGTATGGGTTCCTGGATCAACTACGGCCTGGGTTCCGAGAGCGAGAACCTGCCCGGCTTCATCGTGCTGGAAAGCGGCCTCATCCCGCCTGGAGGCCTCGATTGTTTCTCCAGCGGCTTCCTGCCTGCCAGCTACCAGGGGACAGTCTTCCGCAAGGGCGAACACCCCATCGCCGATCTGACGCCGCCTGCTGCGGAGGTTGCCGCCCAGCAGCAAAAACTGGGCCTGCTGGCGAAGCTAAACAAGGGCGCGGTCGCCCGCTTCGGTGAGGTCAGCGAAATCGACGCCACCATCCGCAACTATGAGCTCGCCTTCCGCATGCAGTCCGCAGTGCCCGAATTGCTGGATCTTTCGAAGGAGTCAGAAGCCACCAAAGACCTCTACGGCCTGAACGACAAGATGACGGAAGAGTTCGGCAAAGAGTGCCTGCTGGCACGCCGCCTGGTAGAGCGTGGTGTCCGGTTCGTGGAACTGCTCACGCCCGCCAGACCCGGCCTCGACCGCTGGGACCAGCACAGCAACCTGGCAAATGGCCACCGCATCAACGCACAATCGACCGATAAGCCCATCGCCGGGCTCCTCAAGGATCTAAAGGCACGCGGGATGCTGGACCAGACTCTCGTCGTATGGGGAGGCGAATTTGGCCGGACACCCTGCGCGCAGTTGCCCGACAACGGCAACATGACCAACGTAGGCCGCGACCACAACCCGTTCGGCTTCACCATGTGGATGGCCGGCGGTGGCGTAAAACCCGGCATCGTCCACGGTGCCACCGATGATTTCGGCTATTTCGCCGTGGAAAACAAGGTGCACGTCCACGACCTCCACGCCACCATGCTGCACCTTCTCGGCATGGACCACAAACGTATGACCTACCGCTACAGCGGTCGCGACATGCGGCTCACCGATGTCGCAGGAAATGTGGTCCGGGAGTTGCTGGCCTGATCACGGTACAATGATCCTCGTGGGGGCCGTCTCACTCCCCAACCCGGCGTACTGCTCTTTCACCTTCACAACCTTCGCACCCTGAAACGTAACAAAGGTGATCTTGCCTGGTGCCCGCCCGAAAATCCAGTCCTCCAGATCGATCCCTTCCTTGGTTTCGCGGTACTTGGTAACCGGATTCCCGAGCGCCAGTTTCACCTGCTCCCGATCCATGCCTTCCAGCGCGCGCTTGTCCGCAATCGCCTTCTGCATTTCCGGCGGCAACGTCTCCACGTAAAGCCGGGAAACCGTACGCAGGTCGAACGTCATCAGCGGTGCCAGGATCTTCTTCACATCCGCCGCCGTCAAATTCTCCATCGGCTTGTGGAAGTTGATGGCAAGGTTGGTGCCCAGAGTGGCAACGCCCGAACCGGAAGAGACTGGGCGCGTGCTGTTACCCACGCCCACCTCCAGCCGGTCGCGAAAGCGTGTCCCGCTCTTCAGGCCGCCATTGATTTCCAACACCAGCTTATCGCCTTCAAACGCAACGTGGGTGATCTTGAGCTGGTCACCCTCACGCGCCGCAATACCGGGGCCACCAGCGTTCGTCAGCATTTGCCAGTGGGCCTGATCCCACGTACCATTCGCATCAAACTCAAGTGGGCTCTTCGACCGCGGTAAGTACGTCTTCGCCTTCGCATACTCCGCCGTCAGATTCCGGAGAATCTCAATGCGCTCGTCATCCGTGAGTTTGTCTTTTTTGGGAATCACGCCGCCTGACAGCGCGACTGCGGTTACTGCGGCGAGGAGACATAGGGAAGCAGTTCCTCGCCGTCTAACAGGTAAGCCCAGCCCCTGCGGACCGGCACCTTCCACACCGCCAGGGCCAGCAACACCAGCACCGCCGAAGTGAGCACGCTCGCTTCGGGACCGTAATCGCCACCACTCCAGATGTTTCCGGCTTTCCATACCAGCCTGTACTCCGTAACTCTAATTGTAAGACCACTCAGCTCCACCCCGAGGAACGGTAATACAACATTCCAGCCGAAATGCATGCCGGTGGCAAGCCAGATATCACGGGAGCGCAGCACCGAAGCCCCGAAAATGATCCCAAACAGCGCGGTATTGAGCAGCCCCAGTGCGCTCGCCGCCGGATTAAAGTAGTGCGCGGCACCAAAAAGTGCCCCGGCCCCCAAAATGCCCGACCAGGCTCCGTACCCCCGCATCAGGTACTGCTGGACAAAGCCGCGGAAGGCGATCTCCTCACCCGCTGCTCCACAAAACAGAAGAACGGGCATAAATAAACCCGCTCTCCAGCCAATATCGGGATTTTTCAGGACTTCGTAGTGAGCCAGACCCAGGCCTACAGCTGGGAGAATCACCAGCGCCGCCGACGCTGCGCCCAGAGCACAACCGGTGAGAAAATTCGGTCCGGTGCCTTCGCGCCACGCAATCCCCAGATCCCCAAAGCCCCGCGATTCAAATATCGCCATCGCCAGCGCCCCCGAAACCGCAGCAGCTACAAGGGGCGGTACCGTAATCGCCACCATCTCGCCGCCAAAAAAACGGCCCATCGGCACCACTATGTTCAGAACCACCCAGTACAGCAGGGCACAGGTGCCCACGCCGAGGATCGGGCGCAGCGGATCGCGTGGCTTCCTGGCTGGCTCGGGCACTCTAGCGCACCTTCAAACCCTGCTGCGCCACTTTGGCATTCAGGACCTGAGCCCCGGTTTCGGCAATCGCCTTCGCAACCCGTTCTTTCGCGCCCGGCTCCACCAGGAACACGACGCAGCCACCACCGCCGGCCCCGCAAACCTTCGCCCCTGTAGTGCCCGCCCGCCGAGTCACCTGAATCATCTCGTCAATCAGAGGTGTCGAGATAGTCGGGATATTCTTGCGCCGACTGGCCCAGTCTTCGCGCATCAGGCGTCCGGCTTCCGACCAGTCGTGGCGTTCGAGCGCCGCGCGCATGGCACAGGCAATAGAAGCAATGCGATCGAAATTGCGGTGGACAGCTTTGTCGCCGTCGATATGCGCCTTCATCACTTCCCAGTTATTGATGCCTGAGTTCCGCGGCACACCAGTGTAGGAAAGGACAAAGCGGGCGTTCAGCTCTTCAGCAGAAACCGGCAGCGCATGACGCACGATGCCCGCAGGCGAGAGTTCAATTGCCGACACACCACCGTACATTGCCGGGTAGTAATCCTGCGCCCCCGTCGGCACCCGAATCACCTGCGCTTCAATATTCTGCACAATCTCGCGCAGTTTCTCGAGCTTGTAGCCTCGCCCGGTAAGCTTATTGAGCGCCGCCGCCACGGTGATCATCAGCGAGGATGAACCTGAAATGCCTGCGCCTGCCGGGGCTTGCGATTCCGATTCCAGCGTGATACCCGTTTCCGGAGCGAAAAAATCCACCAGCAGCACCAGCAAACGAAGCCTGGATTTCTTCGCTTCACGCATCGCTGCCAGAGACTCGAAAGACTCCTCCAGTTTCAGGTCGCGAGAACTAAGCACGATGCGCGAGTCATCGCGCGTCTCCAGCGTGCAGGAGGTATACCGGTCCACCGCAAAATTCACGGTCACCGGAGAGGTATGAAAGAGGTACAGAGGCCAGATGTCGAGGGTAGCCCCGGCCAGGTCGACGCGGCAGGGGGATTTTGCAGTGATGCGCATGGATTCCAAACGAATAGACGAACATAGCATGTCCGGACCTGTTTCCACGACGTTTTCGGGCGTTATCTGCCATCATGGAACCAACGTGCCGTACTGGACCTCGCGATTCCGCTTGTCCGCCGCGCTGCTGCTCCTTGCAGCAGCCTCGGCTGTGGCCCAGCGTTTCGGCGGCGGTTTTGGACGCGGCGGACCGCAATTCCAGGGTCACGGCGAAGGTCCTAAACCCGTCTTTCAACCAAAGGGTGAATTCCACTTCATCCGCCTCGAATACTCCGATATGCCCCGCTTCAGCAGGGGCTACGGCTTCGGCTCCCGCAATGGCCAGGGCCGGGGCTGGTGGCTGGTGGACTGGCCGGACTCCGACGAGCACTTCTCCCAGGGCGTTCAGCGGCTCACCCGCATGGAAGTCGGCGAGCCCAAACACTTGCGCCTCACCGACGACCGGATCTTCGACTACCCCTGGCTCTACGCCACCCAAACCGGCTGGTGGGGCCTCTCCGACGTGGAAGTGGCCCGCTTACGGGAGTACCTGCTGCGCGGCGGCTTCCTGATGGTGGACGACATGTGGGGTCCTGACCCGGAACAGTGGCAGGTCTTTACCTGGACGATGAACCGCGTCTTCCCCAACAAGCCCATCACCGACATCCTCGAAGGGGACGCGGTCATGCACTCCCTCTACGACATCACGGATAAGGACCGGTCTTTTATTCCCGGCACGCGCCACCTGCGGATCAGCCCGGGCGGTGGCGTTGTCGTCCAGCAACCGCTCGGCACCGCTCCCGCCTGGCGCGCGATGACGGACGAGAAGGGGCACCTCATCGTCTCCGTCAACTACAACACCGACATCGGCGACGCCTGGGAGTACGCCGACGCCCCCGAATACCCCGAACACATGACGACGCTCGCCTACCGCTACGGCCTGAATTACCTCGTGTATTCGCTCACACATTGAGGCGAGGCAGCGGCGCGAGCGAAAACTATGTGGTCGCTGCGGTGAGTTCCATGTGATGCGTCACCACTTCGTTCTCCACGTACTTGCCGGTTTTGGTATCAATTACTCTGGCTGTGCGCGGCCCGCTGCGAAAAAGCCAGAGAGCCCTGGAATACTGGAATACGACGAGAATGGCGAGAATGGCCGCTGTGCGCATAAGATATCCCTGAACGGCGGACTCGCGGCAGGCTCGGGCGCTCCTGATAGAATCTATCAATCTCGAAGGAGGTACTAATTCTGAGACAGCTGAACACCATCTTCCCCATCCTGTTGCTTGCCGCAACGGGTGTGTTTGCCCAGACCGCATCGGTCAGCGGACGGGTCCTCGACCCATCCGGTGGGCTGATCCCCGGGGCCAAAGTCACGGTCCGCGCCCTGGCCACCAACATCGAGACATCCGCCGAAAGTACGGATGCCGGACTCTACGTCCTGCCCGCGCTCCGCCCCGGCGCGTATGAAGTCCGGGCGACCAAAGACGGCTTCCAGACCCTCAGGCAGTCCGGCCTGCAACTTGAGGTGCAGCAGGTTGCCAAACTCGACCTGACGCTGCAGGTCGGTCAGGTTAATGACACCGTCACCGTGGAGGCCCAAAGTGTTGTCCTTGAAAGTGAGTCTGGCACGCTCGGACAAGTGATCCAAAGTAAACAGGTCACTGACCTCCCGCTGTTGGGCCGGAACACCTACGCACTGGCGGCGCTCGTCCCCGGCGTCCGTCCCTCGGTTGGCGTCAACAATATCGTGGTTGACCAGATCAGCACTGTCGCGTACGCCATCAACGGCCAGCGGCCCAACGCCAACGACTTTCTGCTCGACGGCGCGCCCAACTCCGCCGCCTCCCAAAATCAGCCTGTGATTAACATGAACCCCGACGCGGTGCAGGAGTTTAAGGTGGAAACGAACAGCTTCTCCGCCGAATTCGGCCGCGCCTCGGGTGGCGTCTTCAATGTGGTGTCGAAGTCCGGTTCCAATCAGTACCACTTCAGCCTCTACGAATTCCTCCGCAACAACAAACTGAACGCCAACGACTTCTTTGCCAATCAGACAGGCCAGAAACCGCCACCCTTCAAGTACAACCAGTTCGGCGGCACCCTCGGCGGCCCTGTCACGATCCCCAAAATCTACGACGGGCACAACAAGACCTTCTTCTTTGTCAGTATCGAAAGTGTCCGCTTCGTGCAGGGCATCACTTTCCTTGGAAGTATGCCCCGCCCGCAGGAACTCGCCGGCGATTTCAACAATACGCGGGTGGCTTCGGGTGCCGTGGTCACCATCTACGACCCGCTGACTACGCGGGCCAATCCAAACGGGGCCGGCTCCATCCGCACCCCGTTCCCCGGCAACGTCATTCCCGCCAACCGCATCAATCCGGTCTCGCAAAAGGCCTCCGCCTTCTTCCCGACTCCCAATACGGCGGGCAATGCCATCACCGGCGTCAACAATTACGCACGCACTGACGGCAGCCACATTTCCAAGGACACCGTCAGCTATCGCGTAGACCACTACTTCACGCAGAATAACCGGTTCTTCGCCCGCTACTCCGCCGACGACTCTCCCTGGACTCGCGCGTCAGCATACGGCAATAACCCCGCCTCGCCCGTCGCCGGACGTCAAACCTTCGGTCGCCGCAACGCCGTCATCGAAGACTCGCAGGTTTTCAACGCAACGCTGCTGATGACCGGTCGGTTGTCCATGACGCGCCTGTCCAACTTCCGCCCCTCGTTCAGCGAGCCGTATGACATCACGACGCTTGGCTTCCCGTCCGCATTTGCGGCACAACTGGTGCCCCGCGCCTTCCCGTTTTTCAATATTTCGGGCTACAGCGTATCGGCGTCGATTCCCAACGTGATCTCCGGCGGAACGCTCGGTGCCACGGACGTGATTCGGCTCGGCAACACAGCCTGGGCCGCGCAGTACAACGTCACCAAATCCCTGGCGAGGCACACGCTGAAGGCGGGCTCCGAGTATCGCGTCATCCAGTTCAATAACCTGCAGACGGGTGCCAATACGCCGGGGTTTGTCTTCGACAGGGCCTTCACTCAGGGGCCGGATCCGACTGCCGCCACGGCTGCCGGCGGAGCCGCTCTGGCGTCGTTCCTGCTCGGCAATCCGGCCAGTGGCAGCGTGCTTCCTTCGCCCGGCGTCGCCAACCAGACGAAGTACTACGGCGCGTTCGTACAGGACACGTATCGCGTCAACTCGCGGCTGACGCTCAACCTCGGTCTGCGCTGGGAGATGGAGTCCCCGCGCACCGACCGCTTTAACCAGCTGACCAACTTCGACTACGCCGCAACCCCGCCGCTCAGCAATACCGGACTTAACCTTCGCGGTGCCCTCACCTTCGTCGGCGTCAACGGCCTTCCGCGCAGCAACACAAAATACGACCCCAACAATTACGCCCCCCGCCTCGGTTTTGCGTGGCAGTTGACTCCGAAGACCATCATCCGCGGCGGCGGCGGACTGTTCTACTCCTCTATCACCGGCATTGGCAGCGGACCCTCCGCCTTCGGCATTTCCGGCTTTCAGAGCCAGACCAACATGGTCAGCGCCGCGCCGGACGGGCTCACGCCGCTCAACACGCTCACCAATCCATACCCCAGCGGCATTCTGCAGCCCAGCGGCAGCAGCTTAGGCTCAGCCACCCTACTCGGCCAGGCTATCGCCTTCACGGATCGCGGGAACGTCTCTCCCTACAGCGAACAGTGGAACTTCAATATCCAGCGTCAGCTGCCGTTCACTACCCTGTTTGAGGTCGGCTACATGGGCAGCCACGGACTGAAGCTCCCCCAAAGCATCACGCTCAACCAGCTCCCGGCATCGGCTCTGGCGCAGACTGCGGCGCTGCGAACCCAGGTAACCAATCCGTTCTTTGGTCAGATCGCTTCCGGAGCGCTCGCCGGTCGTACCATCAGCGCCGCGCAGCTTCTCCGCCCGTTCCCGCAGTTCGACACCGTCACATCGGCGAACGCCACGTGGGCGAGTTCGGTGTATCACAGCCTCACCGTCAAGGCCGAAAAACGTTACGGCAAGGGCCTCACCGTGATGGCGGCCTACACGTACTCCAAAGTGATGGATTACAGCATCAATTCCTTTGGCGGCGAAAACGTGAACGGCGGTGCCTTCCAGAACTTCCAGAACCTGCGCCACGAACGCTCCGTCTCCGCCCTGGACCAGACCAATCGCTTCGTCTTCAACACCGTCTACGAAGTCCCGCTGTTCAGGAAGAGCCACGGCCTGACAAACAAAGTGCTTGCCGGCTGGGAAGTGGGAGTGATTGTTAACGTTTACGATGGCGTGCCGCTCGGCATGACCTCAGCTGTCAACAATACCTTCTCGCAGGGCGGCGGCCAGCGCCCCAACTGGACCGGCGTCAGCGCCGCGCTCCCCAGCCCCACCGTGCAGAAATGGTTCGACACCAGTCAGTTCACGGCACCGCCCGCCTACACTTTCGGCAACGCCGCCCGCACCCTCTCCGGACTGCGCGGCTCGCCGGCACGGCAGGCGGATCTGTCGGCCATCAAGAACACGCACCTCAAT
>RGPS01000003.1 GCA_010084195.1 Terriglobia bacterium
GCGACGGGCGCAATCGCGAGCTCGCGCAGTTCCGCACCCGCGAGGTGCCGCGGACCGACGGCTACAGTGTCATGTTGTCCATCGACTCGACGGTGCAGGACATCGTGGAGCAGGAGTTGGCCGTGATTGGCCAAAAATACCAGCCGCTGAAAGCCACGGTTCTGAGCCTGTGGTGCCGCAACACGAACAGTGGTCACATCGAAGACCGCATGCCGCGGCGAGCGGATCTCCGCAGCCAGCGTCCAGCCGTTTTTCCGAAGTGTGGCAGTTGACCCGTTCGTCACTACTTCTGCATCGGTCATCATGCCCCAGATGGCGTCCACCGGCTGATCGCTCCGAATCGAATCTTCCATTACGACCGCCTGCCGCTGTGCCACCCCAATCCGGCGTGTCCAACGACGCAATCTGGGACTGGTCTTGCCCAGTTCCACCTGCACAAAACTCAAATCCGGCAGCGTCTCCAGGCGTCCTATGCGGGCCTCAGCACGCGGCTCCTGGTTCTCACCTTCCACCACTATCGTGTTGTGGGCTTCTGTTTTGACACGAAAGAACGAGTTGCGAGGCAGATTCGTGACCGTGTATTCGTCTGGCCCCAGGTCTGAAGCCCAGCGCACGCCGCCGGCGTCCAGAACGAAACTGCCTAAATCCAGATGCCCGTGGGGCAACTTGTTGTCGCCGCCTTTTACGGCGAGGAACAGCGCGGTCGGTTCATCCCAGGAACTTCGAAAGGTGGCAAGGCCAGCCGTTGAGAAAACGGCGTCCAGGGGCCAGTTCGAATTCTGTGGCCCCCGCGACTCGCGCTCGAACCATGCCAGGTGCAGGGGATCGGCTCTCATCTTGTCCAGTAACCGTGTTTCGCTCCAGGCGAGAGCGGGAATATTGAAGCGCCTTGCCAGCAGGAACATCTCCGGGGCAGCCATGGGTTCCTCGGGTGCATCCGCATAGTTGAAGAGGCGGTTGGCAGGCCCCAGCGTGAACGCCCGCAGCCTTCCGCTCTTCTCAATGCCCCGCATCCCGGCTGGCACCATGTCGCCTCCCAACGCCGTATCCAGAGAGGCCAGCAGCAGACAGGCATATCGGGTCGCGTAGGTCCCATAGAACGGGCCTTCCGGCCAACTTCCGTCGCTGCCATACGAATTCAGCCCGTACGGTGTCGATTCCGACATTGCGTAGAGAACTTCCACCGATTTCTCTCTGGCTTCATCCGCCACTGCCAGAGCGGCCATACCGATGGCACTGTTACAGACCACATTCCAGTGAAATCGGTCCCGGGTCCACCAGCTTCGCTGCCGGTAGAACGGCAGGGCCTGATCGATGCCTTTGGCAAGAAGGGCCTCGCGAATCCAGCCCCGCTCGTCGTCGGAAAGTGAGTTGTATAGCCAGTCATACCCGATCGCGAACGCATGCGTCATTTCCGCAGTATCAACAAATCGGCTCGGGTTCCAGTCACGGAAGTTAGACGCCGCATTCATTTCCATGACAGCTCGTCGCAACCAGGCATCTCGCCCGGTCAGCCGGAACAGGAGCGAAAGCGTTGTGATTCGATCAATCGCGCGCCGCGTCTGCGTCTGGAGCCGGCCCCCCGTTATCTTGTACTCCACCGGAGGTACGGAAAGCAGTCGATCACATTCCTTTTCCAAGTCTGCCTGAAGTTTTCGCGCGACAGGGTTTTCGCGGACCGCCTGGCGAATATGATCCAGTTCGGAATCGAGGAGCAACAATCGGGGGTGCCCGGTGCGCAGCCGACGCAACGGGTCTTCGGGCACCGGCGGCGCGACCGGGGGGTGCGGCGAGGCTGCACCGGGAACCGGAGTCGTTACGGAAGGGGCAGGCACAGACGAGGCCGGGAATTGTCCCAACAGATGCTGGCCAATAAGTGCCTGACCAAATAGAACGCGCCTTGTAAATCCCCTCACATCCAGACAGTTTGGCATACTCCAACGGTCTGCCTGCGGTCCTTCGATGGGTACCAGATGATGGGCACCAGACCTCCAGTAGTTAGCCGGTGGGAAAATACCATCTTGATTGAACGAATCACAGCGCCCACCTCAACTGCTGCCAAAGCAGTCGTGTTTGACTTTGATGGCACGCTCGGTATGGTCCGGGCGGGCTGGATGCCCCTCATGCTCGACATGATGATGGAGACCCTGGCTCCTCTCGGGCCGGATCCGGTCCGTCTTCGTACCGAAGCCGAAGAGTACGTTGCCCACTACACAGGCCGGGACACAGTGGAACAGATGAATGCCTTCGCCGCCCACGTCGCCAGCCTCGGCGGCAGCCCTTTGTCCGGGGTGGAATACAAGGCCGAATTTCTCGTTCGGATCGAGGGTCTGCGCGCCGCCAGGCTCGATGCCCTCCGGGCAGGCGAAATCATACCCGACGATCTTCTGATTCCGGGGACTCGTGCGTTCCTGGAATGCCTCCGCAGCCTCGGTTTACCCCTCTATCTGGCCAGCGGCAGCGATCACTCTGATATTTGCTTCGAGGCAAGACTGCTCGGGATCGACCACTATTTCGCGGGCATATACGGTTCGGCACCGGGCATTCTGAACAAGAAGGAACTGCTGGACGTAATCGTCGCCCAGGGTACATCGCCTGCCTGTATCCTCACTTTCGGCGACGGTCGCACCGAAATTGAGCTCACCCGGATTCTTGGTGGAAAAACCGTCGGTGTCGCATCCGATGAACCTGCATGCGTGGAAGTGGATATGAAAAAACGCGGCTGGCTCATTGCCGCCGGGGCCGGCTACATCATCCCCAACTACCTGGAACCGGAACTGCTGCGCCTGGTGGAAGGCAAAGTCTGACAGCCGGTGTGCCAGTGATCCGACCCCGAGCGCACCGTCGGATACTGCTTGCCCCGGCAGCTAAATCCGCAGGTCTGCGCCAATGCCGACGGCACGAACCGTAAGCGTTTATCGGGCTGCGCGCCCCTCACCATGTCGTACCTGACGGCCTGCCAGTCACAGGTTCCCCCTGTCCGGCCCCTGCCAGTCAGCCGAAATGCTAATCTCAAGATACTTATGGCCACGGCCACTCCTGATCTCCCACCGTCCCGTACCTTGGCACCGCCTCTGCCCTGGAAGATCCTGGCGACCGTGGCTGCACTTCTCCTCATCTGCTACGCGCCCGTTGTCAAAGCCCTTGTCATGCAATGGTATGACGATCCGGATATGGGGCACGGCTTTTTCGTTCCTGCAATCGCCGCCTATATCGCCTGGCAGTTAAGGGATCAGCTCGCGTCGGTCCCCGCCGAGACGAATCTCTGGGGGTTGGTTGTAGTCGTTTGGGGTGGCTTCCAGCTTTACATCGCTACCCTGGGAGCCGAGTTGTTTCTGGCCCGCACCGCCATAGTGTTCTCGATCATCGGCGTGGTCCTGCTTCTGGGCGGGACCAAAATCACCAGAATCTTCGCTTTTCCCCTGTTCCTCCTGTTCTTCATGGTGCCGATCCCCGCTGTCATCTACAACCAGCTCACGTTCCCGCTGCAACTGATCGCCAGTGAGGTCGCTGAGAACGCCATCAGCATGATTGGCATTCCCATCATCCGGGAGGGTAATGTTCTGGAACTGGCGGAGCAAAGGCTCAATGTCGTGGAAGCCTGCAGCGGTATTCGCTCGCTTCTGACCCTCACCTTCCTCTCGCTTGTTTACGGCTACTTCGCCGAAAAGCGCGTCTGGATCCGGGTCGCCCTGTTCCTCTCTACTATTCCGATTGCCATCACCGCCAATGCCGGACGTGTCACTATGACCGGCGTGATTGCCGATTTCAAGCCGGAACTGGCCGAGGGGCTCTTTCACGAAGCCCAGGGCTGGGTGATATTTATGATTGCTTTCGCCCTTCTTGCGGTCGTCCACCAGATCTTCGTCAGGTTGGACAAGATGTTCACTAATAAGGCTGCGCCGCAACCTCCTGACGCGCAGCCAGAGGCGGCCTAGAAAATCATGTTCAGGAAGAATGCTTTCGGAATCCTCGTCGCAGTTCTCGCCTTGCAGGCGGTCCTCTTCTACTCCGCGTCCCATGGCGATGCCACTCCCCTCAAAGCCCCTCTGATAGCTTTCCCCCGTGAGCTGAGTGAATTCCGGCTGGCCCAGGAAGGCGTGGTGGAACCGGAAGTGTTGGACGTGCTGAAGGCCGATGACACCCTGACCCGCTGGTATACAGATCCTTCCGGTGCCGGGGCCAATCTCTTTATCGCCTACTTCCAGACACAGCGCTACGGCCAGTCGCCGCACTCCCCCAAGAATTGTTTGCCGGGGGCTGGTTTCCAGCCGGTAGATAACGAAAGTGGCAGCATTGATGTGCCCATTGGGAACGAATCCATCCACGTCAACCGTTATGTGGTCTCCCGGGGTGACACGGAAAGCCTGGTTCTCTACTGGTACCAGTCGCAGGGCCGCGTCATCGCCGACGAATTCGCCGCTAAGTTCTACCTGATCGCTGACTCTATTCGCCGCCACCGCAGCGATACTTCGCTGGTACGTATCGTGGTTCCGGTGCACAACGGTGCCGAAGGTCGCGCCGCCGCTAATAAGACCGCCCTCGCTTTTCTACGGGCAACCTATCCCGCTGTCAAGTCATTCCTGCCAAAGTAGCCGGAGCCAGGCTTGCGCAAAAACACTCAAGGTTTCCTGTTGGCCCTGATCCTTATTTTTTCCCTTGGTGCCTACGTCGCCTTGTCCGGTCTGCCGGAATTGCTGGACGCCTGGAACCATCCGCGGGAACCCATAGTGCGGAAGGCTTTTGTGCCCCCCCCAAGGCCCACTATTGTCTCTGTGTCACCACCCGAAATTCCGGCTGACGCGGTTCCGGCGCTCAAGACCGCGCAAATTCCCGGCCTCGTCGACCTGCCGAAGGGAAGAACCAAATGAAAGTTGAATTTCGCAGGGCTGATACAACTTCAGAACTGCGTAGTCTGATGATATTTGACCGCAAGGTTTTCGGTGCAGATGCCTTCTCCCGCGAAATGTGGTCTGAAATGGACGCCTGGTGGATGCTGGTTGACGCGGTGAAAACCGGATGTTCCGCGTTTGAGCCCCATGTCGGCTTTGATCGCTATGGTGAGCCGACGCGCGAGCCCGGAACTCTCTACATTGCCACGACAGGCATTCTGCCGCGCCGCCAGGGACGAGGTCTGGGGCTCCTGATGAAGGCCTGGCAAGTCGCTTGGGCCAGATCGCACAGCTATCGGCGGATTGTCACGAATCACCGTGCGGGTAACCGGGGTATTATTGCTATGAATAAGGCATTCGGCTTCCGTAGAACGGGCCGGATCAAAGGGTATTATTCCTGCCCGGATGAGGATGCGATTTCCATGATACTGGAGCTGAAACAATGAAGAATCTCTACGACTCAGGCGTTGGTGCCGATATTGACGGCAGACTCGCCAACCTTCGCGCGGATAGCCAGCGGCAGTGGGGGAAAATGAACCTGGCACAGGCGCTTGCTCACTGTTCCGGGGGCATGGAATTCGCCGTCGGCGATGTCAATCCACCCCGGATGCTGATTGGGCGGCTGGTGGGCTGGGCGGTCAAGCGAAAAACTGTGGCGGGTGACGCCCCCCTTGAGAAGAATACCCCCACGGCCAAGGGCCTGGTTATCGAAGACCAAAGGGACCTGGAGCGCGAACGGGCCCGGCTCCGCGGCTTGTTGAACCGCTTCGTCGCGGCCGGCCCGAGTGGCTGTACGAAACATCCCCACAGTTTCTTCGGTGACCTCACACCCGAAGAGTGGTCAACTCTGATGTACAAACATCTGGACCACCATCTTCGCCAATTCGGAGCGTAGGTCTGGCAGAAACCCGACGGAGGGCCGACGGCTAGTTACCCGAGCGGATCTCCGCCCGTATCCTTGGTTCCGCTCAGAATCAGAACCTCTGTCGGAAAACGGAATTCGGTATCAGTTTTCCAGGCGAGCACCTCTTCGAGGGTTCGCCGCCGCACGTCGTGCACCTGCTCGGTTGTGAGCGTCGCCAAGTGTCCTCTTAGCTTGTCAGACATTTCACACCGCAGCGTCCAGAAGTCCGCCAACGATACAGGTACCATCATCTGGAAACGCAAGACCGTCTCCACCGGAGCCCTGACTCCGGCTTCCAGCAACACCTCGCGCAGCTTGCCCGGAGTTGCGAAGCGAAACGAATTCGGGGAATCCGGTTCCGACGGTGCCATCGCAACATATTCAGCGAGGACTCTCTCGACCACGCTGAAAAACGGGTTGAATTTCAAATGATGCCAGACAGCCAGGGCTACCTTGCCTCCAGACTTAACCACCCGCAGCATTTCCCGAATTCCTGCCACAGGTTCCGGAAAGAACATCACCCCAAAGCGGCTCACCGTGGCGTCGAAGGTCGCGGAAGGGAAGGGAAGCTGATCCCCTGAAGCAATTTCGAACCGGATGTTGCGCACCGCGAGTCGACTTGCCTCCCGGCGGGCAGCGGATACCATGGCGGGGACCGGATCGGTGCCATCCACCCATCCCTCGCTCCCAACCAGAGAAACCAGCCTGAACGCTGGGTCGCCGGGCCCCGTCGCGACGTCCAGCACCCTGTCACCCTTCCGGATCCCCGCAGCTGCGGCCAGCGCGTCCGTAACCGGGGCGAACATGTGCCCAATGAGCGTCCGGTGTTTCTCCCAGAAAGGAGCCGCTTCGCTCCATTCGTCGATCACTGCCTGATTCGGTTGCATTAGATCCGGTGAGGCTCTTTAGCTTGTTCCGGCAGGTGCCGGAACATTCGCGTCTCGCCACTTGATCCAGCCGATGAGCAGGGCCGCAAGAACCAGGGCCCCAACGCTGAAATGCACCACATGGGCTTTCAGAAAGTCAGTGGATTGCATTCCCAACTGAACGCCCAGCCATGCCTCCCCGAAATACCGCAGAATGCGGGCAGCCAGCAACACCGAAATGAACTGGCGAAAAGTAGTTCCCAGCACCCCCGCACTGATTACAAACAGCTTCAGGGGCATAGGAATCGGCATTAGCGCCGGAATGAAAACCGTCACCAGGCCGTACCTCCGAAACCAACTGCGAAAACGCGCAGCCCGGGTGCCCGGTTCCGGCTGTTTTGCAAAGCGTCCGCTGCCACTCCGTGCGGCTGAGAACAGGATTGTGCTGCCGACCATGGAACCCACTACCGCCATCCCCGCACACAACCACGCCACCGCCGGGTTCTTCGCCGATATCAGGATCAGCATGGCGTCAAAGACGCCCGCCACCGGTACACCGCTGGAATCAAGAATTGAAAGGAGAAAAATGCCCGCAGGACCCCAGGCTACAAGAAGTTCGGTAAGTTGATGAAGCAACTTACCAGTTTAGCGTGGATGGTTCCGAAAGGTTTCTGAAAGTCTGGTCCACGTCACATCCAGTTCCTCGGGGACCACCCGGGTCTCTCCAATAGTAGTCATGAAGTTCGAATCTCCAAACCAGCGGGCCAGTACATGCATGTGCACGTGGCCCGCTACTCCGGCTCCAGCAGCCTCACCAAGGTTCATTCCAAGGTTGATACCATCCGGGCGGTATACCGCGCGCAGGCAACTTTCCGCAGTGCGCGTCAGCGTCATCAACTCAGCGGCTGTTTCGGCAGGAATGGCAGCCAGCGACGAGGCGTGTTCGCAGGGAATCACCATCAGGTGCCCGCTAGTGTAAGGGAATCGGTTCAGGACGACATAGTTGCTGACACCGCGGTAGATCACAAGGTTCTCACGATCCTCTGATGCGGCCGCAATACTACAAAAAATACAGTCGTCGGACTTTCGTGCCCCGGAAAGATAACGGTAGCGCCACGGACTCCAAATGTGGTCCATCGGCGTGTCGACTAAGCCTTGGGGGCGTCGGGGGACAACTGGCCGGAACCCAAGTTTACTATATCCTTCAGTTCCTTCGACGGTTTGAAATAGGGGATTCGCTTAGCCGGCACTTCCACACGGGTGCCTGTTTTTGGGTTGCGGCCCACCCGGGACTGTCGCTGGCGGGTGCGAAATGACCCAAAGCCCCGGACCTCAATTTTGTCGCCATTGCGGAGGGAACGGACCACGCTGTCGAAGATTGCTTCGACAATGACTTCGGACTCCTTGCGCGTCATCTCAACCACTCGCGAGACTTCTTCGATCAGTTCAGCTTTCGTCATTTCTTCCTCAGTTTATATCCCGCCCCCGCACGGCGCGCTCCAGCGGCTTTGCCCTCTGGAATGAAGCGAATACGGGTAAAGGAGATTATCCCGAAAACCGCCTCCGTTTGCAAATCCTACCTTTGGTTAGGCAGCAAATCTTCCAGTTCTGAGGCTGCGGAGGCTGCACGCTTCTGGTACTGGTCCAGCCGGCTCCGTTCTTCGGCTTCTGCATGTGCTCGCAGGCTGAGGCCTATTTTCCGCTCTTCCTCGCTCATTCGAACAATCCGGAACTCCAGTTCCTGCCCTGGCGTGAAGGGAACTGCCTCCGACCTGCGGCCCGACCAGCCCGGAACTTCGGAGAAATGGCACAAACCCTCAACCCCATCCGCTAATTCCACGAAGGCACCGAAGCCTGTGTGCCTCACTACCTTGCCTCGCACCGCGTCGTTCACGTTGTGCGCCTGAAACCAGGTTTCCCATGCGTCCGGCTGCAGCTGTTTGACACCCAGCGACAGACGCTTGTTCACGGCGTCAATAGCCAGAATTACCGCCTGGATCATCGAACCCTTCCGCAACATCTCATTCGGATGCTTCAGGCGTTTTGTCCAGGAGAGATCGGAAACATGGACCAGACCATCAATCCCTTCTTCAATCTCCAGGAAGGCCCCAAATTCGGTCATATTACGGACCCGGCCCTCCACCACAGAGCCGATCGAATAGCGCTGTTCCACCGTCGTCCACGGATTTGCTTCCAGCTGCTTCAGCCCCAGCGAGATGCGGCGTTCAGTCTTGCTCACTTCCAGCACCACCGTCTCCACCGAATCATTCGGCTTCACAACCTTCGACGGGTGCTTCATGCGACGCGACCAGGTCATCTCACTGATATGTATCAGCCCTTCGATGCCCGGTTCCAGTTCTACAAAGGCTCCGTAGTCGGTAACAGTTACAATCCGGCCTACCACCCGCATTTGTGGCGAGTACCGCTCGGTCACACCTTCCCATGGGTCGGGGACCAACTGTTTAATGCCCAGCGAGACTCTTTGTTTGGCGGCATCGTACTTGAGCACACGGACGGAAATCTCCTCGCCCGCAGTCAGGATCTCGGAAGGGTGCGTGACCCGCCCATAAGAAATATCAGTGACATGAAGCAGGCCATCCAGCCCCCCGAGGTCAATAAACGCCCCATAATCCGTCAGGTTTTTCACAATACCGGTAACAATGGCACCCTCGTGCAAGGCCTCCAGCGTTTGGGCCTTCCGCAAAATGGTATCTTCCTCGATAGCTAGTTTTCGGGAAACTACCGCATTGCCACGTTTTCGGTTGAGCTTGATGAGCCGTACCGGCACGTCCTGACTAACGTACTGTTCCGGGTTCCGCGGTGGTCTCACATCGATCTGGGAACCCGGCATGAACGCAGGCACTCCGATATCCACCGTCAGGCCGCCCTTCACCCGACCTGTTACCCGGCCCGACACGGTGAGGTTTTCGGCAAGCGCCTTATCCAGTGTGTCCCAAATCCGCAGGCGTGACGCTCGCTCGTGTGAAAGCCGGACATAGCCCTCTGAGGTGTGGCCATCCTCAATAATGACTTCCACGAGATCGCCGACCGCCACCGTAATGGAACCGTCAGCTTCCCGGAATTGTTCCACCGGGGCTACACCATCGGACTTGTGCCCCACGTCAATGAAGACCTGGGTTGCAGAGACCTTAAGGACCTTGCCTTCGAGCACCTCGTGCCGTGCGGGAGGCGCAAGGTGGCTATAGTCTTCCAGCAGGTGCTGGTATTCTTCCGGATCCACAACCTCCGGATCCACAGCTCCCGCATCAAAACCAACTGACGCGGATTCGAGACTCTCAGCCGCTTCGTTATCTGCCAAACCTGTACTCCCCTGGTTCCTGTTGCACCCGAACTGAGAGTTCAGCTATAGCAGGAGATTCTAACAACTATAGGAAGGGCGTCAGAGATTGTCAAACGGGTACAGGTTTGCGAAGTGTGGAATGCGTGGGTTACTCGCCAGGTTACTCACCTGCGGGCGCGACAGCAAGTGAAGTAATCCGCCCCATAACGTCAGTTACCCGGCCAGGATAGCCCTGATTGCGGTTGTAAGCCCGAAGCTTGGCCAAAATGTCTTTGTTGCGGTACGACCGCCCTTCGGCAAGGCTCGAGGCCACTTTATGGATGGCTTCACCAATATTGGCGAAGTGGGTCTTTCCGTTGGCCCACCCGAAGAGGTTGTTGCCCCGGGCCTGCTTTCCTGCGCCGGTTTCAATCAAAGCGAGGCTGGGTAGTAACCGCCAGTCCAGGCCATGGGCATCGGCCTCTGCTACAAAGACGCCCGCGAAGTTTTCGACCGGAGAGTGGTTTTCTTTCAGGAAACGGCGAAGAATTGCTTCGCGGAGATCAAATTTCTTTCGGTTGGATGTTACATTCTGGTCTGCATGCGATGTAGCGGCTGCGATTCCCAGAACTCCTGCTGCGATGACAATGCCTGATTGAAGTATTCGCTTCATTCGATGTCGTTCTCCTGTGGCTTCGAAGCTTGGAACTTCGGAGTGGGTGGACGGCGCTCGAATCTGTGTCAGGCCGATTTCACGGTCCTGACGGAGCTGCCGAAGGGGCGATTCAGGTCGGTGTATTACAAGATCATATAGAGCTATTATATCAGCCAGCACCCCGAAAGGGAATTCTGACTGCCCGTGTCCCTGTTCTCGGCGTTTCCGGCCCTGGAGTTGAGGGCAATTTTAAAGGATTTTATGTCACCCAATTTGAATCGCATTGCGCCAGGGCAATGGGCTGGTTAGACTGAAACAGTGAGTCTCTGGAGCAAGAAAGAAGATCCGCCGGCACCGCGGCCTACCGTCGCGCAGCAGCCGCCTGTTTCGTACCAACCACCCGCCCGTCCGGCTGCACCCCCGGAACCCAAAAAGGAGTCTGTCCCCGTGTCCACAACGCCCTTCCGTAGTCCTGAACCTGACCGCAATTTTATTGGCAAAGCCGTGCGCGTCGTCGGCCAGATCTTCACCCGTGAAGATCTCTACGTGGATGGCGATGTCGAGGGTACCATTGAGTCCCTGGATACCCGCATCACCATTGGCACCAACGGTCGCGTTCAGGCCAGTATCAAGGCCCGCGAAGTTGTCATCCTCGGCCAGATTCAAGGCGATGTTGAGGCAACTGACAAGGTGGATCTTAGAAAAGACGCCAAGCTGGTGGGGAACATCACCACCGCCCGCATCAGCATTGAAGATGGTGCTGTTTTCAAGGGCAGTATCGACATTCGTAAGTCCGAGCCGAAAGCGGCCGCGCCTGCCACGCCGGGGCCGGTTGCCCCGTCGGCTCCATCGTCAGCCCCGCCCGCAGCGGTAGCTCCCCCTGTGGGCGGCTTGCCCCCCGGCGCTGTTCGCCGCTAAGAGTCGCGCGTATCTCGCAACTGCAACGTCCATAACGATATGGGGGCTACCATGCTAACTGACAAGCTGCGCACGTTGTTTCAAAGGAACGGCGGGGATCAGTTTGGTGCGCCCAATGTACAGGGCTACCGCACTCAGCTCCCCGGGTCCCTGTCTCGTCACGCTCAGGCCCCGGCTGCACCCGTTACGCGGGCCAGCCGGGGCGTGGAGCAGTTTTTCTTCAGCCTCCGCGGGACCGTCGGGTTGACCATTCTGGATCTGGCGATACCGAACCAGGACAACATCACTCACCTCACGAATATGGGGCACAAACTGTACACCGCGGATCTCATCGGCTCTCTTGATGAAGCCTTCGGGCATGATCCTGATGAACAAACCAATGCGGGACGGATCGAGTATTTTCTCCGCAGCAGCCTCGACTACCCCGCAGCTACGTTTGATGGTGTTTTGCTCTGGGACAGCCTGCAGTTTATGGGGCCCGCCCTGTTAACCGCTACCATCGACCGATTGTACGAAGTCATGCGGCCAGATGCCTACCTGCTGGCTTTCGTGACTTCCAACGACAAAGTGACGGATGTCCCGGCACACTCCTTCCGGATTATCGACAATAAGAATATCCTGATCACCGAACGTGGTTTACGGGCGTCCGGCCAGGTCTTCAACAACCGAAATATTGAAAAGCTCTTCGGTAACTTCCAGTCGGTTAAGTTCTTCCTCACCCGGGAGAGCCTGCGCGAAATCATCGTTCGCAGATAAAGCTCTTTGCCCGAGCTATAATCATCCCGTTGCATGCCAAACAATTGCGACGGCATCGCGATGCCAAACGGAAACGCCCCCACCCCCGAGTTGTTTGCCCGCGACGCCGATGGCAAGCCGCAGCTTGCCACAACGGATCTCGATACCTTTCGTTATGGCACGCTCATTCGTGAGGCGGAAGAAGCGTTGTTGCGCCTCTTCGGCGAAGGCCAGCTCTCCGGCACTACACATACCTGCATCGGGCAGGAATTCTGCCAGATGGGGGTCGTCCGGGCGCTGAACCACCCTGACGACATCGTCCTTTCCAACCACCGCAATCACGGGCACTTTCTTACCTACTCGGGCAATTTCCCCGGCCTGATCGCCGAAATCATGGGCCGCGAGGCCGGTGCCTGCGGGGGCATCGGGGGCAGCCAGCACCTGGCTTACCGCGGTTTCCACAGCAACGGCGTGCAGGGTGGAATGACGGCCATTGGGGCGGGCAGGGCACTGGCCCTTCGCAGGCGTGGCTCGGCCGGAATTGTCGCCGTCATTATTGGCGATGGCACGCTCGGCCAGGGCCTGCTGTACGAAAGCATGAACCTGGCTTCCGTTTGGGATGCTCCGCTCCTCGTCGTGGTGGAGAACAACGGCATCGCGCAAACCACTCCAACATCCTGGACTATTGGCGGCACCATCGAAGGCCGAGCCAGGGCCTTTGGCCTCAACTTTCATCGTGTTGATGACGCCTCCCTGACCTTCTTTCAGGATGTCGATCAAGTGGTCCAAAGCGTCCGCAACTCCGCGCGTCC
This sequence comes from Terriglobia bacterium, assembly GCA_010084195.1. Taxonomy (GTDB): domain Bacteria; phylum Acidobacteriota; class Terriglobia; order Bryobacterales; family Bryobacteraceae; genus BOG-234. The sequence continues at coordinate 13,063 of RGPS01000003.1, forward strand.
CGCCATGCTGGTCATCGACACCATGCGTCTGGGACCCCATAGCAAAGGCGACGATCTCCGGGACGCAACCGAGCTCGACGCCATTCGCGCACGCGACCCCCTTTCCAGAGCTGGCGACCGCCTCCCGCCCACTGTTGCTGCCGAAATCCGCAGCCAGGCAAGGAGCTTCATCGACGACGCCTGCCGGGCGGCCGCAGCCTCTCCCCCGGCGAGCCACCTGCACGCCCAAACCTCCATTTTTGTAGCCCACGAGCCCCCTGCACCGTTAACCAGGGTGCCCACACCCCCAGGGAATGTGCGTAATTCCATCAACACCGCATTGCGCTACCTCCTCGAAACCCATGGCGATGTCCTGCTGCTTGGCGAGGATATGCATGAGCCCTACGGCGGGGCCTTCAAGGTAACAGCAAAGCTTAGTTCTGCATTCCCGGGCCGGGTCATTTCCACGCCTATCAGCGAAGCCGGCGTCGTCGGAGCCGCCATCGGTCTGGCTCTCGCCGGGTATCGCCCAATCGTCGAAATCATGTTCGCAGATTTCATTACCCTGGGTTTCGATCAGATTGTGAACCACGCAGTGAAGTTCCCCGGCATGTTCGAGGATTCCCCTGTGCCGCTGGTGATTCGTACGCCCGCCGGGGGACGACGAGGCTATGGCCCCACTCACAGCCAGAGTCCGGAAAATCTGCTCTGTGGTGTGCCCGGCCTGACAGTGGTCTTTCCCAGCCAACGGCACCAGGCGGGTGAAATCCTCGCCAATGTTGTGGAGCGATGGCTCTATCCCACTATTTTCCTGGAACACAAACTTCTGTACGGAACGACGGTCGATAGCGCCGGGTATGAAGAGTTCCCCGCCTCTCCGCTGGATTCCGGGGCAAAACACTTCCCTTTACTTCGGCGCGGCTCCTTAGAGCCCGATGTCACCATCGTCGCCTACGGAGGCATGGTGGAAATCGCGGAAGCCGTAGCGGCTCAACTCGAAGCGGAGGAACTGGAAGTAGAACTTGTTCTGCCTGCACTGCTCGCCCCCTTGCCCGGACATACCCTCACCAGCCTCCTGCTGTCTCGGGCCCGTGTGGTCGCCATTGAAGAAACCCACTCAGAGTGCGGTTTTGCTGCCGAGCTTGGCTCCGTCCTGCTGGAAGCGGGCTTTGCCGGTCGGTACGCCAGAGTGGGCACAGCTCCGGTCCCCATCCCCGCCGCCAGAAGTCTGGAAGCGCTGGTGATGCCGGACGCTAAACGCGTGATGGATGAAATTCTCCGCCTTTTCGGAAGCGAATAAGCAAACATGCCTACTCCGGTCTTTACGCCAAGAATCAACAATAACGACGACACAGTTCGCCTCGCAGCCGTGCTCGTCGAGGTCGGCGCGGCAGTTCGTGCCGGGGACCCCATGATTGATGTCGAAACCGACAAGGCCACGTTTACCGTAGAGGCACCGGTCGACGGTTTCCTGCTGAAGGTTTTAGGATCTGTCGAAGATACCCTCGATGTCGGCTCTACCCTCGCCTGGCTGGGCGATACCCCTGACGAACCGATCCCTGGCGCACCGATCCACGGCAAAACCTCCGCCTCCGGCGGGGATATTGACATCTCGGGCGAACCCACCCTCAAAGCGCTCCTGCTCCTCAAGGCTTATGGCCTCACCTCAGCCGACGTTCCTGCCACGGGATCCCGCCTGGGCGTAGCGGACGTTGAAAAATGGGTGGCCGCCAAAGGTCTCGCCAAGAGCGGCACGACACCCGCAGTACCCCCTGCCGCATCAGCCTGGTCTGCCCCCGATGTTCCCGGTATTCTCATCCCCTTCACGCCCGAACAGAAGGGTATGGCCCGAACCGTAGCCTGGCACCGTGACGAAGCTGCCGCCGGTTACATCGAACTGGCCTGGGACCCCGCACCGTGGGAAGCCTACGCAGCTGACTTCCAGAAGGCCAACGGCCTGATGATGAATCCGCTCCTGTCGCTCCTCGCCTGGCGGCTTGCCGCCATCGCCAAAGAAAATCCACGACTGAATGCGACCGTAGGTCCCAACCCTATGGCACCTAAAGGCGTGTGGCAATATGACCAGGTGAACCTTGGGTTTACCGTGCAGGCTGGCACCAGCCTGTACGTCGCTGTCCTCCGCGACGCGGGTAGCCTTGCCGAAGCTGATTTTGTCCGTGAATTGGGCGCACTCCAGCGAGCGGCCATGAAACACGCGCTTTCCCCGGAGCAAAGTTCCGGAGCCACTATCGCCTTCACCAGCATGGCCCGCTGGAAAGTGACCCGCCACATACCCATCCTGCCCCCAAATACTGGCCTGATTGTCGCCCACACCGCCACCATCAACGGCTCCGCCACCGTGGGGGCCTCGTATGACCACCGTCTTCTGACAGGCTTCGACGTAGTGCAGGCTCTCCAGTCGCTCGTTCAGCCGCCAGCCTTGGTCCCCCCTGGCCAACCCTCCGAAGCCAAAGGAACCCTATGAACCTGATCGTCCAAAGCGCCATCCACACCCGCATCGTCGAGATTGCCAAAAGCCTCGGCAACGACGCCCGGAACCTCAAATCCGGCGACGAGATTCCCGCCAGCGGCTTGCTGGATTCCGCCGGGTTGATGGAGCTGATGTTCTGGTTCGAGACCGAATACGACCTCGAAATCCCGCAGGAAGACCTCACTATTGCCAACTTTGGCACCATCGACGCCATGGTTGACTACCTCGAACGAGCCCGGGCCGGAGCCTGATGCCTTCCGTGCAGTGGCCCGAAGGCAAGCGCTTTGCCTTCACCGTGTTCGATGATCCCGATTCCCAGCCCGTCGCCGAAAGCCGCCTCATCTATGGCATGCTTGGCGACCTCGGTTTCCGCACCACCATGGGGGTCTGGCCCGCCGGACCGTTTCGCGAGGGCAACTCCCGCAGCGATTCCTGTCTGAACCCGGCCTACCTCGAACACGCACTCGCCACTCAGGCTCGCGGCTTTGAAATTGGCTATCACGGCAACGCTCTGCGCACCTCCCCTCGCGAGGAGACTGCCGGCGGCCTCGAAGCGTTTCGTGCCTTCTTCGGCCAATACCCAGCTGCCATGGCGAATCATTACGGCAATGCAGAGGCCATCTATTGGGGCCCCTCCCGCCTCTCCGGCCTTCCAAAGCTGATCTACCGAGCGGTCACCGGCAGCAAACGCGCCAACCAGTTCTTTGGCGAAGTCGAAGGTCACCCGTACTTCTGGGGCGACCTCTGCCAGGCCCGCATCCAGTACTGCCGGAACTTTGTCTTCAAAGAGATCAACACGCTGGCCCGGTGCCCCATGATGCCGTATCACGACCCCGCCCGCCCCTTCGTGCGCCAGTGGTATGCAGGCTCAGAAGGTGCCGACGCCGGCAAGTTTCTCAACACCATCTCCGAGGCAAATCAGGATCAGCTCGAAGCCGAAGGCGGGGCGTGCATCATGTACACACACTTTGGCAAAGGTTTCGTGGAGAATGGCCAGATCACCCCTCGCTTTCGGGAACTCATGACCCGGTTGGCGAAGAAGGGTGGCTGGTACGTTCCGGTCACCGAGCTCCTCAACCATATCCGCGCCGGTCGAGGCGAGCATACCCTGACCGATCAGGAGCGCAGTCAACTCGAGTGGCGCTGGTTGCTTCAAAAGTTGGCGGGAGGCACCTCCTGATGGCTATCTCAATCCGTCCCTATGCCGATGGCGATATTCCAGCGGCCAAAGCGTTTAACGAACGGATGCTGAGTGGCAACGCCCCGAGCGAGTTCATGCTCCCCGAGGCCATGCCACGACCCCTTTCGGAGCTTGCCGAGCCCCTGATTACGAGTACCTATTTCCTGGCCGGCGATGGCGAATTCGTTCGGGGTGGCTTCGTTCTTACTGATTACCCGGCTTCGCTTGCCGGAGAAAAGGTGAACGCCACCGATCTGATCGCTCCCCTTTCGGAAGGCATCATTGACCCCGCCTTCGGCATGACGGGCATGCAGTACATCAAGTATCTGCAGAAGTACACCAAATACGGCATGGCTGTAGGTATGGGAAACGTCAATAATCCCTTTCCCCGTTTATTGAAAGCCGCGGGCTGGAATGTGATGAGCGTGCCATTTTTCTTCCACGTCGTCCGCGCCGGGCGGTTTTTTAGCCAGATGCGAGTCTTCGAAGGCAGTATGGCAAAGAAACTGGTGGCAGGAATCGCCGGTCCCACCGGTCTGGGAGCTCTGGGTGTGGCCGCTCTTCAGTACCGCAAATGGACGGCAGGAGCGGTGTTGGACGTCGCCGATCCCGGTGAATGGGGCGCGTGGGCCGATGAGATCTGGCGTCGCTTTCTTCCCCACTGCTCATTCGCCATCACTCGCGACGCCGCAGCCCTGCGGGAATTCCACCCTCCCGCCGACAAGCGCATGGTTCGGCTGGTTTTGAAGCGCGCCGGGAAACCCGTCGGCTGGGCAGCGGCGCTGCTCACCCAGATGCACGATGACAAATATTTTGGGAACCTGAAAGTTGCCACCATTATGGACTGTGTTGCCGCCGTGGAGGATCTTCCTGCCGCTATTGTGGCTTCCACAAACGATCTTGGCCGCCGCGGTGCCGATCTCGTCATCACCAATCAGACCCATTCCCTGTCCCAGAATGCTTTCCGTGGTGCCGGCTACCTGTCTGGGCCCTCGAACTACTGTCTGGGAGTTTCGAAGACAATCGCCGAAGTTGTAAAGGCCGCAGGGGGCGACGGAACCATCTACGTTACCCGCGCCGACGGCGACGGGCGAATGCACCTGTAGCTCCTGAGCCGGACTGAACTTCTCTACCTGTCGTCCTGCAAGGTCACCGTACGGTCGGCGTGAATACCGCCACAAGCTGCCCAAAAAAAACAAGCTCCAAACAGGCAAGGATGCAGGCCGAGAGCGCGATGCGCAGAGCATTTCCGCAATTCGCATAGACCGGTCCGTTTGCGGGCCAAGCTGGTAACTTTCTGTCGGGCTGCCATCCCGACAACGCAGCCCGGACTACAGTAATTGTGAAAATGGTCTGAAAAATCAACCCAGGGCGGACTTCAGCGCCGGGTACAGCGCCTGATAGACGCGGTGGCCGCTGGCGTAGACTGCCGCAGCGTCAGGCTCCGCTTCCACTCGCGCATTTTCCAGGATCACGGCTCCACAGACTTCAGGAACGTCGCTGTACGCTCCGGTTCCCACCATGGCCAGCAAGGCCGCCCCGAGAGCTGACCCCTCCTGAGATTCCAGGGTTTCGACCGGTTTGCTGAAGACATCGGCGAGGATTTGACGCCACAAGGGGCTCTTGGCACCTCCTCCTGAAGCACGAACGGAGGCAACCTGGACTCCGAGCGCTTCGACAATGTCGAGGCAGTCCTTTTGACTGTAGGAAATACCTTCGATCAGAGCCCGAATCAGGTCCGCGCGGCGATGGCTGTTGGTGAGGCCGATCCAGCCTCCCCTTGCCGTGGCATCCAGATGGGGCGTGCGCTCCCCCATGAGGTACGGCAGCCAGTAAAGTCCCTGTGAACCGGCCGGTGCGGTGGCCGCTTCAGCCATCAGGTCGTCATAGGGCGTACCGGGTGCAAGTTGATTGCGGAACCACTGGAGGCTCAGGCCCGCACCCTGAGTGACTCCCATCACATGCCATTTACCCTTCACGGCGTGGCAGAAGGTGTGGACACGCCCGGCGGGATCGTACTGTACCTGGTCCATGTGAGCGAAGACAACACCTGACGTCCCCAGTGTGCACGAAACAATTCCGGGAGCGACAATGCCGTTGCCCACAGCTGACGCCGCCTGATCCCCGCCACCGCCCACGACGGGCGTTCCCGCACTCAGGCCCGTCCGCGCCGCCACTTCCGGCGTGATTCGCCCGGTAATTTCGCTGGACTCGTAACAGGCCGGGAGGAACGCTCGGTCAACACCGACAGCGTCGGCAAGCTCGAAAGACCAGCGCCGGTTCACTACATCGAAAAGTGCCGTGCCCGAGGCATCAGAGACTTCGGTGGCAAATTCCCCGGTGAGACGAAAGCGGACATAGTCCTTTGGAAGAAGCATCTTACGGATGCGTTCATAAAGTAAAGGTTCATTATCACGAACCCACAAAAGTTTCGGGAGCGTGAAGCCGGTGAGGACCGGATTGGCGATGCAGGCGAGGACCTTCGCCTTACCCACGGTCTGGTTCACCCAATCGACTTGCGCCTGGCTTCGCTGGTCACACCAAATGAGGGAAGGCCGGATTACCTGGTTTGCGTCGTCGAGGATGACGAGGCCATGCATCTGGCCGGAGAGGCCGATCCCCTGGATTTCTGAGCCTGCGACCCCGGCTTGCGCGAGAACTCCCTGAATGGCGGCAACAGCGGCCTCCCACCAGTTTTCGGGCCGCTGCTCAGCCCAGAGTGGCTGCAACTGCGCCATCTCCTCATGTGCCACTGTATGAGCCGCCACGACACGGCCCGCGCGATCTACCAGCAGCGCCCGGCTGCCGCCTGTTCCAATATCAATTCCGAGCCACATTCCAGTTATTGTTTCATGCGGGCACGTTGTTGAGGATTACTACTCGCAGAACGGCAGGTAGGCAGCCCCGTAGAGCCCCGCCTCGTTACCCAGTTGCGCCATAGCCACCCGCGTGTCTTCGGTGCGGAAAGTGAACGAGCGCCGTTTGGCTTCAGCGATCATGGCAGGGGCGAACGCGTCCCAACCGGCGATCATTCCGCCGGCAATCAGGTAAAGCGGAAAATCGAAGGCGTTGATCAGCATGGCAAGCAGAATGCCGAGCGATTCACCCATCGCGTTATAGATAGCCTGCGCTTTTTCGTTGCCACCTTTCGCCATCTCGTACAGGTCACGAGCGGTGAGGGATTCGTCGCCAAGGCCCAACATGCGAGCCTGAGCTGTCACGGAAGTCGCCGAAGCATACTTTTCCACGCAGCCCTGATTGCCGCAGCCGCAAGGGTTGCCGTCGGGCACAACAGTAATGTGGCCCAGTTCCCCTGCCATGCCGTGTCCCCCGCGCAGAACCCGGCCACCGGAGATGATGCCGCCACCGAGACCGGTACCCAGCGTCAGCATCACCAGGTCATCCACCTGTCGACCGGCACCAATCCACTTCTCGCCCAAGGCTGCCGCGTTGGCATCATTTTCGAGGATGATCCGGGTCCCGAGACGGCGACCGATCTCCTCGCGGATAGGGAAGTTTTCCAGAGATGCAATGTTGTTGCAGTTCCGAATAATCCCTTCCTTCAGTGAGATGAAGCCGGGAACGCCGATTCCGATACCCTTGAGGTGTGCCACGCCATGGCGCGCGCGAAGCGTCTCAATGGCTTCCACCATGTCGTAAATAATGGCTTCGCGGCCTTCCCAATATTGGGTGCGGCCGGAAACTTTTTCCAGCATCCTGCCTTCGTCCGAAACGGCGGCAGCGCGGAGGTTGGTACCGCCAAGATCTAAACCAATGCTGTAGGGAGTCATGGAGTTTCGGTTTCTCGCCGGGCTGGCCCTGGCGCAAGGCGCATCATAGCACTGGGGCAGGGCAGTAGAGCGCCGAGCCAGCTGTCGAGCAACGTGTCGCCCTCGTGTCCAAGGTGTCGCGGTAAAATCAGATTGAGTCTGAAATGGCAGTTAAGATACATACCGCATCGTTCATCGCAGCGCTTTTGGCTGCGGCGCCGGGCAATGTCAATTTTGATTCTCTGCGTCAGGGTGTGGCACCGCAGAACTGGACCTTGGTAGGGCCGACTGATGCAGGCCAGTTTCTGCGGGTCCGCTATGATGCCTCGGCACCCAGTCGGGGCAATGTCCTGGAGACTTCAGCCCGCAGCGGGACAGCATCACTTGCGATCTTTGATCCTGTGGTCTGCCATGATGGCGACCTGAGTGTCAAATTTCGGATTGAGCCGCAGGCCGCATCCGGCACCATCGGCGTTGTCTGGAGGTATCAGGATCCAAAGAACTACTACCTGCTCGAATTCAGCTCGTCACTCGGTGTGATTGCCGTGTATCGGGTACGGGAGGGCGTGAGGGCGCCGGTACGGCGTCGCGGCGCAAAGTCAGGAGACGCAGTTCTCCGACACGAAGTGAAGTCGGGAGAGTGGCATGTGGCCCGCGTCAATTTCCGCGGTGACAGAATCAAAGCGTTCCTGGGTTACCGTCGCTTGTTTGAAGCGGAAGCTGCCGGTTTCCGGGGGGCGGGAAAAGCGGGGGTGGTCACCAGCGGTTCACTGGTAGCAACCTTCGATGATTTTCGTATTGAGAAAAAATTGTAGCGGCCTGTTAATCGTTTGGGACGTGTCCGGTCATGCTTAGCGTAGGACGAAAGGATTTATAACACCATGCGCATCAGACTTTTCTTCGCCAGTGCCACCTTCGCCAGTGCGACTTTTTTCAGCTCCGCAGCCCTTGCGGCCGACACCCAGCTACTGAATCTCGTCATGCCCGACGCACAGATCATGGCGGGCATGAACGTGACGACCGCGAAGATCAGCCCTTTCGGTCAGTATGTCCTGAGTCAGTTCCGTTCTGACGAAAAGGGATTTCAGGAGTTCGTCAGCCAGACCGGCTTCGATCCCCGCCAAGACGTGACCGAAATTATGGCAGCCTCCTCAGGTGATCTGAAGAGCAAAGCCGGCCTGGTCCTGGCACGCGGCAGCTTTGATGCAACAAAGATGGCTGCCGCAGTGAATTCAGGCAAATCGAAGGCGACCATCACGCAGTACGCGGGTGCCACGTTGATTTCCCTCAGTGAGCAGGCAGAGCACTCCGTGGCGTTTATCGGAAATTCGATTGTTGTGGTCGGCGATACGGCTTCGGTGAAGGCCGCGTTGGACCGAGCCGACAAGGTGAACTCGATCAGTCCCGCTCTGGCGGCAAGGGTCCAGACCTTAAGCACCACGCTCGACGCCTGGACAGTTAGCCTTGCTTCCCTCGGGTCTTTGCTTCCCTCCGAGCTTGGCGGTGCAAAGGGTCCGGCCTCGCAACCCCTGGCGCTTGTGAAGAACATCGAGTCCTCCAGCGGTGGCGTTAAGTTTGGTGCCAACGTTGAGATCTCCGGGCAGGCCGTGGCGAACAATGAGCAGAATGCGAAAGCGCTCGCCGACATCGTACGGATGGTGGCCGGACTGTTCACGCTCAGCAGTGCGCAGGATCCGAAGATGGCCGGGTTGGTGCAGGTGGTTCAGTCTCTGAAGGTGGAGAATGTCGGGACCGCGGTCAACATCTCGGCCAGCGTTCCGGAAGCCCAACTGGAAGCGCTGATGAAACCTGCAGCTGCCAAATAGCCTGTGTCAGTTCCAAAGGAAAAGGGGGCCGGCTTCATTGCGAAGCCAGCCCCCTTTTTCCGTTACTGAAGTGTCGCTTACTGAGCGCCGCGGCCGGGGCCAGCGCCCGGGGCCCCAGCTGCTCCACCGCGTCCGCCAGCCGGACGAACCGGGGCGACGTAGTCAATCAACTCATCCACGGGCTTCTTGCCGGCCCAGGCGATACCACGAAGCAGCGTCCGCTGCATCTGGTAGTTGGAGAAGTTGGCGTAAGTATGGCCCTGCATCCAGACGAAGGCACGGGCCGGCTGGCCACCGGCAACGGTGTGTTCCCAGGTCCACATCTGCGGAGCAATCTCGCCCTTATGTTCACCGGCGCTGCGGGTGGGGGGGATTACGTTGTTGACGAGAACATGCACTGCCGGGTCCTTCGCCCAGGTCATCAGGAAAAAGGACTCATCCAGCAAAGTCAGGTCGGTCATGTCCTTCAGGATGGGGTTGGCTTTATCCGCGATCGTGTACGTAATGGGCGCTTCCAGTGTGTAATTGACTTCACCATGTTTCTTGGCCGCACCGGTGATGGTGGAAAAATAGGCGGGGTCGGGGCCGCAGAGGGAGTCATGCATGCTGACAACGCCGCCGCCACGTTTTACATAGGCGTCGAGAGTAGCTTTCTGGGCTTCACTGAGGAAGCCGGCGTCACCTTTATAGATGACGACAACATCAGTCCCTTCGAGGTCGGCAGCCGTGGGCATATGGAGCGAGCCCTGGACGACAGCGCCACGTTCAGTGAGCAGCTTACTCCAATCGGCGAGGAACTGGGGATAGTCGTGCTGTCCGGCACCGTGGGATTTCAGGCCCGCCCAGATAAAGACGTGCATCCCGTTGGGATTCTGCCCCGGAGGCTGCGGTACACCGCCACGACCACCCTGCGCGAAGGCAGAGATTCCGCCCGCGACGATCAAAAATAATGCGTTCAATGCCGTAATTTTGTGTTTCACCGATCACTACCTCGTCAATTAATGGAGGGCAGTCACGCCACTGAAGTGGCGGAACGACCCCCGGCAAGCTGCCACAATGATGCTATCTCATGCCAGCGGTTTGTTTGCAGCCCGGCGCCTGCCGTGGTGTTCAACAGGACACGCGAAGTCGGCCAAACAGGCGATGCCCGAGCGCACCTATATGCAGCGTGACGGATGGACGCAACCCGCACGGCGATGGCATTTGGAGGCCACCGGGCAACAGCAGGTCTGCTGCGATACCCGCCCCAGCCTCCGCTTTCACATCGCACACCCTCACTGCACGCGGCGAATTCGATGATTTTCTGAGTCGCCTATGAACACCACACCCTTCGTATCGACAAATACGCCATGTGGGCGCGCCAGCCGAGCCTTCTTCGGATCTCCGTCGGGACCGTCGCCCCTCTCACCGGTCCCGGCCAGTGTCGTAATCACGCCTTTCGTGTCCACTTTCCGGATGGCGTGGTTCTCCGTGTCCGCGATGTACAAGCTTCCGTCCGGGGCCAGCGCAACGCCCTTCGGCCCTGCAAGTGTTGCGCTGGTTGCCGGGCCACCGTCGCCAGTGAAGCCTTTCTGTCCGGTGCCGGCAAACAGTGTCATTCGGCCCGCCTTTACATCCATCTTGTAAATTGCATTGCCCTCGCGCAGCGCCAGATAATAGTTGCCCTTCTTATCTACCGCAATCGCTCGCGGACCAGCGAGAGGAGTCCCGGCAATGGGGGCTTCCACCCCGGCCTTGCCCGTGACTCCGGTTCCGGCCCAGGTTTCGACCTTACCGCTCTTCAGGTCCACCTTGCGGATGCGAAAATTCAGAATGTCACAGATCAACAGGGACCCATCCGGCGCGAAGACAATCGAGTGAGGTTGCTTGAACTGAGCCGCCGCAGCCAGACCACCATCCCCGCTGTAGCCCTCTTTACCTGTCCCCGCCACAGTCGAAATCAACTGCGTCCTGCGGTCAATCTTACGGACCACATGCGCCAGTCGGTCACAGAAAAACAGATCTCCCGCACGATTGAAAGCAATCTCATAGGGCTCATCCAGCAGCGCGGCGGTCGCTTTGCCGCCATCTCCCGCGTTGCCTTTCTGCCCTGTTCCGGCCACCACGGTCAACTTCTTCGTCTTCATGTCCAGACGACTGATCCGGTGATTGCCGACCTCCGTGAAGTACAAAGCCCCGTCCGGCCCAATACCCAGGCCAAAAGGCTGATCCATTTTGCCGCCGTCGGTCCCGACAGCACCGGTGCCGGCTATCGTCGAGATCGTCTGGCCGAAACCAGCCGCAGCCACTAATAAGAAAATTCCAAGCGTCTTCATTTACTTTCAATCGCCCCCGCTGCCATGGTCAAAAACGCGTTAATCTCGTCGGAGACATCGCCGTTTCCGTTCGTTCGCTGCATCATCAAAACACCAACCAGATCTTTCTGGAAGTCTACAAATTCATAAGTGCGGTAGGCCCCGCCCTTGACCACGCTCCCCACCGAGTTATAACGAACGGTGGCGGCTCCGTTGCGGACCACTTCATACCCGAAACCATGTCCCACACCGGGGGCGAAGCCCGTCTTCATGTCACCCGTCAGGCTGGTCGCCATCAACTCCACGGCAGCTGCGGAAAGAACACGCTTGCCGTTAAGGCTACCCTTATTCAGTACCATCTGGTTGAAGTGGAACATGTCCTCAGCGGTGCTGAACAAGCCCCCCTGCGGCGTTGGGATTTTTGCTTCCAGGGTCGATTTATCAACCGCAGCCGCGCGCTCCAGTGTCGTTCCGCGGTCGGTATAAAGTGCGGCGACACGTGCCTTCTGCGCAGGGTTCGGAAAAAAAGTGGTATCGGGCATGGCCAGGGGCAGGAAGAGTTTCTCAGTCAGAAAAGCGTCATAGGGCATACCCGAGACAACCTCAATGATCCGCCCCAGCGTAGCATACCCTAGGTTGCTGTAGTTCCAGTTCGTACCGGGTTCAAACAGCAGCGTGACCTTGCCGCCCGGGGCCACCATTCCCGCAAGATTTGTCGGTGCCGGAGCGTCCGGCGCAGGGGGTGCGGCAGCAGGCAGGCCGGAGGTATGGGTCATCAGATCCGCGATAGTGATGGGTCGCTGTGGAGCCACTGGCGAACATTCCAGGCCTGATCCGGTACCGCACCTTGTCACCTTTTGCCCTTTGAACTCCGGCAGGTACTTCTCCACCGGGTCGATCACCGAGAGCTTGCCTTCATCGACAAGCACCATTATGCCGGCGCAGGTGACGGGCTTCGTCAGGCTCGCAATCCGGAAGATACTATCCTTCTTCATCGGGACCTTCGCTTCCAGATCCTGGAAGCCTACCGCCTCGAACGAGACGATCTGGCCGTGACGAGCCACCAGGGTCACGACGCCGGCCGTTTTTCTGGCCTCCACGAACTCCTTCATTCGGGCCGGAATTCGGTTCAGTCGCTCCGCATCCATCCCAACGTCTGCAGCCAGAGCCGCCAAACCCAGCAAACCACACACTATACGCATGAATGGGATTCTACAGGAACCTTTTCAAAAAGTGCGACAATACCTCCAGGGACGTGAAAAAAGCCGTCATCATCGTCGCGCTTATGGCCCTGCCCCTCGTGGCTGGAAAGCCTGATCAGAAGCGCGACCCGAATGCCATTGGAGGCCGCAAGGTTGCCTCTGGCGTGAACTTCTACAGTCTGGAGAAGGAGCTCGCCCTAGGCAAGCAGTTGGCCGAAGAAATTCGCAAACAGGCCCGCCTCGTGGAAGACCCGATTGTCGCCGAGTATGTGAATCGTCTCGGCCAGAATCTGGCGCGGAACTCGGACATCACGTTTCCGGTTACGTTCAACCTGATCGAGTCGGAAGAAATTGGAGCCTTCACACTTCCTGGCGGCTTCATTTACGTCAATACGGCCACGCTGAAGCTTTCGGATAACGAGTCCGAACTGGCTTCGGTCATCGCACACGAATTGGGCCACGCGGCTGCAAGGCACGCCACCCGGCAGGCCAGTACCCAGAAACTCCTCGATCTGGCCACTTTGCCCGTTGCCATTTTCGGAGGCATCGGCGGTTATGCACTGCGCCAACTGGGTGCACCCCTCGCCCTCTTTCATTTTTCGCGCGACTTCGAAACTGAGGCAGACTTTCTTGGCCTGCAGTACCTGTGGAAAGCCGGTTACGACCCGGAATCCAGCATCAACATGTTTGAGCGGGTCGAGTCTATGGAGCGCAGGCAGCCAGGGGCCGTCTCCCAACTGTTCCGCACACACCCAATGACGGCAGATCGGATTGCCAGGACTCAGCGCGATATCGGTCAGATTCTTCCCAATCGTGCGGAGTACGTCATCAATACCTCTGACTACGAGGACATCCGTACGAGGTTGCTTGACATCCTCGAAGTCCAGAGGGCGAAGGATGCGACAGCACCCCAGCCTCCCACGCTTCGTCGCCCAAACGAACAGCTTGACCTCGACGAACGTCCCTCATTCCAACTATGACAGCGGCCTGGCCGCTGTCGTCCGTTATACCCCCCGGGGGTTCCAGCGTATTGTGGGGCCGAACCGAGTACGGTGTGAGCGTCGACGCCACAACTGCCGGCGTCAATTCTTTGGTTCTCATCCACGATGGTGACCAGTTGGATGTCGCCTTCGTTCCGCAGGCGTCGTTTTTGCCGGGCAATGGCGCGGGGGACCGGCTCGGAGCCACCCCCTTTCCCGATTCGACAGCGGACGCAACAGTACGGGTGTCATGCCCCACGTCAACATAGTCATGGAAAAGGCGACCGGCCAAGGAATCGTGGTCGCCTTGTTTGAAGGACTTGAATTTCAGAGGCGCGAGCGCATGGCGCTCGCGCCTCTTAGCCGAAGTCACTCAACCGTGGGCAATGTAGTCCATGCGACCGCCATCTACGGTGAGGACCTGCGCGGTAATGAAGCTGGAAGCAGGGCTGGCAAGGAAGGCGACTGCATGGGCAATATCGGCCGGCTCGCCTGTGCGGCCAGTCATGGCGTTCTTCCGCATTCGTTCCAGAGTGGCCTCGTACTCCTCCGGGGTGCGACCGTCCTTCACCATGTCAGTGAGGATAAAGCCCGGAGCCACAGCGTTCACGGTGATTCCATGCCCCCCCAACTCCATAGCAAAGCGCTTCGTCAGAACGGTAACCGCAGCCTTGGTGGCTGCATAAAACGCATTGCCGGGCAGGGCAGTGCCGAAGCCGGCAATTGACGTCAGATTCACAATCCGCCCATAGTTCTTCTCGCGCATTTTCGGGGCCGCGAAACGAGTCACGTGAATCAGACCGTCCACGTTGGTACGCCGCATTCTTTCCATGCCTCGAACGTCGAACGTGTCGAGCGTGGCACGGTAGGCGAGGCCCGCGTTATTCACCAGGATGGAAAGGTGACCGAACTCACTGCAGGCCCTTTCCACCAGAGCCTCCGCCTGTCCGGGGTCACCGATATCTGCCTGCATTGCAAACGCCTGGCCCCCGGCGGCGCGAATCTCGTCCACCACAACTTCGGCCTGGGCGAAATTGGTGGAGTAGTTCACGCAGACAGCAGCACCTTCCCGCGCCAGCCGAATGGCAATAGCGCGCCCGAGGCCGCGCGAAGCGCCGGTAACAATCGCAGTTTGATCTTTAAGCATGATGGCTCAAATTATACTGGCAATATCCCCACCCACTCACCACGACCTCAGCAACGCTTCGAGTGCCAGCGCGGCTGCGTCAATTGTTGTGACCAGCGGGGCTTCGTCTACCTGACCGAAGCGGACCATCTCCGCATAGCCGCCCATCTGGGCCTGACACCCGACGCCTTCGAGAAAAAGTACCTGTACCGCACGAAAAAACTGCGGCGTCTGCGTATTCCCCGCGACGTGCAATGCACTTTCCTGAGTGGCAGCGGCTGTGGAATTCACGCTGTCAAACCCCTGCAATGCCAAACCTTTCCCTACTGGCCCAACTTGCTCGATAACCCTATGGAATGGGAAAAGACCAAAGAATGGTGCCCGGGAATGAGTCACGGGCCGCTGGTGAATATCAAGCTGGCGAAGAGGCACGTGAAAGAGATGCTGGCCGCGCACCCGCACCTCTACGTGCCGGACGTCTAAAGACGCTTAACGCAGATCGGCCCACGTGTCGCCGGGTATTCTGACCTCCGGGCGTGCGGGCCGAAAGGCACTCATATTTGCTTGTGTCACCCGGGTCTGATCCACATCCAGGTACCGCAGGGCAGGGAAGGCCGCAGCGATGCTGTCGAGGCCCGAGTCAGTAATTGACGTCTCCCACAGCACCACTTCCTTCAAAACGGGCAGCTCGCCCAGGGTCTGGAGGATCCGATCTGTGACCCTGGTGCCGCCCAGATTGATGGTTTCCAGATCTCGAAGTCGTGACAGCCAGGTCGCGCAGGCATCGGAGACCTGCGTCAGGCCAAGGTTCAGATTCCGCAGCCCCGTATTCTGTTGCACCGCCTCCAGGTCGGCATCCGTTGTCTTCGTTTCATAGAGACTCAGGTCTCTCAGCGATGTCATGTGGCGCAACCCGCGCAGGCCATGGCCGACAACCCCTGATGAATCGAGGTTTAGCTTCCGGAGCCAGATGCACTCTTCAAGGCGCAGTAGACCCTCATCGTCAAAACTGGTCTCTGCCAGGTCAAGAAGCCTCAGTTCGTGCAGTTGCGGAAAATGGTCAAACACCCTGCCTGTGATTTCAGTACCGCTGAGGCAAATCACCTCCAGGCCAGGAAACCGTGCCAGCGGTTGTACCTCCGCATCATTCAGGCTGATGAAGTTTGGTGCGTGCATCAGAATGCCCTGCAAGTCGCCGGGTTCGAGCGCGAGTAGTGGAGCAAGATCTCGCGAGTTCCCCGCAAGTTGCAGGAGGATTGCCTGATCAAAGGGGGCTGAAACGATGCCGCGGGCTGAACCAAGCGCCGCAGTGGGGGCGTCAATATTCCGAAGGTCTCGATGGAACAGTTCCCCCAGGCTGCGGTTTCCCCGGAACCTGATCTCTCGTATCATCCCAAGAGCTGAGAGGTCGTTTGCCGCGCGTGCCAACAGGTTCGGGAATCCGGAACCCTGGCAGGCCTGATTGGTGCCCGCCAGCAGAGTCTGCTCCAGCAGCGAAATTACGTAACCCGCAAGCTGCCGCAACAGATCGGTATTGCGATGTCTGGCGTACTCGCAACGCTCCCGGAGCCGACAGGAAGCCGACCGGGAAATCGCCGCCAACTCGCGCGAAACATCGCCGCAGTCACGTATCCTGGACAGCACTTCCAGACGTGCCAGATCCTGTTGCTGCCACGCAAGGGTGACTTCCATCATCAACTGCTGGCGAACCAGGCGGCGGGGCTCGTCGGAGGCCAGATCCGGGTGAAAATAGCGGGCCAGTTCCCGATAGAGACCCTTCATCTCCGCCGGATCAGTCCCGCCCCTGGATAGTGCCTGAGCACACTCATCGGCGGCTTGCCGGGCCGCCGCAGCAGCGGCGACGGCCTCCCTGTTGGTGCCCGGGTTGAGCCGCGCCCGTGCTGTCGCGACCCTGGCTCTGGCTTCATCCAACCGCACGTAGAGATGCCCTGCAACGTCGTAAAACTCGCGCTCGAATGTGTGCAGCTGCGCGTACATCAGCGCCAGTTCCAGGTGTCCGGCGGAGGCTTCCATGCGCAACTATTTCTTCTTCTTGAACAAGTCGATAATGGACTGGGTCGGGTTCGCCTGCCGGGGCTGCTCGGCTGCCGGTTGGCCCTCGCCTGTGGGGGCAGCGGGCCTGCCCTTGCCAAAGATGCCCATGATCCCCTGTGGCGTGATGCCGCCCGGCATGAGGTTTTTCAGTTTCATTTCGGCAAAACGCGCGGCGTCGGGAGCAAAACGCGGCTTATCAAAAGTCCCCGTAATGAGGACCGGCAGGACGAGTTCGCCTTTGTTGTTTGAGAGCGCGGTCGAAAGGTAACCTCCAATACCGGTGCCTCCAACCTTCTGGCTGAATACCTTGTCAAGAATCGCTATGGCTTTCAGATTAATCGTCTGATCGACCAGATTTACGGTGCCGGTGGCCCCCAGCGAACCGCCCTCCATTGCCATTTGCAGGTTACTGGTCGTAGCCAGACCATCTTGGAAATCGACATCGCCACCCAGTTGCATGATATTTGTTATGGCCTGCGGGTTGCCCTGGTAACCGAGGAACTTGCCCACTCCGGCGAGTTCCTTCAGGATGTTCGTCCCGGTCAAACGGCCATTCGCGAGGTTGGCGCTGAGGCGACCGTTGAGGGACTTTGGCATGTCTCCGGAACCGAGGCGCATGGTTAGACCACCATTGGCCGCGAGGGCACCGTAAAGCCGATTCCGGATAGAACTGGTGGCGGAAAGCAACTGGTTCGCCTCCACGCCGACCATCTTGATATCGAGCGAAACCGACGGAACGTCGGAACGGAGATCCGCTATCAAACGTCCGGTTTGGGTACCCCCGAAGAGAGTTGCGGTCAGAGGCGAAAGGGTGAGTTGCTTGTTCAGATAGAGAGCCTGTGCCTGGACCTCAGTTAACTGCAACCCCTGACTAATCAGGGTGCCGATGTGCAGGCTCCCCTGCGCGAATATGGCGGATGGGGGGGCGGACGGAGGCGGGCTGGAAGACCGGCTGGAGGACGAGGCGCTGGGGGCCGACAACTGCTGCCATTCGGCTACATCCAGCTTGTCCGCGCTGAGATCAAATTTAAACGAGGGTGACGCAAAATTCGTTACGGAGGCGGTGCCCCTGACATTGGTTCCGGCTAAGGACGCATCCAGATTGGAAATCGCGGCGGAACGCCCATCCAGCCTGATGGCAGCCGTCTTGATGCTCACTGGCTTAGTCAACGAAGCCAGGTTGAGGGTGACATCGCGCAGAGCAGCGGTTCCCGAGTATACCGGCGTTGCGGCCGGGCCCTGTAGTTTCAGGTCGAGGGAGACAGTCCCGGTGCCTGTGGCATCGGGGCCCCCAAAAACTTGCGACAAAGCGAGAAGCTCGGCCATGTCCGCACCCGGAAGACTCAGTTTTCCGCTGACGGTGGAGGCTCTTGTGTCATACTCACCGGAACCTTTTGCCGAGAGTTTCCCGGCGGAAACATCCAGCCGCGAGGCCTGAATTTTCCCGGTAGCGGAGTCATCAACGACACTGAAATCCAGCGCCATCGGAATATTGAGGGCCTTGCCGTTGCGCGTTGCGTTGGCAAGATCGAAGTGACCGGCCAGGCTGCTGTGAGCCTGATCCGACTTCAGGGTGACGTCCCCCGACAGCGCTCCATCCAGCACAGATCTGGTTCCGGCGAAAGCAGTCAGGCCGGAGAGTGAGGCACCTTTCGCATTCAGTTTTCCTTCGAACGGAGACGGGCCTGTCCCTTCGAAATCCAGAGTTCCACCCTTGCCAACAGGCAGATGAATGGAGGCACGGATGTCCATCCTGCGGTTGGGGCCGATGCCGGTGATCTCCACATCCAGGTGCTGGTAAACAGCCCTGGTGTCGAAGAGGGAGATGGAGCCGTCCTCAATCTTCAGCAGGTCGAGCGTGACGGGCTTGTTGCCGGAACCGTCACTCGTGGTCAGGTCGGCAAAATTCCACTTGCCGTCTTTGCCCCTGGCGAGCGAGATGACGGGCGAATTCAGAACGAGCGAATCCACTGAGATTTGCCCTTTGAGCAGCGTAAACAAATCCGCCTTCACCCGAACGCTTTTTGCTGTGGCAAACGGCTGGCCTGTCGGTATTTCGGACTTCTCCCCAATGGCAAGATCTTCAATGCCGACGCCCAGCGGGTAAAGACTCAGGCTCATCTTGCCCAGGCTGACCGGGCGATGCAGTTGTTTCTGCAACTCACCAGCGATCTGCCCCCGAAAGCTGTTCGGGTCCACCAGCAGAAAAAGAGCCGCCAAACCAAGAAGCAGGGCTCCGAGTGCAACACCGAATACCAGCAGAACCTTACGCATACCTTCAGGCTCTCACATTCTTCTGCAGGAGCTTGGCCACAATACCAGTCCAGCCCGTTTGGTGACTGGCACCCAGGCCTTCCCCTGTGTCGCCGTGGAAGTATTCGTAAAACAGGATAAGATCCCGCCAGTGCGGGTCGTCCCGATACAGATCGCTCGGACCGTGTGCAGGCCGGGCCCCTTCCTTATTTCGCAAAAACAAAAGAGTGAGCCGACGCGATATCTCCGACGCAACTTCGTTCAGCGACATCATGGTTCCGGAGCCGGTCGGACATTCCACCTGGAACTCGTTGCCGAAATAGTGCTGGAAGCGGCGCAGCGACTCGATGAACAAATAATTGATGGGGAACCAGACCGGGCCACGCCAGTTCGAATTACCGCCAAACAGCCCCGTGGCAGATTCCCCGGCTTCGTATTCCACCCGGTACTGCTGCCCCGCGATGTTGATGCCAAACGGAGCATTTTGGTGGGCCTTCGAGAGCGCACGGATGCCGTAGGGGGAAAGGAATTCGTTCTCATCAAGCATCACGCGCAGGACACGTCGCAACTGCTCAGCTCCGGCGATGGAGAGTAGCCGACGGTCTTTGCGTCCCGGGTCACTCATGCTGGCAACGTTGCGGGTAAGGTCGGGACGATAGGCGATAAACCACTCCATGCGTCGCCGGAAGTCCGGGAGTTGGGTAATCATGTCCGCATCAATCGGCTCCACCGCGAACAAAGGAATGAGCCCGACCACGGAGCGAATCCGCATCGGCTCCATGCCCCCGCCGGGGGTATGCAAAACGTCGTAGAAGAAGCCGTCTTCCTCGTTCCACATGCCCACGCCACCCTTACGGCCCTCACCCTGACCAAGCCGGTTGATGGCGTTGGCAATGAAGAGGAAATGTTCCCAGAACTTGCTGGCGACATCTTCGTAGGCTGGGTCTTCCTTCGCCAGTTCCATGGCAATGGCCAACATATTCAGGCTGTACATGGCCATCCAGCCGGTGCCGTCGGCCTGTTCCAGATGCCCGCCGTTGGGCAGCGGCTTGCTGCGGTCGAAGACGCCAATATTGTCGAGGCCGAGGAAACCGCCCTGGAACACGTTATTGCCGTCGGCGTCCTTACGGTTCACCCACCATGTGAAGTTGAGCAGCAACTTGTGGAAGACGCGCTGGAGGAAAACCCGGTCGCCGACACCGCGCTGCATTTTGTCGATCCGGTAAACACTCCATGCGGCCCACGCATGGACCGGAGGATTCACGTCGCTCAGGTTCCATTCATACGCAGGGAGTTGTCCGTTGGGGTGCATGTACCATTCGCGAAGCAGCAGGATGAGCTGTTCTTTGGCGAAGTCCGGGTCAACCATGGCGAGCGGGATGCAATGGAAAGCTAGATCCCAGGCGGCATACCAGGGGTACTCCCATTTGTCAGGCATGGACACGACGTCCGCGTTGTAAAGATGAGGCCAATCGTGATTGCGTCCCTCCATGCGGGCGGCAGGCGGCGGCGGGCTGGCGGGGTCACCGTGGAGCCAGTCGCGGACCACGTAGTGATAGTACTGCTTGGACCAGAGCATTCCGCCGAGGGCCTGGCGGAGGACATTCTGCGCGTCGCGGTTGAGGGGAGGGAAGCCAGGGTCCGGGCTTCCGATGGCGGAGTAAAATTCATCTGCTTCGCGCAGGCGCTGGTCAAACATCGCATCGAAGCTACGGCCGCTGGCGGGGGCTTCGCGATTGTCTGTCAGCCTCATCTGAAAGGTGACATCCCCCCCGGCCGGGATGACCACTTTGTAATGTGCGGCTGCCTTGGTGCCTTCCGGCGTATTCTTGACGCCCTCGATGCGACCATTCACGACCGCGTCATTGATTGCATCCTTACAGAACGGCTGCCAGGACCCTCTGTAAAGACGGGCTTCATTGGTTTCGTTTTCGGTAAACAGCAGCGAGGGATCTCCACCGAAAATGAGCCAGCGTTTGCCATATCGGGGTTCCTCCAGCTGCAGAATGTTCGGGCCGTCTTGCCGGGCGATCGGTTTGGGGGCGAAACCGCGTGTCTTCTCGTAGCCCCACGACCAGCGATTGCGGAACCATACCGTGGGCAGCAGGTGGAAGACGTGAGGCTCGGGACCGCGGTTCGAGACGGTGATGCGGATCAGGATGTCCTCAGGCGAGGCTTTGGCGTATTCGGTAAGGACGTCGAAGTAGCGGTTCTGGGCAAAGATACCGGTATCGAGTAGCTCATACTCACGGTCTTTGCGACCGCGGCGGCGGTTTTCGTCGGTCAGTTGTTTGTAGGGAAATGCAGCGTGAGGATACTTGTACAGGTGCTTCATGTACGAGTGGGTGGGGGTACTGTCGAGGTAGTAGTAGCACTCCTTCACGTCTTCGCCATGGTTGCCTTCGTCGCCGTTCAGCCCGAAGAGTCGTTCTTTGAGAATCGGATCGTTGCCATTCCAAAAGGCGAGGGCGAAACAGGTTCGCTGGTGACGGTCGCAGATGCCGGCGATGCCGTCTTCGTTCCAGCGGTAGGCTTTGGAGCGGGCATGGTCGTGGGGGAGGCTGGCCCAGACTTTGTTAGGGTCGTCGGAGTAGTCTTCGCGAACAGTGCCCCAGGCGCGTTCGGCAATGTACGGTCCCCAGCGTTTCCAATGGGCAGTGCGGGAAGCGGCCTGGGCGAGTCGATGGTGCTCGGCCGTGAGCGGCGGAATTCCTGAAGGTGCATCTGACATGTACTTTCTATGATGATGCGCATGGTTGTTTTATCCTAAAAACGGCAATTGACCTCGGCGGTCACCCGCAAGCACTGGAATCCATTGAGGTTGCACCTGCTTCGCACTTCCCCAATTTGGTGACAACTGCTCTCACTGTAACAGCTTGCAGACACAAGACTTGGGCGAAAACCGAGTCCTCAACTGCCGTTTTTAGGCTGATGGACAGGAATGGTGGCGGCGGCCTCGGGCATGGACCCGAAACCATCCGTACCAGTCCTTTTAGAACTATTTACGCCGGAGGGATGTTCGAGTTGCCCCGCCGCCGATAAATTGCTTGCCAGGCTACAACGGTGACCAGTTCCAGTAGTTTCCGGTTTACGAATGGGTTTGTGGATTTCATAGCCCCCGTCGTTATGCGATTTGCAGCGCAGAAAATGATGGCCGATCTGCAACATTTCAAACAGAACGTGGAGAAGGAATAGACTGATGGCTCACCCGGCGAAGCTGGCTACGGTATTCCCGGATACCTCACCTCGCTGGGCCACGAGCCGCACCAACAGGTGAACGTCTACATCGAGGTGGACGACGTGTCGGCGTACCTGGCGAAGGTAGTCGCGGCCGGGGGCAAGAAACTCGTTGGGCCTGTGGATATTCCGACGGGCACGTTTGCGTGGTTTCAGGACCCGGGCGGGAACATGCTGGGGCTTTGGGAAAACAAACGTTAGATTCGAGGCACTTCCACTTCCTGGCCTTTTCGGTCTGCTGAGAGATAGCCGGCGTAGATCGCCAGGGTCGTGTCGATGGCGAGTTCGAGATCGCACTCCGGCTGGCGACCTTCCTGCATGCAGGTGACAAAGTCGCGCATTTCGTAGTACTGGCCGTTGCTCCAGCCGAACTCAGGGAAGGCGGGGATCCAGCCTTCATTGGAACTGATTTTCTCCATCAGGTCCATGCCGGCAAACTCTTTTTTATCCGGGCTGTACAGGTCCACCACCTTGACGGGCTGGATGTGGCATCGGGTGCGGTGGTTGTTGGCAAAGACCTCAATGAAGTCATAGACGCCGCCGAGGACGAGTTCGCTGGTCATGACATCGGCAACAGTGCCGTCTTCGAAAATGACGTGGAGGAACGCGTAGTCCTCGCCATCCTCATAGTGGGCACGAAGATAGCCACGATCTTCGAATGCCGGAAGTTTGGTAATAGAGTGCGTCCGGCAACTCACCGCGACCGGTCGGATGGCCGTGCCGTTGCGGGCGAGGCCCTCCTTGCGTTTGAGATAGAGCACCCCGCCGAGAGGATGGCAACCTTTGCCAATGAGCGAACCGCCGCCGGATTCTGACCAAATGCCATAGACGGGCGAGTGGGAGCCGGAGTGCGATTCTTCAGCGGTCATGCGGAGGATCTGCGCTTTGGAGCGTTCGATGATCTCGCGTTCGCGCTGGACGGATGGAGCGTAGATGATGTTCTCGGCATACCCCAGAAGGATTCCGGAATCGGTAACGACCTTGCGGAGGTCGCGGAGTTCTTCGGTGACTGCAGCGAGCATTTCCTCTTTCGGGTGCTCTTTGGGAGACCCAAAGAAGCCGTGAAAAGGTTTCTCAACGATCACATGCTTGCCGGCAGCGGCGGCTTTACGGATGTAAGCCGCGTGGGATGAGGGCGGCGTGCAGATATCGAGGACGTCGATGTCCGGGAGCATTTCATCAACCGAGGCATAGGCACGGACCCCGAATTCAGCCGCGAAGGCTTCACGGGATGAGGCACGGGTGCTGGTGACGCCAACGGTGACGGCGGGGAGACCGCGAAGGTTGCGGTGGTGGAACTTACCGGCGAAGCCGGAACCGGCGATGCCAATTTTGAGCGGAGAAGTCTGCATGGGGTCCAATAGGTTATTTTAAGTCTCACCGGTGGTGCCGTGTGGCTGGTGGGGGCTTACTCAATACATAATTTGACATAATATGTGTTATCGGAAGTTAAGTCCGTCACGGACAGAGTATGTCTACGGTGAGGCTGTTTGATGCTGCCCCCTAAGAATCCGGAGCAACAAGCGTACCGAGGCTCCCGCCTACCGCAACGACGTCTCAAACAATTTCAGGATTCGCTTGTACTCATCGGCCCAACTGGCTGGCTGAACGAAGGCGTGATCTTCCAACGGGTAAACGGCAAGCTCCCAGTCGTCCTTCTTCAACTCAATTAATTTCTGCACCAACCGAACGGTGTCCACAAACTGCACATTTGTATCCACCATGCCATGCGCAGTAAGAAGCTTACCTTTCAGCCCACCCGCAAAATAGATCGGTGACAACTGGTGATACGCCTCCGAATCCTTCTGAGGTTGATTTAAGATATTACCGCTATACTGCTGATTGTAATAGGCCCAGTCGCTAACGGGCCGAAGCGCCGCACCCGCCACAAAAACGTCCCGCTGAGTGAACATCGCCATCAACGTGATAAAGCCACCGTAGCTCCCACCGTAGAGTCCGATCTTCTTCGGACCACAGCCCTGTTGGTTGCGCAAAATAACATCCCGGGAAACCAGCCGTTTCCCGCCCACAAAGTAGTCGCCAACATTTACTATGTGGGCGCGGATGACTTTACCTCGTACCTCACTACGACGCCGGCTGGCCACATCGTTCTGAACGCCGGCTATGCCGAGACGGTGCCGATCATAGAAGCAGGGATTCGAAAGCTGGGGTTCAACCCTCGCGATGTGAAGGTTCTACTGAACGGCCAGGCCCATTTTGACCATGTGGCGGGGATGGCCGCGTTGCAGAAGGTAACGGGGGGTAAGGTCTATTCGAGTGAACGCGATGCGCCGGTCCTGGAGAGCGGCGGCGTGAAGGATCCGCGTTGGGGCAAGGAGCAGACCTATCCCCCGGTCAAAGTGGATCACATTCTGTGCGATGGCGAGAAGATCACGCTCGGCGGAGTGACGGTGCACACCAGGTTGACGCCCGGCCACAGTATGGGCTGCACCACCTTCACCACGACGGTGGATGACAAGGGCAGGAAGCTGGAAGTAGTTTTTCTTGGAGGTACGTCGATCAACCCGGGAGTGCATTTTGTGGGATAGCCTACGTGGCCCGGCATCGCCGAAGATTTCCAGAAGGGCTTCAGCCTGCTGAAGTGCCTGAAGTGCGATATGTTTCTCGGAGCCCACGGAAACTACTACGGAATGAACGCGAAATACGAAAAGCTGACCGCAGGTGGGAACCCATTTCTGGATCCCGACGGTTACCGCGCGTTTGTGGCCAAATCGGAGCAGGCACGGTAACTACTCGAAATCCACTGAGGCGATAATCAAAGCGCGTTCCCGCCCATCGCTGGCCGAAGTCGGCAACGCTTTGTCCGTGGAGAAGTGAACTTCCGTTCCTGCACTACCCTGCCCGCCAAGCCGCCGAACCAGAGTCCAGGCCCCGGCTTCCCCGAGCACGATCGGGGCCAGGTTCTGGCCGTTCACACTGACGCTCAGCCGGACAGCCCCCAATGCCTGGAGAACAGTTTCCGGGAGAAACCCCTTCACCGTGAGAGTCTCACGAGGTTGATCCACACGGACCGAAAAGCTGCTCGCCACCCAGCGCCAGCCCGTGTCCTCCGGTTCATGAAAGCCAGGCCCCAATTTTACGTTCGCCATGCCGTATCGACTCCGAAGCAGACAGAACGCCCGTTCGTCATGCTCGCGGGAGGTCGGGTTAGAACGCGAAGTATCACCTCCGGTGAAGAACTCTACAACCTCCCAGTGGGTGCGCGAAATGAGGCGGCGAAGACCTGCTTCGTTGAAGATCCAGTAGTTGCTGTCGTCAGCGTTCAGTTCGTCAGGAGCCAACAGGTACGCCATCGGGTGTTGGGGCGGCATAACCGCACCATCAGGAAATTGTCGGGCGATGCGGGTACTGAGAACGCAATAGTCGCAGCTTTTTGCAAGGCGTTCCAGAGCGTGGAATGGGTTCTTGAGGTGATAAAGAATACCCAGAAACACAGCAAGGCGGAAGCGATTCGGCGGCAGGGTGAACTGGGAATCGATATCCGCTTCCAGAATCTCCACCGACGAGCCAAGGAGGTTGCGGAGAGTGCGAATCCCCAGCATTCCGTTGTGGTTCGTCGACGGATGATCGATGGCCGTTACCGGGTAGCCAAGGGATTCCAGCAGGAAAGCCAGGTCGCCGTCCGCGCATCCGATGTCGAGGATTCCGGATGCGCCCGGAACCCCGAGGATCGCCTCATAGTTGCCCGCTAGCAGCCGATCCAGATGCCCGGCGTTGGTGAGGGATTCGTAGGGATACCACTCGAAAGCCTGGGGCTTGCCGGCCCGAAGAGCCGTAAGCTTTTGGCGAAACTGCAGAGCTGCCGGTAACAGTTCCTCGATCATTATTGCGGCAACTGCGCTGGCAGCGACGAGACTTGTGTCATCCGACCAGCCCTTGCCTCGGCGATGGAAACCTTGTTGGCCTCCAGAATGGTGCCGGTGTTCTGGTCCAGATTGGTCTTGGCATTGCGATACCCCACCAGTGCGGAGAGTTCCGATGCACGGGCGTTGGTAAGATCCCGGGTAACCTGCGTCACCGTGTAAGTAGTAGACTCCCCTGCAGCGAACTTCTTCTGCTCTGCGTCCAGGAGCTTTTCCTGCAACTTACGATTTTCCACCGCCGCTTCATGTCTGCCCCGGGCCTGCTGAATGGCCACAACGGCATTGGTGATATCGACGGCTACCTGATTGCGTTCTTTAACGGCGCTCAGTTCCTGCTGGCGATTGGAAAGCTGGTCGATCCCCTGGTCAGCCAGGGCCTGCCGATTGTTGATCGTGGCACGCCCGAATACCCCGATACTCTGAGTGGGATAGGTCTGGCGAAACATCTGCCCCAGCGCAGTGCCAAGACCACCGTTGAATGCCGGATCCGCAGTTTGGCCGCGCACAATCCGGGGCGTGCCGCCAAGACCAGCTGTTGACCGGGTACCAAAGACCTGCAGCGACGGCAAAATGCCGTTCGCCGTGCCCATATTCGAGATTTCGGTTTGCTTCAGAGCATTTTCCGTGGTCTTGATATCCGGGCGGTTGGTATAGGCCAGCTTGACCAGTTCGCTGACGGGGAGCAGGTCGTCTGTGGCGGGCAGATCCAGCGTGTCGAGAGGAATAATTGAGATGCCCTGCAAGGCCGGTTCCGCAAGCCCGGTTCGGCTGAGGAGATTCTTCAGTGTCACCTGACGTTGTTCGAGCGTCACGCTGGAGTTTGTCAGGGCGAGGCGGGCCTGCGCCACCTGATTGCGTGCGGTCGTCAAGTCGAGCTGCGCAACCGCGCCCAGTTCCAGACGCCGCGAGGTTTCGCCCAGAAACTTGAGGGCGGCGTCGAGTGCCCCCTGTTTCGAGGCAACATCGAGGTAATCCCCCACCAGGCCATAGTAAGTATTGAGTACCTGAGAAACGGTCCGGGTAATCTGTGATCGGAAAGTATTATCCGACATCGCCAAGTTCATTTTGGCTATGGTGATATTCCGGGCACCCAGCTTAATACCCCTGCCCTGTAGTAGATTGTGCTGGGCCGAAATTGAGAGTGATACCGATTCGGACGGGTTCAAAATGTTCGACGGCGAGTTTTCACTCAGATATCGCCCACTGTAGGTAAGGGTAACGCTGCCGCCGGAGACCAGACCCTGCTGAATCGAGCCGGAGTGCGACCGGGAATCCTGGACGATAACCTGAGTTACAGATTGCGTGGCGTTGGATTGGGGGAGACTGCGGTGCGAGAACGCGGAAGTCTCCTGAAAGGCCGCATCGAGATTCTGAGTTACCGGCCCGATCTGCGAGATGGTCGCGTTGCCGGACTGCCGAGAGATTCCGGCATTACCACCGGCAGCGCCAACGGCCTGCTGACTTCCAAGGACGCCCTGGCCGGCAGTATTCGCGGCGGCCTGGCCTGACGCGCTGGGCACGCCGGGGAGGGCTCCACCCGCCTGAGCGCGTTCCAGACGCCATTCCAGAAGCGGTAAATTGTAGCGCGACACTTCAACGTCAATATTGTTTTCGAGCGCCAGGGCGATTGCGTCCTGCGCTGTCAGATACAGCTTACCGGCCCGAATCAGGTTCCCAAAACGACTGGAGTTTCCAAGTCGAACCGGGGGGATGACGGCAGGCAGATAGGGCCGACGATAGACGGGACCAACAGGGCGAATCGCCTCAATTCCGGGAGCCTGCTGGGCTTCGGCGACCGTCACGAAGCAACAGAGGCCACAGGCCACGATTTGTCCAAAGGCTGAATGCCGGGTACGCATCGGGGTCACCGTGCCGTCACCGGAGCTGTGACCTTACCGGCCATGGCTTCCGTGAGTGAGATATGGTTGACTTCCAGCGTGGCGCCGATAGCCTGATCCAGGGCAATTCGGGCGTGGCTGTAGTTTGCCATGGCCTGCACTTCTGAGCTTTGGGCCGCAGCGAGGTCACGCTGATCCTGTACTACCTGATAGGGCGTGGCTGCTCCCAGATCGTACTTTCGCTTGTCGCCCTCGAAGGTGGCCTCAGAGAGTTTTCGCGCTTCTACCGCAGCTTCGTAGCGAACTCGTGCCTGCTGCAGGCCGATGACCGCGTTCTGAACGTCTACCCGAACCTGGTTTATCTGCTTCTGTAACTGCAGTTCACTTTGCCGGAACTCCAGCATGGTGGTCGCGTAGTCGGACTGAGCCGCGCGGTTGCGCAGCGGGATATTCAGGGAGAAGCCGGCTGAATAGTTCGGGTAGTTGCGGCGCAGGATCTGGGCCAGGGCACTGCCATAGCCGCCAGCGAAAACGGGTACGCCTCCCTGGGCGAGGGCAAAGGCGGTCGCATTACCCGCCAAACCATTGTTAGTCATCTGTCCGAATGCCTGCAGCGAGGGCTTGAGGGCGCTCTTAACGCCCGCCATGTTCATCTTTGTGCTTTCCAGATTGATCTTGTCGGTTTCGATCTCAATCCGGGATTCGAGCGCCTGAAGTACCAGTTGATCCACTGTTTTCAGGTCATCCTTCTCCGGGATCACAATCCTGTCAAGCGGTACCACGTGGAGGTTAGCCAGATCTGTTGTACCCACCCCGGACCGGCTGATCACATTCTTCAGGATCGTTTCCTGCTGCAGCTGGTTGGTCTGGGCAATGAGCAGATCCTGCTTCGCGGCATATAACTGCGACTGGGCACGGGTCACTTCAATCTCAGCCAGTGTTCCAATCTGGACCTGGCGGCGATTGTTGTCGAGCAGTTGCTGCGCGGTGCTGACAGCCTGTTGGCGCGACTTCACGTCTTCGCTGAAACCGACGAGATCCCAATAAAGGTTGAGGGCCGCGCTGACGGTGGTAGTCACCTGCTGCTTAAACTGCAGGTCTGTGACCTTCAGATTGTTCTTTTGGACACGAATATTGCGGGTGTTCACCGGGCGGCCAAAGCCGTTCAGAAGGTTCTGAGTCAGTGAGACATCGAGATTCGCATTCGTGTATGGATTCAGACTAAAGAACGCACTGTTCACTTTTTGGCGCTGGGTGGAAAAGCTGGCACTGCCGGAAAGCCCAAAGTCGGTGGCCTGCGAGTAGGAAACCTGGAACGTGCGGCTATCGATCACCAACGACTGTGTCCCGCTGAGCAGGGTATTGCTTTGCGGGATGGTCTGGTGCTGGAACTGAGTAAAACCAGAGATGGAGGGGTCGAACGAGGGGATGGAGGGGCCAAGCTGAGTCAGAACGCTGGAATTCACGCCTCCCGCTGAGGTGGCGGGCGCGCCATTGGTATTCACACTCACACCAGCCAGGCTTACTGAGGTTGGCCCGGCAGCTACACCCTGCCCGACACTGCGAAGCAGGCCGCCACCCTGGGCTCGGCGAAGAACTTCCCGGGCGAGCAGGGGGCCGTAGCGCTGAACTTCAATATCAATATTGTTTTCGAGAACCAGAGAGACGACATCTTGGGCGGTCAGGTACAGGTTACCCGCCTTGATGAGGGCATCGAGCCGGGAGGTATTGGCCAGATTGATCGGAGGGACGGTGCGGGGCTGGTAATTCCTGATTAGCCAGCCGACCTTGCCGGCGGCCGGCTCATCAATACGAATTGAAGTTTGGCCTGCGGCTGGCATGGTTGCCAGCGTCGCGGCGAGAATCCCGGCTGTGACCAGGCGAAAACGGCTTTGTGCGGCCCGGAGTACGAAGGGGGCAGTCGGACGGCGATCTTGTTGATCCATCATCTACTTAATGCCTTACGGCTGTAACCTCTCTTTGGTTCGCAAAAAGTACTGCGTCATCACATAACGACGCGGAAAAATGCGCTGTGAAACGGGTTCTGACGGGGCCCGAAAAAGGCTTACTCTCTCAGATGTTATAGTAGCCATTGCAGATGTCACATTTGAGCCCTAAAGCTGGCGAAACTCTCCAACTCTTTCAGGATACAGGGGCTTACCTCACAGGCCACTTCCGACTCACGAGCGGCAAACACAGCCCGAACTACCTGCAGTCGGCCATCGTGCTGCAGTACCCCGTCCACGCGGAGACTCTAGGACGAGGCCTGGCCTCTAAACTACAGGAACTGGTCGGTGACGTGAAGATCGAGCTGGTCGTCTCCCCTGCCCTCGGTGGTCTGATCATTGGGCATGAGGTGGCGCGGGCCCTGGGGGTTCCGTTCCAGTTCACGGAACGCGACGCCGATCGTAAGATGAGTCTCCGTCGAGGCTTTGAGATTCCTCCCGGGACCGCAGTCGTCGTAGTGGAAGATGTGATCACTACCGGAGGCAGTACAAGGGAAGTAATTGAAATCATGGAGGCAAAAGGTGCTGTAGTTCTGGCAGCCGGCTCCATAATTGATCGCAGCGGTGGTGCTGCCGACGTGGGTGCTCCCCGGGCAGCGCTGGAAACCCTGCAGGTGGAGGCATGGGCACCGGATACTTGCCCGCTGTGTGCTACGGGCAGCCTGGCGGAAAAGCCCGGTTCGCGTCCGGCCTGATTTTCGCAAGCAATCTCATGCCGACCGCCACTTCCCTGATTCGGATCGAAGGCAGTGTGCTGCATTTACCCCATTCAGCGCCGCATCATGGTCTTCACGCAAACGGCGATTCGAGAGTTCCGCGGCAGCGATAGTTTGGAACTGCCAGAACTCCTGCCGGGCTTTACCATGCCACTTGTGGCTGTTTTTGGCCCACTCAACGACTCACCGCCCCTATCTAAGACTGAAATTGTCCTAATTTAACCTGTTGACGACAGGCCACATAGAGGATATGATGGATTCAGGACTAATTCCGTCCTCGATCGCATTCTCAGCGTCATGTTGAAACTCACCAAGAAAGCCGACTACGGGTTAATTGCGCTTCGCCACCTGGCGTCCATCCCGACGTTGACGGCGTCGACTAAAGAGATCGCTGAAACCTATCATTTGCCTGTACCCCTGCTCGCCAAGGTCCTGCAGCGCCTGACCCAGACCAAAATTCTGATCTCGGTGGCCGGAACCAATGGCGGCTACCGCCTGGCTCGGGATGCCTCGAAGATCAGCGCCCTCGAAGTGGTCCGTGCGATTGATGGCCCGGTAATCCTGACCAATTGTTTTACCGAACACGGATCCTGCGACCAGAGCGATAGTTGCACGGTTCGCGAACCCCTTCGTCGGGTTCACGAAGCTATCCTCGACGTTCTCACCCGCTTCACCATAACCGATCTTGCGGAGCCGTCACCTGCCCCAAAACTGGTCTCAAAGTTGACGCCTCTGCCCACTCCGCTGCATCCATTAATCAGCACCATGCAACCTGCCATTCCAACTTCTGGAATTCATAGCCCCGGTCTCTAAAACGACATGAAATCACCTATCTACCTCGACAATCACGCAACCACACGGGTTGACCCCCGCGTCGTGGAAGCCATGCTTCCCTACTTCACCGAGAGCTTCGGCAATGCCGCCAGTCGGAACCACGAATTTGGCTGGGTAGCCGAACAGGGCGTCGAAAATGCCCGCAAGCAGGTCGCCAGCCTGATCGGTGCCAGCCCCAAGGAAATCATCTTCACCAGCGGTGCCACTGAATCCAATAATCTCGCCATCAAGGGCGTGGCCGAGATGTACGCGGAAAAGGGAAACCACATCATTACGGCGGCCACCGAACACAAGGCGGTTCTCGATACCTGCAAGAAGCTCGAAAAGCAGGGTTTCCGGATCACTATTCTGCCAGTAAAAGGCGATGGACTGGTAGACCTCGACATGCTGCGCGAAGCGATCACGGACAAAACGATCCTCGTCAGCATCATGTATGCCAACAACGAAATCGGGGTGGTCCAGCCGGTTGCGGAGATCGGCAAGATCTGCCGCGAGCGGGGTGTTCTGTTCCACACGGACGCCGTTCAGGCGGTTGGCAAGATCCCTGTAGACGTGAACGCCGATAACATCGACATCGCTTCCCTGACGGCTCACAAGGTATACGGCCCCAAGGGTGTCGGCGCTCTGTACGTTCGCCGTCGTAATCCTCGTGTTCAGCTGACAGCGCAGATGGACGGCGGCGGGCACGAGCGCGGTATGCGCTCGGGCACCATGAACGTTCCGGCCATTGTTGGCCTCGGCGAGGCCTGTGCCATTGCCCAGCGCGAGATGGCGGCGGAAATTGAATACTCGCGGACACTCCGGGATCGTCTGAAAGCCCGCCTCGAAGCCGGTCTCGATGAAGTTTACGTCAACGGCTCCATGGAACATCGCCTCCCGGGCAACCTGAACATCAGCTTCGCCTATGTAGAAGGTGAATCCCTGCTGATGGGCATTAGCGATGTGGCGGTTTCCAGCGGTTCGGCCTGTACTTCGGCCACGCTCGAACCCAGCTATGTTCTGAAGGCCCTCGGTCTGGGTGACGAAATTGCACACTCGTCCATCCGTTTTGGTATCGGTCGCTTCAATACCCAGGAAGAAGTGGACTACGTGGCCGACAAGCTCATCGACGTGGTCACCAAGCTCCGCGAACTATCTCCTCTCTACGAGATGTTCAAAGAAGGTATCGACCTCAGCACCGTCCAGTGGGCACACGACTAAGTTCATAGATCAAACAAGGAGATATTTCAAATGGCATATTCCGATAAAGTTCTCGACCACTACAACAATCCCCGCAACGTTGGCTCCCTCGACCGCACCTCGTCCAGTGTCGGGACCGGCATGGTGGGCGCGCCCGAATGCGGCGACGTGATGAAGCTGCAAATCCAGGTGAACGACGCGACGGGCATTATTGAAGACGCGAAGTTCAAGACCTTCGGCTGCGGCTCCGCGATCGCCAGTTCCTCGCTCGCCACCGAATGGCTGAAGGGCAGGAGCGTTGACGAAGCTCTGATGATCAAAAACACCGACATCGTCAACGAACTCAGCCTGCCCCCGGTGAAGATTCACTGCTCCGTGCTGGCAGAAGATGCCATCAAGGCAGCGATCTCGGACTACCGCAAGAAGCAGGGTTCTGAAGTCGCCACGCCTGTCGCTCAAACGGTGGCCTAATTATGTCGACCGTTGCCGCAGCCGGGGTGGAAGTCACGCCGAAGGCTGTTCAGAAGATCCGTCAGACCTTTGAAAAAATGGGCGTACAGGGAGGCGGTTTGCGCCTCGGCGTTCTTGGCGGAGGTTGCACGGGCCTGAGCTATCAGTTCAAGTTCGATTCTCAGCCCCGCGCCAAAGACAATGTCTATGATTTCGACGGCGTGCAGATCTTCGTTGATCCGAAGAGCCTGCTTTATCTTCATGGTTTGACCCTCGACTACAAAGAGTCGTTGATGCAGTCTGGCTTCGTTTTTGAAAATCCCAATGCGAAGAAAAACTGCGGCTGCGGGACGTCGTTCTCGGCCTGATGCCTTATCCTGTTTGTTCTCCGGTCAGGTTTGTGGGGCGGGTTGGCAACCTGCCTCTTGCGCCGCTTGACAGTCGGCTACAGCCGACGATTCTGCGATGACCTGCTGGAATTGCGGCGCGGCCGAGCCCGCACGTTTTTGTGTTTCTTGTAAGGCCTTGCAGCCTCCGGTCCCTGAGTACTTCGCGTTCTTTGAGCTTGCTCCACAGTTGGCTTTAGACGAGAAAGACCTGCAGCAGCGCTTTTACGGGCTGAGCCGCAAGCTACACCCTGATCTGTTTTCCCGTAAGTCGCCTGCAGAGAATGAACACGCTCTGGAGGCGACTGCCGTTTTGAATGACGCCTACAGAACGCTTCGCGATCCCATTGCGCGCGCCCTGTACGTCCTGAAACTGGAGGGCTTGGATGTGGGGGAGCAATCCACCAAAGACGTCCCTCCCGAACTGCTCGAAGAGGTCTTTGAGCTCAACATGGCGCTCGAAGAAGCCCGCATGGGTGATGCCGATGCACTTGCCCAGCTACCGGGTTTTCGTGTTCGCTTTGAAGCCATGCGCGCAGAAACAGACCTTGCTGTTGCCCAGGTTTCCACAGCCTGGGATGCCACCCACGCCAAACAGGCGCTGACAGACCTTCGTGGTCACCTCAACCGCCGAAAATACATCACGAATCTCATCGACAAAACGAATGTTCCAGATCGAGTTTGACAACCAACCGGACCTAGTCGTAGGCATTGACCTCGGCACCACCAATAGCCTTGTTGCGTGGATGAATCTGACTCAGCCCGAGGTTATCCCCGGTGAGGACGGTGACAAACTTGTCCCCAGCATCGTTTCGCTTACTGAAGCGGGCGAGCTCATCGTAGGCAACGCGGCCCGCCAGGAGTTGATTGACCACCCTGAGCGCAGTATCTATTCGGTGAAGCGGTTGATGGGGCGCGGGATCGAAGATGTCCGCGATGAACTCAAGCTTTTTCCTTTCCGGATTGCAGAGGGCAGCGAGAATGTCATTCGGGTGGCGCTCGGGGATCAGACTTTTACCCCCCCGGAGATCTCTGCGTTTATCCTGCGGCAGTTGAAGAAGAATGCCGAGACGGCTCTGGATGCCAGAGTTACGAAAGCAGTCATCACGGTGCCCGCCTACTTCAATGACGCCCAGCGGCAGGCAACTCGTGATGCGGGGCGCCTGGCCGGTCTGGAAGTTCTCCGCCTGGTGAATGAACCGACGGCTGCAGCTCTCGCGTACGGCCTCGACAAGCGCAAAGAAGGCGTGGTTGCTGTGTATGACCTGGGCGGCGGCACGTTCGATGTCTCCATCCTCAAGTTGCAGGAGGGGATTTTTGAAGTCCTCGCCACCAACGGCGATACCCACCTTGGCGGCGACGACATCGATAACCGGTTGATGCAAATTGCGATTGAGGACATTCAGGCAGAGTGGGGCGAAGGTATCGCGCATTCCGGTGAGGCCATTCAGACGCTGCGTCAGGATGTAATCCGCGTCAAAGAAGCCCTCTCCTTTGCTCCCAGTGTGAACCTTGAGTTCGCCTGGCATGGAAAGAAGTATCAGCGCACCATCACCCGCGAGCTTTTTGACGGTCTGATTCAGGACATTGTGGATCGCACGCTGGGCCCTTGCCGCGATTGCATGAAAGACGCAGGCGTCACTCCCGAACAGATCGACGAAGTGGTGTTGGTGGGTGGTTCGACGAGGATTCCACTGGTGCGGAGCGCCGTGGAAGTCCTCTTCCGCGCCCGACCTCATACCGAGCTCAACCCGGATGAAGTGGTAGCTCTTGGTGCCGCGGTACAGGCTGGTATTCTGGCTGGCACAGTCGAAAACCAGCTACTCCTCGACGTCACACCCCTCTCGCTCGGGATCGAGATGTATGGCGGCGTGGCTTCGAAAATCATCCACCGCAACTCGACCATTCCGGCCAGCGCCGGCGAAACGTTTACTACTGGAGTGGATCGCCAAACCAATGTCCTGATCCATGTAGTGCAGGGCGAACGCGAACTCGCGAAAGACTGCCGCAGCCTCGCTCGTTTCGATCTCAAGGGCATCGATCCTATGCCCGCCGGATTCGCCCGTATCGAAGTCCGCTTCCTCATTGATGCCAACGGTATCCTTTCCGTCACCGCCCGCGATGCGCGCACAGGAAAAGAACAAACGGTCGAAGTAAAACCGTCCTACGGCCTCACCGATGAGCAGGTGGAAGCGATGATTGAAGCTTCCATCGATAACGCCGAAGCCGATTACAAAGCAGCGCAGTTGTCCGGCATCCGGATTGAAGCAGACGGCATCATGGCTGCAACCGAAAAAGCCATGCGCAACAAGGCCTGGCTAACTTTGACCGACGAAGAGCGCGCCGAAGTAACCGCAGCCATGAATCGGCTCAAGGTGGTCTATTGCATCAACGACCACCACCTGATTCACGCCCAGGTGGATATTCTGAACCAGGCGACCCACAAGCTTGCCGAGAACATGATGAATACGGCAGTGCAAGGGGCGCTGCAGGGTACTAAGGTCGAGTAGCCCAAACGGGCGACAAGAGCGAAGCTGACTCCGCATCCAGATACAGCGTGGCCCCCGAGTGAACTCGGAGTAAAGAACCGGGACACGCCGTCGTCAGGGGCCCTTCCAATGAATCCCGTACCGCGACAGCCTTGCGGAAATCGGGAACCGAACAGATCAGCGTTTCAGCCGCCATCAACTGAGGGCAGGTAAAGCTCACAGCTTCCGTCGGCACGGCCTCAAGGTTCGCGAAGTGCCCTTCCCCGACTTGCTGCAACCGACAAACCTCATCCAGCGGCACTTTCTTTATCCTTTTCGGATCGAGAAAATCTGCAACAGGCGGGTCATTGAACGCTATGTGCCCATTCTCGCCGATGCCAATAAAAGCCAGGTCGAGTGGCCCCGCTGCCAGCAGGTCTGAATAGCGCCTCAGTTCTGCGTCGAGATCGGTCGCGTCTCCATTGATGTAGTGGACAACCCGGGGCTGAACCTTGTCCTCAAAGCGAGTCCGAATCCACAAACGGAAAGCCGCCGGGTGAGTAGCCGGCAACCCAACGTATTCGTCCAGGTGAAACGCTTCCACCGCGCCCCACGGAATTTCGGGAAGTGTCACCAATTTCTCCATCATGGCTACCTGGGAGTTACCCGTCGCGACCACAATGCGCGCATGTCCCTTCCGCGCCACTATCCGCCGGATTACCTCGGCAGCCTGCAAGGCCGCCGCCAGTGCGAGGGCTTCTTTTTTCTCAAAGATATGAACAGTCATGTCTGTATTTATTGAATGGCGATAAAAGCGGTATTGGAACTGCGACCATTGCTGGTAACTACTACCGGCAACGCATTACCTGTCAAGCCTGCCGGGATCTGACAGTTGATCTGGTCCAAACCGGCGAAGCCGGGAGAACGCCCGGCATAGGTAACCGGAACCGACTGTCCGCCGATGGTGATAACCGGAACCATGGTGGCATACTCCAGAGTATCTCTGACGCTGGTCGCCCCCAGCCCCGTGAGGTATAAAGACAGAAAATCGCCTGTCCGCAGAGGAGCTGTTGTGCTGACCACAACACCCGACAGGGCATTCAGAGCCGCGGCGGCGCCGTTGGCATCCAGCAGGAAAATGCTCGGCGTCGTCGGGGCGACGCGAACATTGACCGTATGTTGCCCGTTGGCGTTTCTTACTGTTAACTGAGTCAGGCCCGGTGCGACCACAGGATAAACAAAGTTGATCTGTCCGCTGCCGACAGAAACAATCTGGGCCAGGGTGGTACCGACGATAACCTGAACATCGCCGATCTGCGCAGGATATGGCCGAGACGCTATCTGGCTGGAACTTGCCAGATTCGTCCCGTAAATCGAGACGTAGGCACCGGGCGAGACATCGTAGGGGAATGGCGCGGGACCCGCAGCCGGGATAACCCCACGTGGCAAAATCACAGGCCCAGGCTTTACAATCTGCACCGACGAGGTGGCTGAGGCAAGGGATACGGCAGCGGGCTGCACGCTTCCGCTCAGCGGGCTAATGGAGAGCTGAACGGTCTGCGCAGCGCTCAAAGCCTCTGCATAGGCGATATTCCCGGCGTTCGCCGGAACACTCACGTTCGGGGTCGCATTGGTAACATTAGCGCCGATGATCTATACCGGCACATCACTCGTGTCACGCAACTGGAGCAACAACCCGCCCGTTCCACTCAAGGTGGTCTGCGACTCGGAGGCAATCCCGGTAGTTTTCCAGGCCGCAGTCCCGGTCAGGAACGACGTGATGATCTGGGTGACGGGGTTCGTGATGTTCGTGATGATGTCATTGATGACGGGCGCAGAGGATGCGCAAAAGCCAAACAGAGACAACAATGAGTTCCCGGTATGGCAATGCGGCACAATCCTGGTGACACCTGGGCGATAGAAGCCGAGCGACGAACTTGTGAGCGCGACAACTCCATCATCAAAGCCAGCGGTTTTGGAAGCCGTACCCGTTCCACCATTACCGGCAATTGAAATCGCGTCTATTCCGCGAAGGTCATCGAATCCCTGATTCCAGCTGTTGAGATCAAACAGAAACTGGCTGCCGAGGGACATCGCCTGAGTCTGCCGGTCCGAACCCAGCGCGCTCGCGATGGAGGAGCCGAAATGGGGAGTCGCGATGAAGATTGCTTTGCGAACCGGAACCGTGGCTGGAGGCGCAAATGAGGCCGGCGAAACATCCTGCTTCCCCGAAAGATAGCAGCGCAGGATCAACCCACCCATGCTGTGAACAATCACATCTACCTGCGTAACGGTCGAGCCATCTGCGTACTTCAGGGAAGCCAGGAACTGGCCGAACGCAATGCCCTCCGCTTCGATAGACGCCCGCAATGAACCAGTGCCACCGATGGAGCAGTTATCAAAATAGAGACTGACAATCCCGGACGCCTGCAAAACCTTGTCTGCGCCCCCGAAGTTTGCCGCCAGCCCGGTATCGGTGCAGTTGGCCTGATAGCCATTAATGAAGACTACGGGGGGATTCGGCCCTTTAGGAATCGCCTGGGTGCCGGTAATGAGCTGCGCGACCAAGAAGCCGGGGATGAGAAAAAGCACAAGGGCGAGACGCATACTACTGCAATGGTAATCGGCTTGCGACGGTCAGGACTTCCGTCGCGCAACCCTTTGCTGGAATCTGAACCCCTTGAGGCCCGGCGAGCTCCCTTACCCTGAGCGGATAACCTTCTCCGAACGCTGACAACTGGTACCGCCCCGCCACCAGACCATCAAACCAAAACCGGCCTTCCGCATCCGACGCAGTGAACCGATGCTGCCCTTCCGGCGTCGTCATGCCGACTACAACCCCGGCTACCGGGGCTTCAATACGGTCTGAATAGGTTGGACGATCCTGGTCGCGCTTGCTGGTGACAAAGCCCTCCAGTCGGGTAGTTGCTTCCCCGCCCTTCTCATATTGATAGAGAAACGCCAAGTCCGCGCCCGCGTCGGCAAGTCGCCTGGTGCGGTAGCAGATGCTGGTCTTGAGCCGCCCCGTCTCTTCGTCATAGTCGGCATAGACAAGATAGGTCTCACCCGTCTGGAAGTGGACTCCGCAGTCGCCGGAATCGCTCCAGACAGTTGTGAAGTCGTCGCTCTCCGGTTCCTCGTCATCGTCTCCCTGAGGTAACTTGTACCGCTTCAGGACCTTGAAACGGGTCCGCACTCCCCCCGATGCGATGGAGTTGAAGGAATCTTCCAGTTCCCGCAGGGTGGGGGCGTTTTCCAACTGGGTACGCTCCTGCATTGGCAGGTCACCAGACAGTTCCAGATACAGAGCGCGAAGTTCTTCGAGGGCTCCCTGGCTCCGCAGACGGGATAATTTCTCAAGCGGGAGTTTTGGAACACCGTTGGCCAACCGCCAATAATCCAGGTACTTTGGCTGTACGCTCTCAGCTACCCCAATGAAGACAGCATCCGTCGAGCGCACTTCACGGCAGATGGGGTAAACACTAAGGCACTCACAGGCCCGGGCCGGAAAAGGAAGTATCGCCAAAAGAATCGATATTGGCACTCCGAGCCTGCGAGGCATCTGATTCCCTATGCGTCGAAGTTGACTACAGCCGCAAAAGAATCGGCCTTGAGGCTGGCACCGCCGACCAGGGCGCCGTCAATTTCCTCTTCTGCCATCAGGACCTTCACATTGCCCGGGTTCACGCTGCCGCCGTAGAGGATACGGACTGACGCTGCCGCATCGGCACCGAACTTATCAGCAGCCAGCTGGCGGATGGTGCGGTGCGCGGCTGCAGCCATTTCCGGCGTCGCCACCTTGCCGGTGCCAATGGCCCAGACAGGCTCATAGGCGATGACGGATTTTGCGAACTGTTCAGCCGTGAGGCCCGCGATACCGCCATCAAACTGTTCGGTCAGAACTTCATCTGTACGATTTCCTTCGCGCTCGGCCAGAGTTTCACCAACACAGATAATCGGCGTCAGGCCGTGTTCGAGCGCCGCCTGCGTGCGCTGCAGGACAGTGGCGTCCGTTTCCCCAAAGTACTGGCGGCGTTCGGAATGGCCGACGATCACCCAGGCGCAGCCGGCAGCCTTCAACATAGGTCCTGAAACTTCGCCGGTAAAAGCACCTTCTGTGCCCCAGTAGATGTTCTGGGCGCCGATGCCGACATTGGAACCGGCAGTTTCTTCAACGGCTGCCGCGATATCAACCAGCGGAGGGCAAATGACGATGTCATTGGAAGAGGCCGCAACCAGGGGATTAAAAGCCTGAAAGAAGGCACGTGTCTCGGTCGGGTTCTTGAACATCTTCCAGTTCCCGGCCAGTAATGGTTTTCTCATAATAGTTCGTGTAAAAAGCTCGTACCTTTCACGATCGAGGTCCCGAAATTCTCGGCGATCGTTTGTCCCATGTCGCTCAGGGTTGCCCGCAGGCCAAGGTCCACGCCATGGCGCGCCTTTGGCCCGAAAGCGATCAAGGGCGTGTATTCACGGCTGTGATCGGTGGAAGGTGTTGTCGGGTCGCAACCATGGTCGGCGGTCAGCATCACCAGATCATCCGGCCCCAGTGCTGCCTCCAACGTTGGCAACCACGCATCGAACTCCTCCAGGGCGGCCCCATAACCTTCGACATCATTCCGATGTCCAAAAAGCTGATCAAAATCGACGAGGTTGACGTAAATAACGCCCTCGGGTGCCTCGGTCATCGCTGTCAGCGTCTTCGCCATACCTTCGGCGTTGCTCCTGGTCTTGACGTGCTCCCCGATCCCATGCCCCACGAAGACATCGAAGATCTTGCCGACGCTGTAAACCGGGACTCCTTTGTCAGACAACTGGTCCAGCAGCATGCCGGCAGGGGGAGGAACCGCATAATCATGTCGGTTCGATGTCCGCTTGAAGCTGCCGGGCTCGCCTTCGAAGGGTCTGGCGATCACACGACCTACTTCATAAGGACCAGCCAGAAGTTCCCTGGCAATTTCGCAAATTCGATAAAGCTCCCAGAGCGGGATCGTTTCTTCATGCGCGGCCACCTGGAACACACTGTCAGCCGACGTATAGATGATGGGCGACCCGGTCTCCATATGGAGTTCGCCCAGTTCGGTAATGATCTCGGTGCCGGATGCAGCCTTGTTCCCCAGGGTGGACCGTCCGATACGATCCTCAAACGGCTTTATGATCTCGGGTGGAAAGCCGTTCGGGAATAGCGGAAAAGGCTTATCCAGGTGGATGCCTACCATCTCCCAATGTCCCGTAGTGGTGTCTTTACCCGGCGACGCCAGAGTACACCGTCCAAACGAACCCTCCGGGTGATCGGCTGCCGGTAACTCCGGAATCGGCTTCAGGTTGCCGAGCCCCAGACGACAGAGATTCGGCAATTTCAAACCACGGAGCCTGGCAATATTGCCCAGCGTGTCGCTGCCCAGGTCGCCATAGGCTGCGGCGTCGGGCATCTCACCCACCCCCACACTGTCGAGAACTATCCAAACAACTCGCTTAAAGACGGGCAAGTCACCAATGTACCAATATGGGAAGCAATCCCCAAAGCTGCCCATCCACTTGTGATAGCGTATCCCAGAGAGGGTCTCTTCATGAAAATCAAAAATCTGGCACTTTGCCTGTGCCTGATCGCCTTTAACGTTTTCGCGCAGAATGAGCGCGGGAGTATCAGTGGTCTGTTGACCGACCAAACGGGAGCGGCCGTCGCCAGTGCTGCGCTCTCTATCACGCAGACTGCCACCAATGCGATCACAAGAACCGTCTCGAACGCCTCGGGCGAGTACTCTGCCCCGAACCTGGTACCCGGCACCTATCGGATCGACGTGTCCATGGCCGGCTTCAAACACTTCGTCCAGCAGAATGTGACGGTTTCGGCTGGCGGTACGGTGCGAATCGACGTGGTGCTGCAGCTTGGACAGGTATCGGAATCAGTGGAGGTAACGACAACCGCCGCGGCCATTCAAACCGAGAATGCCAAGGTTTCCACCACGGTTCAGAACAAAATGGTGGACCAACTCCCGCTCGTCGTGGGTGGTGCGATGCGGAGTCCTTTTAACCTGGTTGCCGTGGCCGCAGAAGCTCGAGGCGATGGCCAGCGACTCTCCGTGGGCGGCGGCCAGGCGGCACAGTGGGATGCCACCCTGGACGGCCACTCGGTCGGCACCAATCGCTCCGGCGACACAGCAGAAGCGGCCCTGAATACCCCTTCTGTGGAATCGCTCACGGAGTTTTCAGTCGATACCAACGGCTTCAAGGCCGAATACGGCCAGGCGGGCGGTGGCGTCATGACCTTCGCCTCGAAGTCCGGTACCAATCAGTTCCATGGCTCCGCGTATGATTTCCTGCGCAACGATGCGATGGACGCAAGGAACTTCTTCGCCGCAAAGCGCTCCATATACCGCCAGAACGACTACGGATTTACCGCCGCCGGTCCCGTAGTGATTCCCCGGCTTTACAACGGCAGGGATAAGACCTTCTTCTTTGTCTCTTACGAAGGCTTCCGCAACCGTGTCGGGGCCAATGACACAATCCTCTCCGTCCCCACACCGGAAATGTACACGGGTGATTTCAGCAAGTGGGTAGACCAGACCAACAAGCCAATCACCGTATACAATCCCAACACGACCCGGGCCTCCGGTACCGGCTCCATTCGGGATCCGTACCCCGGCAACATCATTCCGGCCAGCCAGTTCTCTGCCACCGCAGTTTCCATCGCTTCCTTTGGTAAGGCCGTTACCCCCAACCGTGGTTTTGCGCCGGGCACCAGTGGCTACGTCCGCAATAATTATCTGGTTTCGGGCGGCACCCAGATCACCCCCACGGACAAAATCTCCGTCAAGGGTGACCAGATCATCGGGAGTCGTCAACGTGCCAGCATCCTCTGGAACACAACTGAATTTCGCAATAAGCCCGGTCCGGCGGGTGCGCCTGGCCTGCCGCAGCCCCTCTGGAACGGTCAGATTCAAGCTTGGGATACGGAAGCTTTTCGGCTGGCCCATGACTTTACCGTCTCCCCCAACATGGTGAACCACCTTTCCTTCGCGAAGAATACCTTCACCAAGAACAGTTTCTCGGCCAATGTGGATCAGAACTGGAGCAGCAAGGTTTGCATCAAGAACGTAGTTGACTGCAACCAGAATTTCCCCAGCATCAACTTCACGGAATTTACCGGTTGGGGGGGCGCTTCCTACAACGGGACCAACCAGCCTGGCTGGGGTCTGAAGGATGACCTGAGCTATATCCGCGGAAAACATACCCTGAAGTTTGGATTTTCGTTCCAGGATCAACATGCCGACGGCTTCGGTCAGCAGGATATTGCGGGGCGGGCCGATTTCAGCTTCCAGAGCACTAGCATCCCCGGCAATACCTCTTTCCCGAACAGCGGTGGAAGCTCCTTCGCCTCCTTCCTCACCGGCCAGGCCTTCCTCGGTCGCACCGAAACTATTCGCAACGTAACCCAACGCTTTCCCTATTACGGTCTCTACGCGCAGGATGACTTCCGCATCACCCGGAAGCTGATCATCAACTTCGGGCTCCGGTTCGACCTGACCATGCCACCCACCAATGCGAAGGACGAATACTCCGACTTCAATCCCACCAGATCAAATCCTGCCGCCGGCAATATCCCCGGAGCTCTGTGGTTTGCCGGTAATGGTGCTGGTCGCGAGGGCAAACGGAGCCTCGTTCCCGGCTGGTACGGCGGCTGGGGTCCGCGCATCGGACTTGCGTACACCCTGAATGACAAAACCACCATCCGCGCCGGCTTTGGACGGTCGTTTTCCCGCGTCACTGCTGTCCAGGGAAGCGGACACTTCGCCGGCTTCATTGGCCAGTACCAGTTCAACAATGGTTCCCAGGGTGTCTCCCCAACCTTCCTGCTCGACCAGGGTCTGCCCGCCTACACGCTGCCGCCCTCGATTAACC
Source organism: Terriglobia bacterium (assembly GCA_010084195.1). GTDB lineage: Bacteria > Acidobacteriota > Terriglobia > Bryobacterales > Bryobacteraceae > BOG-234. Next base: position 57,119 of record RGPS01000003.1, read on the forward strand.
CAGGCTTTTCCAACGGCAATACTGTTGATTACTGGAATGGGCAGGATGCCACCCGGGCTCCCGAGAGTCTGTCCTGGACTCTGACAATCCAGCGCCAGCTCTCGCCCAACATGACGATGGAAATCGGCTACAACGCCAGCGCCGGTGTCCACCTGCAGACAGGCCTGCAGAATCTGAATCAGGTGCCAACCAAAGTGATGAACGACATGATCGCGAAGTTCGGCACCACCCAGGCGCTCGCGATTCTCCGTTCCGACATCACGTCGGCCACCGCATCTGGTGCCGGGTACCGGGAACCGTTCGCCGGCTTCAAGGCGCTGTGGGGTGGTTCTGCGACTGTGGCGCAGTCGCTTCGCCCCTTTCCCCAGTATTCATCCATCAACACCGGCGTTCAGAATGGCGACAAGAGCGGCCATTCCACGTACCACGCCGCAGTGCTCAAAATTGATCGCCGCCTGAGCCGGGGCCTGACTTTCCAGTCGAGCTACGTTTTCTCGAAAATCCTGACTGACTCCGACACCTACTTTGCAACCGGCGCCACCACGCAGGATCAATACAACCGTGGTCTCGAAAAATCAATCGGCCAGAATGACCAGACGCACGCGATCAAGTTCTCCAGCATCTACGACCTGCCATTCGGCAAGGGCGGACGCTGGATGACTACGGGCTTCCTGAGCAAGGTGACTGGGGGCTGGAGAATCGCCGGAATTCAGGTCTATAGCAGTGGCACGCCCATTGCGCTAACCCGCAACAACGCGTTGCCGATCTTCAACACCAGCACACGTCCCCAGGTTGACTCCTACGACAACTGGCGTGCACCGCTCGTCGGGGAGAGCTTTGATCCGGCCGTTGACCGCTTTTTGAAACCAGCCAGTCAGTTCCCGGTCCAGCCAATCGGCTTCGGCAACGCAACCCGCTTCAACCCCAAGGTCCGTTCCTTCTGGGGACAGCAGGAAAATGTGAGCATCGCCCGCACCTTCTCCGTTACAGAAAAGATCCGGATGGATATTCGCGCGGAAGCCTTCAACATCTTCAATCGGGTCATCTTCGGTACCGGTTCCACCAGCCTGAATGCCGGCAACTTCGGTATTGTAACCAACACCTCGAATGACCCCCGCCAGATGCAGCTGGGCTTGAAACTGTACTGGTAGTAACATCCTCCCCAGCCGTTCCGGGGGCGTCGCCACGAGCCCCCGGAAGTCTCATAAAATACAGTACCTTTAATAGTTCCGCCGGGTTAAGAATTGGTTAGAACCGAGTGTTATACTTACGTTGCCTGGGTGACCGCTTCACGGCCGCAACATTTTGATGTCGCCATGGTTAGGAATGGAGGCTATCAGTATCCGCGTACATCTTGTAAATCCGAGTGACATGTCCTTCGGGACAGCCGTCATCACGCCACGCTGGCTCTATGTGCTGGCGGCGGCGACACCAGAGCAGTTTGGCGATCCCGTAATCTGGGACGAAACCCTCGAACTCATTGATCTGACCCAAATCCTGGCGGGCGATATTGTCGGCATTGGGATGCACACGGGGAACGCCTTGCGTGGTTACGCGCTCGGCCGGGAACTGAATGCCAAGGGCGCAACCGTGGTGTTCGGCGGCATTCACCCGACACTGTATCCGGAAGAAGCCCTCGAAATCGGTGGTGCCCATGCCGTAGTCAAGGGTGACGGCGACCTCATCTGGGGCGATGTCCTTCGGGACGCTGTCGCGGGTTCACTGGGTCGTATTTACGACGGTGGCCGTGTCGGTGCCGAAGACTTCAAACAGGCACGTTGGGATCTGATGCCGGATAACGCCTACATGTGGGCGTCCGTGCAAACCGTTCGCGGCTGTCCCAAGCACTGCTCGTTCTGCTCAGTATGGCGCACAGACGGCCAAAAGCCGCGGCAGCGCTCTACAGATGCCGTCATCGAAGAAGTGGTTCAACTGCGGCGCAAGGGTTTCCGCTTTATCGCCCTCGCCGATGACAACTTCTATCCGGTTTCTCTCACCGACATCAAACTGGCCGAACGCCAAAAGAACGACGCCCGCGTTGAGCTGTTGAAAGCAACCCGCGCCGAACGTTTTGAGCTGATGGAACAGATGGCCAAACTGCCCAAGGACATGGTCTTCTTCACGCAGATCACCATGGAGGCAGCCGAAGATACCGACTTCCTCGACGCCATGCGTAATGCCAACATCAAGGGTGCGCTGGTAGGCATCGAAGCGGTCACCCCCGCAGGTCTGAAGGACGTCTACAAGGACTTCAACGCTACCGGCGATGAACTCATCAAGCGTCTCCAGGTTTTCAAAACTCACGGCGTACACGTTTTGGGTTCGTTTATTTTTGGCTTGCCCAGCGACCGCGAAAATACTTTCGACGCCACCTGTGAACTTGCAGAAAAGGCCGGAGTTACCTTCGCTCAGTTCGTCATGCTGACGCCCTTCGCAGGGACTGTGGATTTCGAGCACTGGGAAAAGGCTTTCAAAGGCGAGCCGCCCACAGTGAACGGTGTCCCGCTGACCCGCTATTGGCTGATCCCGCAGGAAGATCGCCCCAAGATGTTCATGAAGCATCCGACCATGGAGTCGGACGATATGCGGCAGAGAACCCAGGGCGTCTGGGATCGCTTCTACAACTTCAGCAATATCTGGAAGCGTTCCGGCTGTGTCAAAAGCCTGAAGTCGCGCCTGATGTTCGTGCTGATTTCCAAGCTCTACCGCGCCATGTACGCCAGCACGGGAATCGCAACGGACTCTGCCCGCAAGGCCAAGGCCAATAGTTGGGCCCGTCTGTTGCTGAAGCCGACCCGGCGTCTCTTCCAGGCTCCCCCTATGCCGGAACTCCAGATGCCGCACCCGGTTCGCCGCAAGAGCGACGAATTGCTTCGCGTCATCGGTTAGAACACCATGCACTCCCGCAGAACCCGTTGTCCCGATTGAGCCTCAGGGTTCCTTCAGAGCAACGGGAACTGCGGGAAGTGTGATGGAACCGGAATCAATACCAACGTGAGTTCGATTCAACCAGAGTGCCCTTACTGCAAAGGCAGTGGCATCTGTGGGGAGTGCCAGGGAACCGGGCTCATTGGGTCGGACCCGGAAGATACACCCTTTATCCTCACTCTTTTCGGCCCGAAATAGACCGGGGTCGTACGTCTTCGCAGGCGGACTCTGCCATGCCCCTTGTCGGCGACGTACGGAGGATGTTTTTCGCTATTGCTTTTTCTGACCAGGTGCCAGAGAACTCGTTTCCCGGAGTGCATGATCAAGTTCGGCATTGTAAGGGGTCTTATCCCGTACAGGTTGGCGCAAGCCCAGAAAAAATCGCCAAGGGCTGGTAACTCGTAATTCCAGACTGCACAGGTCCGCCGACCAGTTCCAGGTCTCGATTTCGCTCCACCGAAAGACCATAGAGCCTAAGTCGATGCCACCACGACAGATCACGCCCCCTTTACTCATCCGGCGAAGAAGTATTGCGCCGAGGAAGTAGAACAGCGCAATATCAAAATCGGGGAGCGAAGTGACTACACCCTTGTTCATGGTCCAGAATCCATCCGCCGCCTTGAAAATGGCAAAGCCCAGGACGAACCGGGGAACCCATTTCGAGATCCGCGACGGGAGACGGATCACTGCGGGCCCTAAATCAGCCGAGACCGCCCGAATTCGCGACGCAACGGCAGCGGCGGCCCCAACAATCAAAACGTCAATCGCCAAACTAATCGCGTCAATTGTGCTCATGGACGTGGGCAGCATCATGCGACCCACAACACGGGCTGACGGATGAAAAAATTGCGAACCACCTCGTCAACCTCGGAATCAGCGGGTAACTTCTTCCAGACCTCCAGGTAATCGTTGCGCTGGTAAGCGAGAGCCCCGAAGAAAAGCGCTTCCTGGCGCATGGGCCACTGGTCGAAGTACATCACGTCGGGCTGACTCTTCCAGGTCTTCTTGTCCTCAATGTAAGGGAACATGTATTCGATGGCTTTGCGGACACTGCGCCCATCCGGAGTTTCAAACGTCCAGAGGTTGTCGCCCGTCTCAGAGATGATTTGAGCCAGCGTGGTGAGGGCCTCCAGGTTGAAGAGGCAATAGCCGTAGGGCTTGGTGCGCCGCAGTTCCTGAGGCTGGCTCCCATCGGGTTCAATCTGGCCAGGGAGAATTACCTTCTTAAATCGCTCAGCACAGAACGAGAGTAGTTCCCTGTTGCCCGTAAGCTTCGCAAATGCCGCCACCTGCATAAACCAGCACGTCGTGTGGTTATTCTTCGTATCGCGCTCTTCAATACCGTTCTTGCTGGTAGCCATCCAGTTGGCGTAGTCAGCGAACCACTGCTTCACTGCTGAGTCCTGCGATGAAGTCAAAGCCCCCGACTCTGCGATGAAGGGGACGGCCCGCGCAACCTCAACCAGGTGGATCGTATCGATCACGCCGGTTCCCCTCCCCGTGGTACGGCCCTGGATTGCCTGCGCATATTGGAGGTTGGGATTCATCCTGGTACCCTCCTCCACGAACCAGGCTCGCAGGTGCGACGCCGCGTGGAGGGCGTACTTCTTGTCCCTCGTCAACTTCCACGCCGCGGCCAGAGCAGGAACCTGAACACTAAGTTTCATCAGAAACTGGCGATGCCGGACAAAATTATCCGGATTGGTCATGCCATCCCTCTGTACGTAAGGCCCGGCGGGCTTGGCCGGATCAGGCCACCAATAATCGCCCTCTGAAAAGAAATCATGTGCGCCTCCGGCCGACCGTTTCGACTGCGCGGCGGTGACCGTAGCTGGCTTTTCAAGCAGATATCTTCGCGCACCTCGGAGCACGCGCACCCGGTCGAAGGAGGCAACATCAAACCGGGTTTCTGCTGAGGTGGTTGCCGCCCAAACACAAGTGCCAAGGAATGCTCGTCGATCCATAGTTCCCCCAGTGTAAACGTGCAGGAACTACACTGTCGGAGATGACCTATTCACGCAGATCCGTTTTGGCGATGGCCGGAACCGCTTTGGGCACCACAACCCTAAACGCAGCCGCAGCGCCCCCGAATATCGTCTACATCCTGGCGGACGACCTCGGCTGGGGTGATCTGCGTTGTTACAACCCAAAGTCCGGGGTTCCCACGCCAAATGCAGATCGGCTCGCATCCCAGGCGATGCGCTTTACAGACATGCACTCTCCTTCGGCGGTCTGCACACCGACTCGCTATGGCATCATGACCGGCCGATATTGCTGGCGGAGCAGCCTCAAAAAGGGAGTCCTGAACGGCTATTCCCCGAATCTCATCGAAAGCGGTCGAATGACGGTTCCGGACATGCTGAAATCTCAGGGCTACTATACGGCAGGTTTGGGGAAATGGCACCTCGGACTGGGCAACAACGAGAAGACGGACTTCGCGAAACCCCTCCGCCCTGGGCCGGCTACCCATGGCTTCGACTACTACTACGGGATTCCCGCCTCGCTCGACATGGACCCGTACGTCTATTTTGAAAATGACCGAACAGTAGCCCAACCCACGGAGACAACGCCGGGGGAGAACAAGCCTCGCGGGGTGTTTTGGAGAGGCGGCGGCATCGCCCCGGGGTTCTCGGTTCCAGGGGTTCTGCCCAACCTCACTGATAAAGCCGTCTCCGTTTTGCAGGCACGGGCAAAGACACCCTCACAGCCCTTCTTCCTGTATCTGGCCCTCACCGCACCCCACACACCCTGGGTTCCGGAAGAACGGTTCAGGGGTAAATCGCAGGCCGGAACATATGGGGATTTTGTTGCCGCTGTCGATGACACGCTCGGTCGCGTCATGAAAGCGCTGCATGATACCGGGCTCGCGAGCAACACGCTTGTCATCTTCACCAGTGACAATGGGGCCGACTGGAAGGTAGAGGACAAGGCTCAATTCCCCCACCGAGCCAACGCAGACTGGCGCGGTGAAAAAGCCGATATCTGGGACGGCGGTCATCGGATACCGTTCCTCGCCAGGTGGCCTGGGCAGATCAAGCCCGGCTCTGTTTCCGGCCAACTGGGCTGCCTGACGGATCTAATGGCAACGGCTGCCGCCATAACCGGATACAAGCTGCCCGCAACCGCAGCTGAAGACAGCTTCAACCTTCTGCCCGTCCTCAAGGGCAAGACAACAAAACCCATTCGCGACAGCATCGTTCACCATTCGGTTGACGGCATCTTCTCCATCCGCAAGGGCGAGTGGAAGCTGGAACTTGGCCTCGGCTCCGGCGGTTTCACCAAACCAGCAAAGGAAGAACCAGTGCCCGGCGGCCCGACCGGTCAGTTGTACAACCTCGCGCAGGATCCCGGCGAGACCAGGAACCTATGGTCTGAACGTCAGGACATCGTAAAGAGCCTGAGTGATCTGCTCTTGAAACAACAAGCCCAGGGCTTCAGCGCGATCCGGCCAAAGCATCTATAATCGTCCTGACATGAACCCAATGAGCCCAAACCTGATGACGCCTGCCCTGCTCCTTGCCCTGACCTTTGCCCTGCCCGCCATGGCACAGGAGGCTTTTCGATGGCCTGAAGGGAAACGCGCCGCCGTCAGCCTCTCGTTCGACGATGCACGCGTAAGTCAGCCGAAACTCGGGTTGGACCTGTTCCGACGGCACCCTGCCAAAGTAACTTTCTACGTTGGGCCCCGAGGTGTTGAGAAGGACCTGGCCGGATGGAAGAGCCTGGTTGCGGACGGCCATGAAATCGGGAACCATTCCACCTCTCACCCCTGCCCCGGCAACTTTGCCTGGTCCAGAAAGAACGCGCTGGAGGACTATTCTATGGCTCGCCTCGAAGCGGACGTTGATGCCGCAACGCGCGACATCGAACTTCTGCTTGGCGTCAGGACAGCTTCCTTCGCCTACCCTTGCGGCATGAAGACAATCGGACGAGGCGTGGAAACTCAAAGCTACGTCCCGGCTGTGGCGACGCGCTTCCGCACCTCCAGAGGCTTTCGGGACGAGGCCGCCAATGATCCCGGATACGTGGATTTCGCGCAAATCGCCGGCGTGGAATCAGACGGCATGTCCTTTGAGGCGATGAAGGCCGCCGCCCAGACAGCGGCCAAGGCCGGTGGCTGGCTGGTATTTGCGGGCCATGAGATCGGCAAACCCGCAAATCAGACGACCGACGCAGCAGCCCTGGAGCAATTCATCGACTGGGCAAAGAACCCGGCCAATGGAATTTGGCTGGATACGGTGGATTCCGTGGCGAAGTATGTGGAGGGCCACCGTCCGGCACCGAAGACCGTTTCAACTATCCATCGTGAAGCCATCGAGTGGACCGATGTCTGGATGCCCCACACCAACGACCATGCGCTGCCCAGGGTCCTTCTCATCGGTGACTCGATAACCAGAGGCTATTACTCCGGAGTGGAGGAAAAACTGAAGGGCAAAGCTTACGTCGCCCGGATCACCACCTCAAAAGCAATTGGCGATCCGGCACTGCTCAGCGAGATTCGTACCTATTTGCAGGAGGAGCGCTTCGACGTGGTGCATTTCAACGTGGGGATGCACGGCTGGGACTATTCTGAGCAGGAATACCAAAGAGAGTTCCCTTCTCTGCTCGGCCTCCTTAGAAGCAGTTCTCCAGGGGCAAAACTCGTCTGGGCCAACACGACGCCCGTGCGGAAAGACCGCGAGAATGGGGCCTCCAATCTCCGAATTGAAGCCAGAAACCGCATTGTTCAGCAATTGGCTGTCGCCGCAGGTATTCCGGTTGACGACCTCCACTGGCTCATGGTTTCGCACGCTGATCTGCATTCCGATGATGTGCACTACACGAAGGAAGGCAATGCCCTGATGGCAGTACAAGTCGCAGTGTCAGTAGAAGGTCTGCTCCCCCGCAAGTAACCAGAAAAAGGGACCGGGCCAGCGGGGAGAATGCCGCTGGCCCGGTTCGTCGCAATTTCTCAGGATGTCTATTTTTCCTGAAGGCTCTCAATGTAATCCCGCAGATTGCGAATGCGAATGTCCACAACCGCCTTGCTCGCACAGACGGCACGGAAGATATCGCCCCGCATCGGCATATCACGGGAGCCGTGTGCCGCGGGACTATTGTCCCCCTGAATCATATTCTGAACAGCCAGAATGGGGGACTTACCGTTGTTCTTCTTCATGAGCAATGTCAGATTGGCAGGAGCCATCTTCAGCGCCGAGGCTGCCGGTCCGGTTCCTTTCGCGTCCAGGCCGTGGCACGCAGCGCAGTAGGCCCGGAACATTTCTACCCCTGACGCAGGACTGGTAGCCTGGGCAGGAACCTTCTTAATCTGGGTCTTTTGGTCTTGTGCCAGCCCTGCAACTGAAAGTGCGAGACCGGCGGCAATCGTCATGAGTAAGCGCATAATCACTCACTCCTTTCGCCACCGACGCGGCAATTTCAACACCAATGTGATAGCTTGGCTCCCGGATCGAGGAATTTCTACCCGCCGCCCCCGCCGGCCGCGGCCCCCAGGGACGAGGGCCGCAGGCACCGCCGCCGATTGTACCCAAAGCCGAAGAGTTGGCGAAGCTCGCCGCCGACACCAGCGAAATCGAGAAACTTGTCGCCCGGCTCAAGGCCGCCCAAGCCAGTCCCGTACTCCTCAACGACGTGGAGGTTTACGCCAAGGCAGGTCGAATGCTGCTCGAATACCCGGAGCTGTTTGGTACTCAGGCTGCCATCGACCACGCCTTTGTAGTCCTGGGTGAAGGTCTGGAACGCGCCCGCCAACTGCTGGCCGGTAAGCCCGCTTGGAACACGGGGCAGAAGCGCATCGAAGCATACCGATCCGAGATCGATGGAGCCCTGCAACCTTACGGCGTTTCCCTGCCTGCCAATTACGATCCGACCAGGCCAACAAAACTGTATGTTTGGCTCCACGGTCGCCAGAACAATACCACAGAGGCCGAGTTCATCTTCAACTTCCTGCGCCCAAAACCGCCAGGCAACGCCCCTGTTGCTGACCAGGGCCAGATTCAACTGGATTGCTTTGGCCGGGTTAATGGTGCCGGGTGGCACTGGGCCGGCGAAGCTGACGTTTTTGAAGCTATCGCCGCCGTGAAGAAGCGCTATAAGATTGATGACGACCGCGTCATCCTGCGCGGGTTTTCACAGGGTGGCGAAGGCGCATGGCACATCTCGCTACACCACCCCGATGCTTTCGCTGCCGCTGAAATCGGTGCCGGAACAGTCTCACGACGGGCACAACAGCCCGGGCTTCTCCCTTTTCAGCTTTCCACTCTTCGGATTTGGGAGAACATCTCTGAATGGGCCCTGAATATCTACAATCTGCCGCTGGCCGGTCACGATGGCGAAGAGGACACCGGCCAACTGGAGTCGTCCCTTCGCGCCAGAGCTCAACTCGAAAAGGAAGGCTTTCCATCTGAAGGAGAGAAAGACTACCTCCATTCGGTGGGTGCTCCCGGCCTCTGGATGCAGTCCCTGAAGACAGGCCACGGAACCAGTCCCCTGGTTCGCCAGCGCCTGGATGCCTTTCTGAAAGAATGGGCCGACAAAGGCCGCGTGACGCCCGACCACCTCCGCTTTGTTACCTACACCACCCGCTACAACAAGGACTATTGGGCTTCCGTGGAAGGTATGAGCCAGCACTACGAGCGGGCAGATCTGGATGCCGAGCGTCGCGATAGTAACAGTCTCTACGCCATCAAAACGAATAACATCACCCGCCTCAACCTTCGTGAAATGGACCATGCCCGGGAGCTCCGCATCGACGGACAAACGCTTCGGGTCAAGGCATCCCCCACCATCACCCTCCAAAAAACGGTGACTGGCTGGAAGGTGGCGCCCCGCTCCGGACCCGCAGGCTTGGCCAAGACACATGCCCTGCAGGGTCCCATTGATGACGCCTTCCTCGACCCGTTCCTGCTGGTCCGTCCCACCGGAACAGCCTGGAATGAAGAAGTAAACCAGCAGGCGCTTCGTACCATGGCCAGATTCGACAGAATGTGGGGCAAGTTTTTCCGCGGCCATCCCTTTGTCAAGGACGACAAGGATGTCACCCCGGCCGACCTCGCCAGGTATCATGTCATTCTGTTCGGAGACCCCGGAAGCAACCGGCTAATGGCCAGGCTGATCGGTCGGCTCCCCGTGAAGTGGACGAAAGATCAGGTGAGCCTCGCCGGCGTGGACTATCCCGCCAAAGACCATTTCCCTGCCCTGATTTATCCGAATCCCCTCAACCCCGCAAAGTACGTCGTGCTCAATTCAGGCCTGACGATTGACGACCGTGGCTACAACGGGGACTATGGCATGCCGCAGTGGGGCGACTACTCGGTTGTCAAAGTGAAACCAGGTGCCGAGTTCCCGGATCTTCAGGCGGGAGGCCTGTTCGACGAAACCTGGCAGCTTCACAAGTAAAGAACTGGCAAGTAACTCCTAAAAAGTCAGGATGGCCTGGTGGCGCGGAGCACCATACTCCGCGCCACCGGTGTAGACCGTCAGGTTATCCAGAAGCTTCGCCGTGCCACTGCTGTGAGTATGGCCGCACAGAACGGTCATGCTGCGCTCCGGATACCCCCGCATCACGTCCAGCAGCCTGTCACCCACCGCTTTGCAGCTGAAGTGCGGGAGGTAGTCCGCATTCGAAATCTGCCCCTCGTGCCAGCAGGCTTCCCGGAAGGGAGGAACGTGGGTCAGCACCACAACGTCCCGTCTGGCCGCGAGCGCTTCACGGGCTCTTGCCTCCAGATAGTCGGCGGCCTCATCTCCCAGGGCATTCAGAGTTGAGTAGCAGGTCAGCTTCGGCAGATTCGTCAGTTCTTCGATGTGGAGATAGTCGTTGAGGCGCACGTTGGAACGGAAGAAATCACCAAGACGACCGTCCGCCCACGAGTCATGTCCGATCAGCGCCGTCTCATCGCCCAGATGGACGATGCCGGTCGCCGGTAACCAGTGCAGCCGGGAGCCAGCCGTCTTCCGCGTCACCAGGTCCCGAACCCGGGCGATGGACCCACCGTAAAAATCGTGGTTGCCCAGGACGAAGTAGATGGGGAGCTGCAGGTTGCGGTCAATCTCATCCGAGAATTCCAGAAGATTCGGGGCTTCACCGGTGTCTCCACCCAGCAGGATTGCATCCGGTTCTTCAGCGCGAACCGACCCATAGAACGCCATGCGCTCCGCCCTGGGGACGAAACTAAGATGCAGATCCGTGAGCCACGCGACCCTCATGGAGCCTACTTTATCTTAAAAGCTCACAGGCCGCCGGGGCGGCAACAAAAAAAAGAGGAACACCTGACTCGGCGCCGCTCCGGCGAGCCGTTGTGAGCGTGTTCATCAAAAGCGATGCGCACCTTGCCCGGCTGCCCGGAATAGCCGGCATTCACGTACAGCATGCCGCCCGAATGTGGCCATCCATCTCCCTTGAATTACTGAGCGGGAGCCGGTTTCGCCGGAAGGGCCTTCCATGCCTCAGCCGTTATTTCTTTGCCACGCCACGCCGGTTTCGTAAAGGGCCACACCGACCCCAGCCAGGCCTTCATGTCCCGAAATAGCTGGTCTTCAAAACCCTTGTCGAAAGCCTCCTGCGTCACCCACATGGTGGCGACCACATCGTAACCTTCTTTCGTAGAGGGCCGCAGGTAGAAACAACCGAGTTCCTTGCTTCCATCCGCAGTGAGAACCGCAAACGGGAAAGATTTCCTGCCATCCCACTGCGCTTTCTCACCGGCCATATCCTTCGCCTGATCGTCCATGGTGAGGCCCTGTCGCGGCCAGTTCCCTCCCTGGGTCTTGCGGATATGATCGATGGAACTCATGTAGGCTTTGAAGTCCATCTCGGCGACGGCAGGGCCGAGTGGGACAAGCTTATAACCAGAACCGGTGTAGGTGGTGGGCACGACGAAAGAGGGGGGAACTAACTGGGCAAGAGCTGCGACGGGGAGACTTGCCAGCAGCAGTAAGGTGGCTGGCTTCATAATGGTATTGTACCCGCCCCATTACTCACGTGCCCACTCGACCTCAAGTTGTGTCCCCAAAACTCCTGACAATTGCGGCCCTCCTCGCAATGACGGCTTGCTCGACGCCGAAGGCTGCACAGACCTCCGCGCCACCGGCACCGGAAGCTGTACGCGCCCTGACAGCGGAGTCAGCCACCGTGCCGCTCGAAGTAACCTCCATCGGAAACGTGGAAGCAATCTCTTCAGTGGAGATCAAATCCCGGATTACTTCGCCAATCCTCCGAGTGCATTTCAGCGAAGGCCAGGACGTGAAGCAGGGTGACCTCCTCTTTGAGCTCGACGCCGAAACCATCAACCGCCAGATCGCCGAAATCGATGCCACCATCCTGAGGGATGCCGCCAACGCCAAGCAGGCCGAAGCCAACATCCTCCGGGATCAGGCCACCTTGCGAAATCTGCAGTCGATTGCCACTCGTACCAATCAGCTGCTGAAAGAGGGTGTCCTCTCGAAGGAGCAGGCCGGGCAGGCGGTCGCCAATTCGGAAGCCGCCGCAGCCACGGTGGATGCGGTGAAAGCCTCCCTCGACTCCGCCCGCGCGGCCGAAACAGCCGACCGGGCCCGTTTGCAGCAGGCGCGTTTGCAACTGGAATACACCAAAATAAAGGCCCCCCTTGCGGGCCGCGCGGGCGTGATTTCGGCCAAGCAGGGAAATCTGGCGCGAGAGAATGACAACACCCTGGTCACACTCCTCCAGGTTTCTCCGGTCTACGTCTCTTTCCCTATCCCGGAAAACCTGTTGACCGAGGTCCGCAAGTACAACAGCAGCAGGCCGCTGGAGATCGCCGCCGTAACCTCGGACAACCGCAGAACGGTCGGCACCCTGCAATTCATTGACAACACGGTCGATTCCACAACCGGAACCATCCGCCTGAAGGCCACTTTCAATAACTCTGATCGCGCCCTTTGGCCAGGCCAGTTCGTCAATGTCACGGCGCGCCTGAACATGGAAAAAGAAAGGGTCCTGGTAGTGTCGCAGGCGCTCCAGACCGGACCTCGGGGTAAATACGTTTGGGTCCTGAACCCCACCACTGCAACCGTCTCTATGCGTCCGGTAACTGTCCTCCGGCTTTACTCACAACCCGGCCAACCAGAAAAGGCCGTCGTGGGCGAGGGCCTGCAGGCAGGTGAACAGGTCATCTCGGAAGGCCAGATGCGCCTCGTACCCAATGCCAAAGTCCGGCTCCTGCAGCCCAACGAGACGTCAGGGAACTAGCATGGCCATTACCGATCTCTTCATCCGCAGACCCGTAACCACAACCCTGTTCATGACAGGTATCCTGGCTTTTGGCCTGCTGAGCTATTTCACCCTTCCCGTCAGCGACCTGCCGTCCGTGGAGTACCCAACCATCCAGGTCGCCGCTGCCCTGCCCGGCGCGAATCCCGACATCATGGCCTCGTCCGTCGCCACGCCCCTCGAAAAATCGTTCTCGAATATCGCGGGCATCGAAAGCATGTCGTCGTCCAGCTCGCTCGGGACAACCAACATCACGCTCCAGTTCGACATGAGCCGTGAGATTGATGCCGCAGCGCAGGACGTACAAGCTGCCATCTCCCGGGCCGCACGCAGTCTGCCGACCAACATGCCTGCACCCCCGTCCTACCAAAAAGTGAATCCCGCCGCCCGTCCCGTGTTGTTTCTCGGCATCTCCTCCGACACCATGACCGAAGCGGCCTTGAACGAATTCGCCGAAGGTCTGATTGGCCGCAGAATCTCCATGGTCAGCGGTGTGGCACAGGTCCAGATTTTCGGAGCCAAGAAGTACGCGGTGCGCGTGCAGGCAGACCCCGAAAAACTCGCCGCTCGCCAGGTGGGGCTCGAGGATATTCGGATCGCCCTCGGGCAGCAGAACCTGAGCCTTCCAGCTGGCTCCCTGTATGGCTACACCAAGTCCTACGCGGTTCAGTCAAACAGCCAGCTGAGCAGCGCCGATCAGTTCCGGCCCATCATAATCTCGTACAGGAACGGCAATCCGGTCCGGCTGGGCGATGTTGCCGAAGTCATTGACAGTGTCACCACCGACAAAGCCCGCTTCTGGGTGGATGGCAAACTCTCGATGATCGTGGCCGTACAGAAGCAACCCGGCACCAATACCGTCGAAGTAGTGGATGGCGTGAAAAAGCTCCTGCCGAGCCTGCAAAAGAATATGCCCGCCGGAATCAGGCTGCAGGTGGAGTTCGACGCCTCCACCAACATCCGGCAATCAATCGAGGACGTCAAATTTACCCTGCTGCTCACCATCGGCCTGGTCATCCTCGTCATCTTCGTTTTTCTGCGGAACGTCTCCGCCACCATCATCCCCAGTCTTGCGGTTCCGCTTTCCCTGCTCGGCACCTTCGCCGCCATGAAACTGCTCGGCTTTACCATCGACACCCTTTCCATGATGGCCATGACTCTCTCGGTGGGCTTCGTTGTGGACGACGCCATCGTCATGCTGGAGAACATCGTTCGCCACCTCGAAATGGGGAAAAGTCGCATGGAAGCGGCGTATGAAGGTGCCCGCGAGGTCGGTTTCACCATCATTTCCATGACCATCTCGCTGGTGGCAGTCTTCATCCCGGTCCTGTTCCTCGACGGCATCATCGGCCGGCTGCTGCGCGAATTTTCGATCACCATCGCCATTGCCGTCCTGATTTCAGGCGTCATCTCACTCTCGCTGACGCCCATGCTCTGTAGTCGCTTCCTGCGCCACGAACAGAATCACGGCGCCCTCTTCCGCGTCACAGAGAGATTTTTCATCGGGATGAACAACCTCTACCGGAGGACCTTGCTCCTTACCTTGCGCTTCCGCCTGCTGACCCTGCTCGCCACCATCGCCCTGTCCGGGATCACGGTCTGGATGTTCATCGTCATGCCCAAGAGCTTTCTGCCAAGCGTCGATACAGGCACCGTCTTTGGCAGCACCGAAGCCGCTCAGGATACCTCCTTCGAGCAGATGGTGAAGCTCCAGGAACAGGCGATGAAGATCGTCAGCAAGAACCCCTGGGTCAGTAACTTCGGAACCGGGACCGGCGGCTTCTCAGGGCAAAACCAGGGCTTCCTGTTCATGCACTTCAAGGACGATCCGAACCGCCCCCACGCAACCAGCATCATTGCCGACATGCAGAAGCAGTTAGCGGATATTCCCGGGTTCTCCGTCTTCCTCCAGCTACCGCCGCTCCTGACCCTGGGACAAAACGAGTCCCGCTACCAGTACTCCGTTGCCCTGCAGGACCCGGATACAGCAGTTCTCTACAAATGGGCCCCTCGCCTGGAAGCCAGACTCCGGCGCGCCCCTGGAATCTCCACCGTTTACACCGACCTCCAGTTAAGCAGCCCCCGGGTTGATGTCGATATTGATCGCGACCGAGCCCTGGCCCTCGGCATCACGCCCGAACAGATCGCCAACACGCTCTACGACGCCTACGGCAATCGGCGCGTCTCCACCATCACCACAGCGGCCAATGACTATGACGTGATCCTGGAGGTCCTGCCCCAGTACCAGCGAGACCCCTCCAGCCTCTCGAAGCTGTATATCCGTTCTTCCAACAACCGCCTCATTCCCCTCTCCGCAGTGGCACGCGGAATTCAGGGTGTGGCTCCGCTAAGCGTCAACCATATCGGCCAGCTTCCGGCCGTAAACCTGCAATTCAACGGTCGCCCCGGCGTTTCCCTGAGTGAAGTAACCAGACAGGTGGACGAGGCCGCCCGCGAAATCGGGCTGCCGGACACAACGTCCTTCACCTATCAGGGCACCACGCAGGCTTTCCAGAAGTCACTGGGGGGCCTGGCGATTCTGCTCCTGGTGGCGATTGTGGTTATCTACCTGGTTCTTGGGGTCCTGTATGAAAGCTTCATCCACCCCATCACCATCCTGTCCGGCCTGCCTGCCGCGGGTCTCGGTGCGCTTATCACGCTGCTGATCTTCCATGACGACCTGAACCTCTACTCCTTCGTCGGCATTATTCTTCTGATCGGCATCGTGAAGAAGAACGCCATCATGATGGTCGATTTCGCCATCATGGCCCGACGCGAAGGAGTTCCGGCCGAAGAGGCGATCTTCGAAGGTTGCATCCAGCGCTTCCGCCCCATCATGATGACCACCATGTGCGCACTTCTCGGCACCCTGCCGATTGCGCTCGGGTACGGTGCAGGTGCCGAATCGCGACGCCCGCTGGGCCTGGCCGTCGTGGGCGGCCTTCTCGTGTCACAGTTGCTGACGCTCTACATTACGCCGGTTGTCTATCTCTACCTGGAGAAACTCACCCCTGGCCCAAAAACAAATAAAGTAACTGTTGCCGAACGCCTCGCCACGGGCCGGATATAATTTAGGCCTATGCGCAAATTTCTTATCGCTACACTGACGCTGGCAACCTGCCTGAGCCTCGTCGCCCAGGCACCCAAAGGGTGGAAGATGCGGGTTGACCGCAGCACCGAAGCCTCCGACCCCGATGGTCCTGGCGAGATTAAGTTCGTCACCATGGGTGGCGGTTACCATGCCACCAATCCGGCTGCCGCCGTCTATTGGAACCCTGCAAACACGGCGTCCGGCAACTACACCCTGAAGGGCAGCTTCGTCCTGCAGAAGCCCAGCGGCCACGCCAATTTCTATGGTCTGGTCTTCGGTGGCAGCGGCCTCGAAGGCGCGGAACAGAAGTATCTCTACTTCCTCGTCGCCCAGAACGGAAGCTGGCTGATCAAGAGCCGTGATGGTGCCGCCACAACCAACGTGGTTGGCAAGACCCCAAATGATGCCGTCCAGAAACCCGGTGCAGATGGCAAGTCCACCAACGCCCTCGAAGTTCGCGTTGGAGCCGACAAGACCGACTTCGTCATCAACGGCACCGTCGTCAACAGTTCCCCGAAGTCAGCCGCTCTGAAGACCGACGGCATCTGGGGTGCACGTGTGAATCATCAGCTGGAAGTCCACATTGACGGCCTTGGAGTAACAAAGTAAGCACCGAAATAAGGGGCGCAAACAGGTAAGGATGGCGAATGCATTCTGGCAGACCGTGGTGCGTATCGACGCCGCCCGGCTCACGCCCGAAATCGCGGTTCGAAACACCCTCGGCCTGATTGCGCCCCTCGTTATTGGTGGCCTCACCGGGCACCCCGCCGGCGGTGCCGTCGTCGCCATTGGTGCCCTGAACGTCTGTTTTTCTGATAGCCGCGAAGCCTACGCGGTGCGCGGCCGCCGCATGCTGCTGGCCAGCGTTCTTGTGGGTCTGGCAGTGGTTATGGGGGCCCTCTCCGCCCGGACCTCAACAACCGCTACCCTTGCCGAAACCCTCTGGGCGTTCTGCGCCGGGATGCTGATCGTTCTGGGCCAGCGTGCCGGTGACCTCGGCACCGTAACCCTGGTCACCATGATCGTCTTCGGGGCTAACCAGCTCAGCCCGCACGATGCCCTCACCTCAGGGGCCCTTGCCTTCGTGGGCGGCCTCATCCAGACCGCACTCTCCGTCAGCATTTGGCCCGTTCGCCCCTACGGCCCCGAGCGAGACGTAATTGCCGACCTTTACCGCTCCCTCAGCACCCTCGCGGTCTCTCCCGCCGGCTCCACCAGCGCCCCACCCGCTACCACCGAGGTTGTCCGCGCCAACGAGACTCTCTTGTCGCTGGAGGCCGACCGCTCCCTCGAAGCCGAGCAGTTGATATTCATGCTGAACCAGGGAGAACGGTTGCGACTTTCCCTTCTCACCTTACGCCGCCTGGCCCACCGCCTGGCGAGAAACGAACAGAGCAACCCCGCTGCCGATCAGCTTCGCGTCATCCTCGACGAAGCCGGCGCGGGAGGGTTGCCCATCGCCTGAATCAATCAAATATTCTTCCCTACGAACAGGACCAGTGTCCCCACGCACTTACCTCCCCGGCGTTATCGCCGAAGTATGCGCGGACACTCAAAGCGGCGCTTTTCCTGACGTCAAAACCGGGGGAAATGCTGCCATTTTATCCCGGCCCTAACAGCCTTCGAACCTCGCCAGCCAGGCGTCGTTCTTCTTGTGCGTTGAGTAATCGTCCAGGATCACCTGGATCTCTTTGTCTGCTGGCTGCTCAGCAATCACCCCGGCGAGGAAGCTCTGGAAATCAGCCTGCCTCTTGTAGCCGGTGATCTTTGTCTTGACTTGGCCAGTGCCGACTTCTAAAGCGGCGAACAGATTCAGCGTGCCGTGCCGCTTGTAAGTGCCCTTTAGAGCACGGACGACGGAACCGCTGTCGGTCTCGACGTAACCGGAAGGCCGCTCAATGGCTTGCATGCTGGGTTTGTCATCCACGCTCAGCACCAGCGCGTGCAGCGGCGGACTCAGATATCGCCCGACCACTTCCGCAGCTTTGGGCCCAAACTCCTTGTCCGTGCTCACGCACCAACTGCGATGCCGTTGCAGATGAATACCTTCGCGACGCAGCACACGCCAGACCGCATACACGCTCGAAGACAGGCTCTCCGCCACCGACGGACCATCCCAGTGCGACATTCCCGCCGGAACCGGTTGTTCCAGCAAGGCGAGCACACGGTTTCGAAAAACGACATCATAGGCAAATGGCTTGCCGGGCCTTGGCAGATCCCGCAGCCCCCACAGGGCGAACCGCCTCCGCCACTTGTTAAGGGTGGGAATGGAAACTCCTGTCTCCCGAGCCACTTGCTGGATCGCCTTGCCCGCCAACGAGGCCAGTATGACCCGGGCTCGCTCCACAGCGCGCGCCAACTCAGTCCCACCTGTTGGCTATATCAACCCAGCTCGCCCTGTCTTCAGCAGCGCATTCCAATTCAGGTGCGTGTCTGGGTGTATCCCAAACATTTTGATACACAAATGTATTACTGCGATTAAGTACTAGTTACCGAGGGCTTTCATCACTACAGCTCGCAGTTCATCCGGCTTGATCAGGCCTTCGATCCGCTGCACCTGGTTGCCCGCTTTATCCAGTACCGCCGTAATCGGCAGGGAATTCGGGGATCCAGTCCCCAGTCCAACCGTGTACTTCATCGGGTTCTGCTTCAGAAAGCGTTTCACCAGCTCCGCGCCGTCCTCGTCCATCGAGATACCCACCATCTCGACACCCTTAGGACCCAGCTCGGAAGCCAGCTTGTTGAACTCCGGAATCTCAGCCCGGCAAGGCACGCACCACGTAGCCCAGTAGTTCAGCACCACCACCTTCCCCTTCCAGGAGGCTGGGGAGAGCGGAGCTCCGTCCAGAGTCTTGAACGGAGTGAACTCGACGCTTGAAGCGGAAGGAGACGACGCCGAAGGAGACGACGCCGCAACCGGGCTGGCGGCATCCAGAGCCCTACCAGTATTCAGAAACGCCATGTATTTCTCAGAGCTGTCCGTGCGATCCGGGAAGGTCGCGAGCACCGTACGATTCGGGTCATACAAAACATAGAAAGGAATAGCGACCGTGTTGAACTCTTTGGCCTCCATCTCCTGGAAGCTCTGCGACAGCGGATCCGACCGATCCGTATACAGTTCCACCAGCACCAGGTTCTTCGCGACCGCCAACACCTCCGGCCTCGTAAACATGTTCGCCTTCATCCACTTACAGTTCGTGCAGGCGTCGCCGGTGAAGTCCACCAGAACTTTCTTGTTTTCCGCCTTAGCCTTAGCGAAGGCCCCTTCCAGGTCATTCTCCAGCCACACCAGCTGTTCCTGGCCACCACTCCCGCCAAACACCGAGCCCGCAACAGGAGGCGGAATATACGCCTCAATATCGCCCAATCGAGCACCGAACATCCCCGGTACAAAGCTCAGTCCCATCGCGATAGCTGCCATGCCGAAGACCAGGCGTCCAGCTCCTATTTCTTCATCGGCAGAAAATCCCGGTAACTTTAGGAATCCCAGTAAGTACGCGCCCATCATCACCGCCAACACAACCCAGCCCGCCAGGAATCGTTCGCGCGTCAGATATCCGGTGTGCAGAACGTCGTCCACGTTGTGGAGGTACTTGAGCATCGCCGCAAACACCAGGAAGCCCATCACCACCTTCACCCGAGACATCCATTCACCCGACCGGGGCAACTTCTTCAGCCACTTCGGGAACAATGCCAACAAAAAAAACGGAGTCGATAGCCCGCCCGAGAAGGCCAGCATTCCCAAAGTCGGTCGCAGCTTGTCACCCGTCACCGAAGCCGCCAGCAGGGTTCCCATAAACGGCCCCACACAAGCAAACGATGCCAGTGCAAACGTCAGTCCCATCAACATCGTGCCAATAAATCCGCCTTGCCCGGACGCCGCGTTCAGCTTCGTCAGCAGGCCGGACGGCAAGGTAATTTCGTACGCCCCCAGCAAACTCAGTCCAAACACCAGAAACACCAGCGAAATAAAGGCATTCACCCAAACGTTCGCCCCGATGTGGTTCACACCCGCCGGTCCCAGCACTGCCGTCGCCACCAGCCCCAGGCCGGTGAACAACACCACGATCCCCAGGCAGAACGTCACCGCCTGCCCCAAACCACCCTTCTGGCCCACAAAATACGACATCGTGATCGGGATCATCGGGAATACGCAGGGGGTAAACACAGCCGCCAACCCAAACCCAAATGCCAAACCCAGGAAGGGAATCAGATCGGACTCAGCCGGGGCGCTTGTTGTTGCCGGGACTCCGGTCCGGGGCTTCACCTCCGTCACACCCGAGGGCACGGCAGGCTGCGCCGGAGCACTCGCTGCGACCGTCAAATTCACGGCTAACTGCCGGGTACGAGGAGGAATACACGAAGTGCCACTGCAGGTCTGGTAACGAGGCTCCAGCGTAACCGTCAGAGCCCCCGCCGCCAGATCTTTCTTCAGTTCCAGCTTCGCGTAAAAAATCTGATGACCCTCAAATGTCTCGGTATCTGCATTGAAATTCGGATCGAACTTCCGCACCGGCTTCGGCTCATAGATGGTGAGCTTCTCAACCGCGCCCTCCAGGGCCTTAATGGTCGTCGGAATCGGCCCCGGGGGAGTCGACAGTGAGTACAAGTGCCACTCAGCATCGATTTCTGCGTCCAGCCGCACAATCACCGTACCGCCGCCCGCAACCGTCGCCTGTTCTACAGTTGCCGTCCACTGGACGTGATTAAACTTTTCAGTCTGGGCCGAACATGTCGCCGCCAGCGCAGCGAACAAAAGCAGATGACGCATCGGGAGTACCTAACCTATCCTGGCAAGTCCGGGTTTAGACAGCGCGAGTTCTTCTTTGATGCGGTGATTGATATGGCTGGATGCAAATTCCGCTGCAGATCGAATGGCGTTCTTGATCGCATTGGAATCCGACCGTCCGTGACAAATGATGCAGACGCCCTTCAAGCCAAGCAGCGGGGCACCGCCAATCTCGGAGTAATCCAGACGCTTCTTGAAATCTTTGTAAGCCGACCGCGAAAGCACGTAGCCGATCTTGCTCGAAAGTGTGGCCGCCAGCGATTCCTTCAACAGACTGCGGATCATTTCCACCAGACCCTCGCTCACCTTGAGCGCCACGTTACCTACAAAACCGTCACAAACCACCACATCCACTTCGCCCGAGAAAAGGTCGCGACCTTCCACGTTGCCAATGAAGTTGAAGTCCAGTTCCTTCAGCAGCGGCGTGGTCTCCCTGGTGAGAGCGTTGCCCTTATGTTCCTCTTCGCCAATGGAAAGAAGGCCGACGCGAGGGTTGTTCACCTTCAGCACCAGCCTGCTGTATATCTCGCCCATCATGGCAAACTGCGCCAGCATCTTGGGCTCACAATCCACGTTGGCACCAACATCCAGCACCACTACGGGCGAGCCTTTCATAGTTGGAAAGACTCCGGAAAGTGCCGGACGATCCACCCCATGAACCTTGCCCAGCACCATCTTGGCGATGGCCATGCACGCCCCCGTGTTACCGGCGGAGACATAACCGTCCGCTTTGCCGTCGGCCACAAGTCGAGCACACAGGTGCATCGAACTGTCCTTCTTGGTGCGGGCCGCCTTTGCTGCGTGGTCGTGCATCGTGATCCGCTCACTCGCGTGGTGAATCTCAATGGGGAGTTTGCGCGCAGCTGAGTGACCATCCAGGTGGTCCTGGATGGTGTCACGGTCGCCTACAAGAATGACTCGATGGCCATACTGCTTTGCTGCGTGGATTGCGCCCTCAACCTCAGGGACCGGGGCCTTGTCGCCCCCCATCGCGTCTACGGCAATGGTTACCATGCGCTCAGTTGGGTTGCTCGGCAACTATTCTGCTGCGGTTTCAATCACTTCACGGCCTTTGTACTGGCCGCAGCTGGGGCAAACCCGGTGGGGGATCTTGGGCTCATGGCAATTGGGGCATTCTGCGTGCGACGGCTTGCTCAGCGCATCATGGGCGCGACGAGTTTGGGTACGCGCGTTCGAGTGTCTTCTTTTCGGATTCGGCATTTCTGTCTTTTACCTAGTTTACACGTTCTATATGGACAGCCTGCAAAGCCGCCCATCTGTCGTCACCCGGATGCGCCTCGCAATGACACGAAACTTCATTGCGATTGGCGCCACAAATCGGGCAAATTCCTTTACAATCGACCCGGCACAACCTCTGCATCGGGATCTGCAACAGCACCTGCTCCCGGAGAATATCCTCCAGTTCCAGGCCCGGCAATTCATAAAAACCAATCTCCGCCTCGCCATCGTCCAGCGCGACTTCGTCCGCTGCATTCGCCAGTTCCGTGGCCGGCTTATAAAACAGGTCGAAAGGCGCATCCACCGTATAGGTGGTGGGCGTCAGGCACCGGTCACACTCAGTCGAGAGCACCGACTTGACCCGGCCCCGGATCCGCAGCTCCCCTCCCGTGTTCGGGAAGAGCTCCGCTTCACCTTCTGTCGACAGGGGGGCCAGCTGGCTGACACCGGAATCGGTAAAGTCGAATTCCGAGGGCTGCCAGGTTTCCGCAAAAGCAATCTTGCGGACCTCCATCTCCTTGATACTAAGTAACATGGGTGTTTAGGGCGAAACACCTATTCTAGCACTAGATGGTGGGTAGCTCGTGTAGTTTTTCCTTTCCCTCGAACACACGGTAGAGTGCCGGTATCATCACCAGCGTCAGCAGGGTGGAACTGACCAGCCCGCCAATCACGACCACCGCCAGCGGTTTCTGTACTTCCGACCCCGGCCCCGTGGAGAACAGGAACGGAATCAGCCCCAGCGCCGCCACCGTGGCCGTCATCATGACGGGACGGAATCGGGCCTTGGCCCCCTCCTGAATCGCCGCTGCCTGCTCCATACCCTTCGCCCGAAGGCTGCGAATGTACGAGACGAGCACGACGCCATTCAGAACCGCGATTCCCCATAACGCAATGAACCCAACTGAAGCCGGTACCGACAGGTACTCACCGCTGACGTAGAGCGCGGCCACACCTCCCATAGACGCAAACGGCAGTACCAGAATAATTAAAGTTGCGAATCGTAAAGAGCCGAATAACAAGAACAAAAGAAAGAAGATAGCCACAATCGTGATGGGTACGATTACCATCAGGTGAGCCCTCGCTCGTTCCATATTCTCGAACTGGCCGCCCCACTCGTAGTAGTACCCCGGGGGCAAACTCACCTGCTTCGTTACCTTGCCGCGAAGCTCTTCCACAAAGCTGCCCAGGTCCCGATCTTTGACATTCACGCCCACTACAATCCGGCGCTTGCCCATCTCGCGCTTGATCTGGGACGCCCCTTCCAGCAACTCAATCTTCGCCAGATTGCCCAGCGCTACCTGGGCGCCGTTGGCTCCGGTAATCATGATGTTCCGGATCTTGGTCAGGTTGTTCCGGAACTCCTCCGGATACCGCACAACCGTTTGGAAGCGTCGCTCTCCTTCGTAGATTTCGGTTGCCGACCGACCGGCGACAGCGGCCTCAATCACGTCGTTGACGTCCGCGATGCTCAAGCCGTAACGAGCGATCACCTGCCGGTCGATCACCACGTTGAGGTTCTGCTGCCCGGTCACGCGGTCCACCTTGATGTCGGCTGTCCCCCGAACGGTAGCCGCAACCTTGGCCACCGCTTCAGCTTTATCTCGCAGATCTTCGAGATTGTCGCCAAAGATCTTGACCGCAATATCTGCCCGGACGCCGGTGACCATTTCGTCCACCCGATCAGAAATAGGCTGCGCCATCACAAGGTTCACGCCGGGCAGCCCGGAGAGCTTCTCGCGGATCTCATTGGCGATCATCTCCTGCGTTCGTCCGGGCCGCTCCTCGACCGGTGATAATTGCGCCATCAGATCCGACTCGTTGTAGCCTGCCGGGTCAACCGGGGATTCTCCCCGACCCAGCCGCGACACCACATTAGTTACACCCGAAACGCTCTGGACGCGCTTGACGGCTTCCATCTCCATCAGAATCGATTCGTCGAGCGAGATGTCAGGAACGCGGTCGGCATTGGGCGAAATAGTACCCTCCTTCAGCTCCGGGATAAACGATGTCCCGAGGTACGGAAAAAGAGACATGCAGGCCACGAACGTGATCATCGCGAGCCCGAGGGTCTTGAATGCATTCCTGGTCGCCCACCCGAGCATGGCGACGTAAGGTCGTTTCATGATCCGGACAACGAAGGTATCGTGCTCGTCGCCACCCTTCAACAGCATGAGCGAAAGCACCGGGGACAAGGTGAGCGCAAGAATCAGAGAAATACCCAGCGCGATGGCGATAGTGAAGGCGAGAGGGGCAAACATTTTGCCCTCCATGCCCTCCAGTGTCATCAACGGCAGGAAAACCAGAATGATGATACAGATACCAAAGATCACTGGCGTCCCGACTTCCATCACGGCATTGTGCACCGTTTTGAAGCGGCTCTGGTTGGGGTGGTGGCCCAGCTGTGAGAAGACGTTCTCTACAACCACAACGGAGCCGTCCACCATCAGTCCGATCGCGATCGCCAGACCACCCAGCGACATCAGATTGGCCGACAGACCGTAGTAGTTCATCACGAGGAACGTCAGAGGAGGAGTCAGGATCAGGGTAGCGATGACGATAACGCTGGATCGCAGATCCCCAAGGAACAGAAAGAGGACCACCACCACCAGGACAATACCCTCGCCCAGCACCTTTGACACCGTGTAAACTGCGGCATCCACCAAAACGCTTCGGTCGTAGTACGGCACAATTTTCAACCCGTCAGGCAGCATGTTCTTCGAGTTGATGTCCTCGGCCCGTGCCTTGATCTTCCCTACAATCTCCTTCGCGTTACCACTGGCGACCATCATCACGATGCCGCCTACCGCCTCGGTATACCCGCCCTTGATCATGGCGCCGTAGCGGACTTCCTCACCGAGCCGGACCTCACCCACATCGCGCACAAACACCGGAGTACCGCCCTTTTCCTTCAGGACTACCGATCCTATGTCATTCAGGCTCCCGATCAGGCCCAGGCCGCGCACCAGATACACTTGCGGTCCCTGCGGCAGAATGCCGCCGCTCGAGTTGGCGTTGTTGCGCGCCAGGGCGTCGCGAACGTCGTGAATACTCAGGCGGTAGGAATTGAGCTTGTACGGGTCCACCAGCACCTGGTACTGTTTCACGTAGCCGCCGGTGGAGTTGATTTCCGCCACTCCCGAAATAGAGCGCAGCAAAGGACGGGCCACCCAGTCCTGGACAACGCGGCGCTGCACGAGCTCGTCCTTCGTCAGGGCCCGCTTGCCATCGGCCGGGTTTTCCAGCGTGTATTGATACACCTCACTGAGGGCCGTGGAAACCGGCCCCAGCGTGGGGATGATGCCCTCAGGCAGTCGACTCTTCACGTCGCCCAGCCGCTCGGCAACCAACTGCCGTGCGAAGTAAACAGGCGTGTCATCGGAAAACACCAGGGTGACGATGGACAGCCCGGGCTCATTCTGTGATCGCATTTCGGTCATGCCGGGCAGGCCGGTCATGCCGATTTCGACAGGAATTGTCACCAGCCGCTCGACTTCATCCGGGGATCTGCCCGGAACCTCGGTCGCCACCTGTACCTGAATGTTAGTGACGTCGGGAAACGCGTCTACCGAGAGTCTGCGGGTCGCGTCGGCACCAAAACCGAGGGCAATCGCAGCAATTACTACCACCACTACCCTGTGCTTCAGGGCACTTTCCACCAGGCCGCTCAACATGGACTATTGGCTCCCCAGAAGCGCGTTGCGCTTGCGTTCATTATTGACGTGGAAGGCCCCGTCGAGGATGATTTTCTCGCCCTCGGTCAGACCGCTGGTGAGGACCCGGGAGGTATCGAACTCGCCCTCAAGAACCACCTGGCGAAGCGCGAAAGTGCCGGGTCTGACTTCGACCAGGACGAAGTCCTTGTCGTCTTCGCGAACCAGCGCCGTTCCGGGGATAACCCTGTGGGCTTTGGCCTCTTCCTTCAGGAGCATGGTGGCAAGCATGGCCGGCTTGTAGCGCCGGTCGGTATTCGTCACGTCCATACGTGCCTGGATGGTTCGGGTTTCCGGATTCACTAGGGCGCTGACAAACGAGATGCGACCCCGAATCAGCTTATCCGGGTATGCAGCCAGTTCCGCTTCAGCGATCTTGCCCACCGCGAGAGTGGAGCTGGCCTGCTCAGGAACGTCTGCAGTGATCCAGACCGAAGACAGATCGGCCAGAATGAAGAGGATCTCGGCCGACTGCACAATCTGCCCCGGCGTTACCTTCCGGTCCATGACGGTACCCTCCTCGCTGGCCAGGACTGAGACCTGGGCATTCAGAATGCGGCTGGTCTCCACTGTCCTGATGGCCTGGTCTGTCATACCGAGGAGTCGAAGTTGATCCTGAAAACCCGAGATCTCTCCGTTGGTCTGGGTGAGTTCGGTCTGGCGGCGCTGCAGTTCCGCGGCCCCGATGACACCGGCATCCAGCAATTGTTGAGCTCGGCCCACCGCGCGCTGGCCATACTGCTGCTGCGTCAGAGCTTTCAGCAGTTGGCTCTGCGCCTCAGACAGTTCGGGACTGCGCAGGACCGCGAGTATTTGCCCTTTCTTGACGGTCTCTCCTGGCTGGACGAGGAGTTCGGCCACGCGGCCTCCGACCGGGGCACTGACGCGGGTAATGCGTCGTTCATCGGCCTCGACTCGCCCGGTGGCCCGGAAGCTGCCGGTGACCTGCTGCCAGGTAGGCTCGCCGATGCGGATCTGCTTGGCGATTTCGGGATTAATGGTGATCTCCAGAGGATTGCGGGCAGCCGCAGGAGCTGTCTCGGCGGCTTTGGGCGCGGCAACAGGCTCCTTCTTACAGCCCCACGACAGCAGAGCCATAGCGACGGCAAGGGTGGGCGGGATGAGTTTGGATTTAGAAATCGGAACCACGTAATTGCTCCAGTTCAATGCGCGCCGACTGCCGGTCGAACTGCGCGTTCAAATAGTCATAACGGATACTGCGGAGGACTCTCTGGGCGTCCAGAACTTCCAGAATTCCCCGTTCTCCGAGGCGGTAGGCTGCTTCTGCGGCAGACAGGGCCGCTTCCGCTTCCTTCAGGCTGCCGTCTTCGTAGGCCCGAACCTGCTGGCTGGCGACCTGATATTCGCCGTAGGCGCGTTCGAGCTGAGATGCCAGTTGCAGTTCAAGAACGCTGGCAGAGGCGTTGGCCTGGCTGATGCCAGCGGCGGCTTCCGCAATCTGCCCCTGGCGCTTGTTCACAAAGGGAAGAGGGATGGTTACGCCGCGGAGCGTCTCTTCGTTTCTGAGGTTGGCCTGCGCCCGACGGGATTCGGCACGGAGCCGTCCGAGCGAAGGGTGACTGGCCAGGCTGGCTCCACGAAGCTCGGCAAAAGGGGGCAGGTCGAGGGCAGGGTCAAGGGTGCCGTCGAGGCGAATTTCTTCGCTGGCCGGCAGGCTGAGAAGGGCTCTTAACTGAGCGATTGCCGTGGTGGATCGGAGTTGCGCACTTCGCAACTGGGCAGTGGCGGTATTGAGTTCGGTCTCAGCCCGGATCAGTTCGAGGCGAGCTGCCTCGCCGACTTCCACCTGGATGCGGATCCGGCGTTCGAAATCCTGCACGATGCGGCGATTCTCTTCGGCCATAGTCACTTCCTGGCGCCGACGCAGAGCCTGGTAAAACGCCTGTTTGATGGCACCGCGCAACATCAGTCGGGTTTCCGACATCAGGAAGCCTGTGCTGTCGCGGCCAGCCTCCGCCAACGTCAGGCGGGCCTGGCGGACGGAAGGCAGTTCGATGAGCTGGGATACGCCAAAGTGTTGCTGGGCACCGGCGGCGGCGCTGGCCTGGAGGAGATACTGGCGACCGGTCAGGAAATTGAATTCGGGATTGGGGCGTGCTTTCGCGGTGGTAATGGCCGCGTTGGCACCCTCGCCGATGGCCGATGCGACGGCGAGTTGAGGATTGGTGGCCTGAGCCAGTTCGAGAGCGCGGGCCAGCGTCAGAGGTGGTGTCTGCGCATTGGCGCTGGCGGCGAGAACGAGGAAGAGCAGAAGCAGGAGCTGCACGCTTTTAGTTAGGGCAAGTGCAATGCCATTCGCAAGCTGTTGATTTTACGTGGGCCAGCAGGTTGAGGTGTACCATAGCGTGCGCCTCTTTTCGGTTGCTGTGTACCATATGGGACAGTCTCTCCAGTAAATCCAATCACTTGGAGTTGGAACCGAACTTGCAAGGAGAGAGCAACCGTGGGGATGATACAGAGGATCGGAGAGCACGGGCGAGCAGTGGTCGCCACGGCGGTAGCGGTGTTGTCGGGGCTGATGTGGTTAGTCCCCCCGGCAGATGTGGAGATGGAAAATTCGCTCCATCATCTGAACTTCATACCTTTGCTTGTGGCCGCAGTGTTATCAGGTTGGCGGGGGGCGGCGCTGACCCTGGCGGCAACTGCCATTGCGCAAGCACCTTATATCTTCATGAGCCACCGGGTTTCGCCGGAAAACGCCCTGGATCAGGTGGTGGAACTGGGGATATTCGGGGTAGCCTCTGTCATCGCGGGGATATTGGCGGACCGGGAACGCCGCCGCACGGGCGAACTTGAGGCCACTACTATTGAGCTGCGGAGGGTGTACGCGGAACTCCAGGCGAGTGTGGAGAAACTGCGGCGTTCGGAACGGCTGTATGCAGCCGGACAACTGGCGGCAAGCCTGGCGCATGAGATTCGAAATCCACTGGAAGGCATCTCCGGGGCCGCGAATTTGTTGCATCGCGGCAAAGTGTCGGGGCAGAACTTCCAGGACTGTCTGGAGATCATCCAACTGGAGAGTCAGCGCCTGAATAAGTTACTGTCCGGTTTCCTGGAGTTCGCGCGACCGCGCGTCCCACGCTTTCAGCCCGCTGACGTGGGGACCCTCGTCGACTCGGTGCGCTTGCTGGTCGCTCAGTCGCCTCTGGCGAGAGGGACATACGTGAATACCGAGGTAGCCGTTGGGATTCCCGAGGTGGAGTCCGATCCGGAGCAATTGAAGCAGGTTCTGCTGAATTTGGTGCTGAATGCAGTGGAAGCTTCACCCAACGGCTCTGAGGTGCAGATTATGGCAAGGTTTGAAGCGTCGTTGGAGCGGAGCGGGGACCGAGGGGGGCACGTCTCGATTTGCGTAGTGGACGAAGGGCCAGGGATACCGGCAGAGGATCAGGAAAAGATCTTCGAACCCTTCTTCACGACGCGTGAGAAGGGCAGCGGTCTGGGGCTGGCGATTGCAGCGAATATTATGCAGCAACTCGGGGGCACTCTGACGGCGGAAAACAACACGACACGTGGCATGCGGTTTTGTATCACCCTGCCGGTGCGCAGGGAGATAAAGCAATGAACCTGAACTTGATTTTGGTGGTGGACGATGACGCCAGCGTCCGTCGCGTTCTGAAGATGCAATTGGAGGAGGCCGGGTACCGGGTGGCGACGGCGGCAAGCGTCGCAGAAGCGCTGGATGTGCTGGAGGCGCAGAAGCCAAAGCTGGTGATCACCGATCTGAAGATGCCGGGAGCCGGCGGGATGGACCTGCTGCGGACCATTCGGGAACACCACGGCGATACGACGGTAATTATTGTGACGGCGTTTGGCAGCGTGGAAACTGCGGTAGAGGCCATGAAGGCCGGGGCCTACGACTACGTGACGAAACCGCTCGACTACGAAGCTCTGCTGGTGGCGGTGCATCGCGCGACGGAACGGCAGGCGTTGCTGGAAGAAGTCCGGAACCTGCGGGCGGCGCTGGACCAGAGGTATGGCTTTGAGAACATCATTGGGCACTCCAAGTCTCTGTTGCGGGTTCTGGAAATGGCCTCTCGGGTGGCGCAGCATGACTCAACGGTGTTGATAGGGGGTGAAACCGGAACCGGTAAGGAGTTGCTGGCCAGGGCGATTCATCATAACAGCAGGCGGAGAAATCGTACCTTTGTAACGATTAACTGCGGGGCTATTCCCAAGGACCTGATTGAATCTGAGTTGTTCAGTTTCCAGCGAGGGGCGTTCACCGGAGCGCACGTCGCCAAGCCCGGAAAAGTAGAAATGGCCGATGGCGGGACCCTGTTTCTGGACGAGGTTGGAGAACTGCCCCAGGAGACGCAGGCGAAGATGCTGCGGCTACTCCAAAACGGCGAGATTGAGAAGTTGGGCTCTACCTCCGTAGTTACCGTGAATGTGAGGGTCGTCGCAGCGACCCACCGGAATTTGCAGGCGATGGTGGAGGATGGCACGTTCCGTGAGGATCTGTACTACCGTCTGGCTGTCGTTCCCCTGGAATTGCCGCCACTGCGGGAGCGTCGCGAGGATATCCCCGAACTGGTACAGCAACTCTTCGCCCGGTTGGTGGCGAGGCACGGGATTCAGGGAGTGCGGTTGTCGGCAGGGGTAAAGAACGCGTTGACGCACTACCGCTGGCCGGGGAACATCCGTGAACTGGAGAACGTGATCGAGCGGATGGTGGTGTTGTCGTCAGGAGGGGAACTGACGGAAGCTGATTTGCCGGGCGAAATGCGCGCGGCGGTGAACGCGGTGCCGACTT
Source organism: Terriglobia bacterium (assembly GCA_010084195.1). Classification (GTDB taxonomy): domain Bacteria; phylum Acidobacteriota; class Terriglobia; order Bryobacterales; family Bryobacteraceae; genus BOG-234. The sequence goes on from RGPS01000003.1 coordinate 87,887, forward strand.
CGCGTGCCTTTCACATGGAACTGCCGGATGAGGGGATCAGTTTGGAGGGCGTGGAACGTGAACTGCTGCTGCGCGCGCTCGAGCGCTTCCATGGGAATCAGACACAGGCGGCACGCTATCTGGATGTGAGCCGCCGGACACTGATTTACCGGATGGAAAAGTACGGCCTGCGGGGCGAAGCTGAGGTCTGAAGCTTTAGCTCAGGGCCGCGAGCGGCAGAGCGGGATCGCATAGATTTGGTTTTCATGCGTTCAGAGTGCCATACGTTCCACTTCCCGCCCCCCCCACCAGAGCGAAATGGACCACCCAACCAGGCAGGGCAACACCAGCAACGGATGGTAGAGGTGGACCGCAGAGGCAGCCCCCACCATTGCCAGAATCTGTGTGAGAGCCCCGCCGAATGACGTTCCGGATTGTAGCCGCCACCGAAGCTGAGACCTGCGCTCCCGGATCGCGGGATATCGGGCAGCCGCCAGAGCAGCCAAAGCCCCGGCGAAGCCTGCCAGGGGTGCCAGCGAAACGGTAAAGAGGAGGGCCACGCTGACGAAGGCTATGTCCTTAGCCAGCAGAATCTGCCAGCCACGCAACGGCAGCAGACGATACCTCGTCATCCCGGGCCGGCCGTCCAGCCCGAAAAGCGTTTGGGCGCAGGTGGAAATACAAAGCAGGGCGAGCAGGGTGCCGGGGAGAAACGCGTCGGGAGGGAGCAGCCCAGCCGCTCGCC
>RGPS01000021.1 GCA_010084195.1 Terriglobia bacterium
AGTCCTTCATTGATGAACTCGCCTTCGCCGCCAAAGCCGACCCCGTCGAATTCCGCCTCCGCCTCCTCGAAGCCACAAAGGACGACGACGCCGGTTTCAAGCGGGTTCGCTCCATGGCCTGCATCAAAGCGGCGGCGAAAGCCTACGCCTGGGAGGCTCGCCCCGCCGGCAATCCCCAAGCGGCCAAAGGCGACATCCTGACGGGACGAGGCATCGCCTACGGGGTCCGAAGCCAAACCGTAGTAGCCGAAATCGCCGAAGTAGAGGTCAACCGAATGACCGGCCACGTCTGGGTGAAACGCCTCGTCTGCGCCCACGATTGCGGCCTCATCATCAACCCCGAAGGCCTCCGGCGAACTCTGGAAGGTGGCATGTTGCACTCCCTCAGTCGAGCTCTCCACGAGGAAGTTACCTTCGACACGGAAAAGGTAACCAGCCAACCGCCCCGACCTCCCCCACTATGGAGGAGGAGAGACCATCTGCAAACCCCTCCTCGCCGCAGTAGGCAACGCCATCTTCGACGCCACCGGGGTCCGGTTACGAAGAATCCCCTTCCGCGACGCCCGGGTCTTAGCGGCGCTGAAAACCGCCCGAGTATGACGATCTCTGCTCCAATTCGGATGCTGACCATTGCGCTGGCGCTGCTGCCCGCAATGGCCACAGCAACAACTACGAGCTACCGGATTCCGGTAAAGGCGAAAGGCTCCTGCACCCTCTGCCATGTGCAACGCCACGGGAAAAGGGGGCTTTATGCACCGCGCTGGACAAATCTCGTCCTCGCGAAGAATGTCGCAACCTGGCACAACCAGTGTCGGCAGTGCCTCCTTCCAACCCTCACCATTACGACAAAGCTGACCGCCTGCAAACGCTCCTGTCCCGCATGAAACCAACGGAATGTTAGACTCGCAACTCAAGTAAACGGCGCCCCGTAGCACCCTTACGCTGAAGCCCTGCTGCCTTCCCTTCGTCGCCCGTCTGACACCCCGAAACGGAAACAGGAGAGTGCCCTTCAGCCATGCTGTTTTTCGACCCGCAATCACCGCAGCAGCAGACTTCACCGGTTGCCACGCCAACACCAACACAGTCGGGTAACGGAAATCTGGCGCCCCCCGACAATCCCCCAGGCGACCGAAATACCGACTCGTGCGTGCCTCGCCCCGGACAGACGGAGGTCGTTCACAACTATCGCAATGCCGGCCCCGCGCCAGGTACCCTTCCGTTCCGCTGGATGTATGGGTCCCGCGTGGCTGCGATCAACCGCGACCCTCGAATTCAGCTTGTCCAGTACAACGAAGATACCTGCGTTCTTCGACAGAACGTCTGCGTCCACTGGGCAGCACCCTTCACCTATCTTCTGTTCGGCAACAAGGGAGCCCTGCTGATCGACACCGGGGCGACGGCCGACGCAGCGCACTACCCTCTCCGCGCGACGGTGGACGCCATCATGCTCCGCTGGAGCCAGATGACAAGGAAGAAGGTCCCCCTCACCGTCGTCTTCACGTCCGGCGAAGACATCGCCCAAAACCAGGGTGCGGCGCAATTCGCGGGACGTCCCGAAACAATGCTGGTACCGCGTCCCTTGCAGGCGATGAAGGACTTCTATCGCCTGAGCAGCAATTGGCCGGAGAGCGGCGCAAAGGTCGATCTGGGAGACCGCGTGATCGATGTAATTCCGACTCCGGGTGCTCACAAGGATGGCCTCACCTTCTATGACTCCTACACACACCTGCTGTTCACCGGCGATCTGCTGTTCCCCGGTCGCATCAATATCAGCCATGACCGCGACTACCTCGCGTCCCTGGAGCGATTGCAGCGCTGGAAGCAAACGCATAACGTGAAGTGGCTTCTGGGCGGACACATCGGCATGCAATTCGTTCCCGGCAAGGACTGCCCCCGCTTCGCCACCCACAAGCCCTACGAGCGTGTCCTGCAGATGGAACCCGCGCTGCTTGATGATGCCGTGGCCTCAACCAGGGAGGTCGTCGGGAAGAAACTGGCGCTGATTCGCCCGGACTTCATCCTTCTGAACGGCGTCAGCCCGGACGAAAAGGCGCAGTTGTTCCCGCCAGGGGTGCCCAACATTGCAGCACCCTACCCCTTCTGAAAGGAGATAGGGAAATGAAAGGCGACCAACAATTGAACCGAAGAAGTTTTGTTACTTTTCCCGCGGCAGTCGGGGCTCTGTCGGCGCTGGAAGTGAGCGCGGAAGCCGCTGTCCGGACCATCGACTTCACAACCCATACTCCCGCCCCGGGCACATTCCCGGCGCGCTGGATTTGCGGCTCTTCCAGTTGCATGGACAATCAGGACCCGCCGATTCAGGTCCACTGGTACAACGAACATACCGCTATCCTCCACCAAAACAAGGCCTGGAGTTACGAAGCCCCTTTCATGTACCTGTACTTCGGGAATGAGAGGATGCTGCTGCTGGATCAGGGCTTCACGCAACTCCGCACGGAGTGGGGTTTGCGCGATGCCGTGGACGCCTGTATCGACAAATGGTGCAGGCGTCATGGCCGGAAAGCAGCCGAGATGCAACTTCTCCTGGCATTCAGCCACCTGCACTCGGACCACTACGCCGCGATCAACCAGTTTCTCGACAGGCCCAATACCCGAACCATGGGCCTCACACACGACGAAATGATGGGTTTCTGGGGTATGACGAACTATCCGGAAGAGCGGGTGTCGCTGGACCTGGGCGATCGCAAAGTCCTCATCTGGGGTAGCCCCGGGCACATGATTTCCGAGTTCGCCTACTACGACACCTACACCCAAATTCTCTACACAGGCGACATGTTCTACTGCGGACGATGTTACATCACCTACTGGGATAAATGGGTCGCCAGCATGAAGCGGCTCATTGACTTTGTAGACGCCAATCCGGTAAGCCACACCGTGGGCTGCCACATCGAAATCAGCCGCACGGGAGAGGACTATCCGTATGGCCTGACCTGGCAGCCCGACGAGGCTCCCGTCCAGCTAACCGTAGCGGAACTCCGCAAAGCGTGGGATGTTGCGCAGACCATCGCGAAGCCTGGAATCTACTTCACCGGGTCGGTCTTCCTGTGCAACCAGACCCGCAGTATTACAACGATTGACCGAAACCCTTACGGCTACAGTTAACCATCGGGGACAAGTCTGCTGCGGGTGCCGCAACATCCAGAGGTATCCTGTGATTTACCAATATCGGTCCCCGTGTTCAGCGACCAATCCGGAGTTCTTCGCGTATGGACAAAATAGTTTCAGCCCCGTGGTTCGCCCTCGGATTGTTTGCAGGAATGCTGCTGGCCTTTGGTGTCGGCTGGCGAACAGGCGGGCGCCGAAAATCCGGGGAAAATGGCTCCCTTTCCGGAGCGATCGACAGCGCAATCTTCGGGCTGTTTAGCCTGTTAGTCGCCTTTACTTTTTCCGGGGCGGCCGAGAGATATGACCAACGGCGTCATCTGATTGCCGAAGAAACCAATAACATCGGTACCGCCTGGCTGCGTGTGGATCTGCTGTCAACCAGCGACCAGCCTCCAGTGCGGGAACTATTCCGCAGGTATCTGGACTCCCGTCTGCAAACCTACCGAAAACTGGCTGAAACACCTTTGCCTGAGAAAGAGATGGCGGAGTCGGTACGACTCCAGGATGAAATCTGGAAACGTTCAGTTGTGGCCACCTCAGGTCCCGGGGCACATCAGGACGCAGGCAAGCTTCTACTGCCGGCTCTCAACGCAATGATCGACATCACGACGACACGTGCCATGGCAACCCTGATTCACCCGCCTGCGGCCATCTTGATACTCTTGTTCGGGCTGGGTCTCGCCAGTTCGTTTTTGATGGGCCTCGGGATGGCGGACGTGACCCGGCGAAATTTGGTCCTGGTAGTTGGCTATGTCGCCATTACAGCCCTGACCGTTTTAGTCATCGTGGATCTGGAGTACCCGAGACGCGGCCTGATTCGTGTGGACCCCTACGACAGTTTCCTGCGGGACCTTCGGCAGACCATGAACGACCGCTAAGCAAAAAAGACCTGCGGTAAAGATCGTTACGGAAACAGCGCCATCAGCGCATCTGCAAAAAGCCCCATCCCCCGGGCATCCGGGTGGTTGATCGCATTCAGCAGCAGCGTACTGTGCGGCACACCCTGCCGCCACAAACGGCCATAGCGCAAAGACGCATCCGCCAGCCCAACGTCATGCTTGGCGGCAAACTGGCGCAGACCTTCCACATACGGTCGGGGATCATTGTCGATTTCGCGCTCTCGCGTCAGATTCATCCAGTCGGGCCGGACATAGTGCGGCGTCAGAATAATCCACTCCGCATGGATTGCCTGAAAATCTGCCAGCAACTTGCTGTAACGCTCCTCCACCTGGGCCGGCTGAAGACTGGCATCGTTGACGAATTCCGAAATGATCAGATCCGGTTTTACCGCCAGAACCGTTTCCTTGTAGTTGTGCGGACTCCCCGGCGGCTCCGCCAGATAACTCCCGGTATTGCGCCCACCCCACGCTTGCGTCAGCAATTCAATGTTCGCCCTGGGGTATCGCTTTCGAAGACGCTCAACGAACTGAGTCTGCCAGCGCGAGGTCTCCCGGTCTGCAAGATACGTAGCGTCTGTCACGCTGTCGCCCCACGCCAGGATTCGCAATGTCTCCCCGCTTTCCAGCCTCTTCTTCAGCCGACTCACTGTCGCGGTTTCCGAAATCGCACTCTCGGGATAGGCCGACTCCAGAACAGGGAAGAGGTGTTCGGTCTCGAGCTTCGAAATGAACCCCGGCAGATAGATATTGCCCAGGTGGCGCTCCCCCGCACTCACGCGAGGAGCCGCAGGCGCAGCCGCCCTGGGTTCACCCTGCCGAAGAGTCACCTTACCGTCCCCAGTCAGCACCACCGCATCCAGACGCATCTGCGCATGGCGGTAGCTGACAAAGACGGCCTGATCGGGCTGGATGCGGCTACCGGCCACCCGCCCGAAAGTACCCCAGTCCAGATCGACTTCGTAATCGACCCCGCGCGTGAACACCGCCGCATCGACCGCAGCCCCGTCACGCAGCACAAAACTCGCGGCTTCCAGCAAATGCGGACTGGTCGTCTCCTGAGCCTTCACGCCAGCCAGCTGCGCACCCTTCACCCAGCCCCCCGCTTTCGGGTTGAATACCGGCAGCGGCGCATGTCGCTCGGCCACGACGGTCAGCATCACCGGCGGCGCAACCCGAAGCGTCTGCCTCGGCCCACCCGGCACCACAACCTCAACATCCCAGGGTCCGGTCAGGGCAAAAGAGACAGGCTGCTGAGCCGGAGCGAGTCCGACCGAAACAATCGTACAGAGGCAAAAGTACCGGAGTGACATAGCAAAGCCTACCGCAGAATCGGCCGCAGGACTCTTTCGAACTCCGCTGCCTGTCGGGTGAAACCCAGGTCCGTAGGGTGTGAACCATCCACCGTAGCTTCGCCGTCATGCCCCAGCAGATCGTCCGCCTTCAGGTAGTGAAGGTTCGGCACCTGAGCGGCCTGTAGTGTGGTGAAGGCCTCGCGCAGCGCCGCATGGTTGGCATGGTGCCCGTCACGTCGTGACTGAACCAGGAACGAGTTATCCATAAAGCGATCCTCCACCAGCAGAATCGGCGTCTGCGGATGCGCCTCGCGAAGCAGTTTTACACCCGGCACAATGCGCTCGGCCACCTGCTTCGCATTCATGTTCGGCAGACAATCAAGCACAAAAACTGCGGGGTCCAGTTCGGCGACAAACTTCACCACCTCGGGCTCCATCCTGCCGTTACCAGAGAACCCAAGGTTAATCACCTCGCGATCAAACCTGCGGCCCAACATGGCCACATGCGTCATGCCAGCCCTCGACGCACCAATGCCGTGCGTAATGGAAGTGCCGTAGAACACGATAGACTTCCTGCCCGCCGCACGCGCCGGAGCAGCCGTAATGGTGCTGCCCTTGATCACACCGATTTCGAGAGAACTGACCTGGTTGCGGAGTGGCAGATACACCATGAACTCCCGGGGAGTTGCCGGGATACCCGTAACCAGAGCCCCTGTGTTTTCCGGAAGCTTCGTCGGTGTACCAATCCCCACCCACCGCCACTTCCCGGCATCATTCCGGGCATATAGATCCAGACCACTGGAAGCCACCGCCGTGATGTTGGACCCCGCCAGAGACTTGCCCGTCACGTTCCAGCGCGCATGGATAGCCGTGCTGCCGGCCACGAAGCGAACCGCCACACCGGACGAATCCGTGCTCAGATTCCAGACCGGAGCAGGAACCACGCCCTCAGCCCGACCCGGGAAACGGTCATAAGGAGATTTCAGATCCCGAAAGCCCAAACCCTCAACCGTGAATTTCTTCGCGTCATGCCAGTCCAGTTCCGGCGGGGGTGGGGGAACGGGTGCGGGAGCAGCCGGAGTCTGCGCAAGCAGCGGAGCACCCGCAAGTGAGATCAACAAATGGCGTCGGTTCATGGCTTGTCCAGTTTAACGAAAACCTCTCGTTCCCGCTCACATATAATACGTAGCTTGAGAAGCCTGACTCTCTTTACGCTCTTCGCCACCGCCTTGGCGGCGGCCCCGCCCCCCGCATCCGTGCGTTCCTTCCTTTCCGCGAACTGCATTGGCTGCCATAACGCAAAGCTGAAGCAGAGCAACCTGGACCTTTCCTCCCTCGCGTTCAACCCCGCCAACAACGACAATTTCACCCTCTGGACCAAAGTTCACGATCGGGTCCACGACGGCGAAATGCCCCCCATCGCCGCCCCCACCCTCACAAAGGCATCGCGAGACGCCTTCCTCAATCAGCTATCCGCACCCCTCATCGCCACCGACCGCGCCCGCTACTCTGCCTCCGGTCGGTCTCTGATCCGTCGCATGAACCGCCAGGAGTACGAGAACACCCTCCGCGACCTCCTCGGCGCCCCCTGGCTCCAGATTCAGGACATGCTGCCAGAAGATGGCCTCGCCTGGAAATTCAACAAGAGCGGCGAAGCCCTGGACGTCTCGCACGTCCACATGAACCAGTACCTGATGGCCGCCGACTATGCCCTGCGCGAGGTACTGCCAAATACAACCGCGAAACCCGTCTCCGTCATACAGCGTTATTACGCCCGCGACCAAAACTCCTTCTTCGGTCAGATCCGCTTCCCCAAGTCCAACGAGCGTGACGCCTTCCCCGTCATTGGCAGCACTGCGGATCTCCCGGTCCTGCACAAAACCGGTCGCCGAACGCCAGGCGATCCGAAATCCCCCACGCGGGACCTCGAGGGTATCGCCGTCATCTGCAGCAGCTACGAGCCCATCGAACTCCGCTTCAATAAATTCACCGCCCCCGTCGCTGGCCGCTACAAACTGCGCCTGAATGCGCACTCCGTCTGGGTCGGACCGGAAAAAAGCGAGAAATGGTGGCGTCCCGATCCGGAGCACATCTCCGAAGGCCGAACCCACGAGCCCATCACCCTCTACTCCGAACGCCCACCCCGTCAGCAGCGACTCCTGGGCAGCTTTGACGTCCACCCGGAAGCTTCCGTAAATGAAGTGGAAGTCTACCTTCTCAAGGGTGAAACCATTCGTGTGGACGCCGCCCGCTTCTTTCGCTCCCGTCCCGTAGCCGGGGGCTGGCGAAATCCGCTCGCGACCAAAGAAGGCCAGCCCGGTGTGTCCTTCCGCTGGCTCGAAGCCGAGGGCCCGCTGGTGGACCAATGGCCGATCCCGGGCCAGAAACTGCTGTTCGGCAACCTGACTTACTCAGTCGGCGAGAAGGGCAGCCCCGCTTTTGCATCAAAGACCCCCGCCGCAGACACGCGACGCCTTCTCGAAAGCTTTCTAAAGCGTGCCTGCCGCAACCCGGTTCCACCGGGCGAAGCCGAACGGTTTGCGCGCCTCGCAGAAAAAGCCATGGCCTCCGGCTATTCCTTCACCGATGCCATGCTGGCGGCTTACTCGGCGGTTCTGGTGTCCCCCACCTTCATCACTCTGGACGCCAAACCGGGCCACCTCGACAACTACGCGCTCGCCTCGCGCCTGTCTTATTTCCTCTGGAATACCGAACCCGACGCCGAGTTACGTCAACTGGCCGAGCGCAAACAACTCCAGGACCCAGCTGTCTTGCGCGCCCAGACAAAGCGCCTGCTCGCCGATGCCCGATCGCAACGTTTCGTGAAAGCCTTTCTCGACTACTGGCTCGACCTGCGCAAACTGAACAACACCTCGCCCGACGAGTCGCTCTACCCCGATTACTATCTCGACGATTTCCTCGTGGAATCCGCCGGCAATGAAACCCAGGCCTTCTTCACCGAGATGCTCACCAGGAACCTGCCCGCCCGCAACCTCGTCGCCGCAGACTTCGCGATGCTCAACGAGAAACTCGCCGACCATTACGGCATTCCCGGCATAAAAGGTGCCGCCATCGGGCGTGTCCCGCTCCCCCCCGATTCCCTCCGGGGAGGCCTCATGACCCAGGCCAGCATCCTCAAGGTAACCGCGAACGGCACCACAACCTCGCCCGTTCTGCGGGGAGTCTGGATCTCCGAGCGCATTCTGGGACGGACCGTGCCGCCGCCACCCAGCGGCGTGCCACCTCTGGAACCCGACACGCGCGGAGCGAAAACCATTCGGGAGCAACTGGCCCAACACCGCAGCCAGCCGTTCTGCAACTCCTGTCACGCTCGTATCGACCCCGCCGGCTTTGCGCTGGAGAGTTTTGACGTTGCTGGAGCCCAGCGCAACAAGTACCGGGCTCTCAGTGAGGGCCCCACGCCAGGCCCCAAACCAGCAGAAGGCGTCGGCAAGAACGGCAATCTCTTCCGCTTCCACTACGCCCTGCCGGTTGACCCTTCCGCAACCCTCCAGGATGGCCGCTCCTTCGCGGATATCCGCGACCTGAAGCGCCTTCTGCTGGCCGATGAAAGGCAACTCGCACGTAACCTCGCATCACAGTTCATCACCTACGCAACCGGTGCCCCGGTCCGCTTCGGCGACCGTCCGAAGCTGGAAGCGATCCTCGATCAGGCGAAGGCCAGTCAGTACGGGACCACAACCCTGCTCGATACAATCATCCAAAGTGAGCTTTTCCGCTCAAAATAAGATACAACAAGTAAAGACAGGGAGCACATCAATATGGCGTCAGTAATCACAAAACAGAACTTGCACCGCCGCCACTTTTTGCGCGGCGCCGGCGTCGCCCTCGGCCTCCCTCTGCTGGACGCGATGGTCCCCGCCTTCGCCCGGGCTGAAATCAACCCCGTCCCCCGCCGCTTCTTCGGCATCTGCAACAACCTCGGCCTGCTGCCGGACCTTTTCTTTCCCGCGGCCGATTCCGCCGGCAAGGGCTACAAACCCTCCACCTACCTGGAGCACCTGGCCGAACACCGCGATGCCTTCACCGTGCTCTCCGGCGTCTCCCACCCGGACGTAGACGCCGGCCACCCCGCTGACAACTGCTTCCTCACCGCCGCCCCGCACCCCAGTAGCGGCGGTTTCCGCAACACCATTTCGCTCGACCAGTATGCCGCCGAACGCCTCGGCAACCAGACCCGCTTCCCTTCCCTCACCCTGGGCGTCAATGTCCAGCAGGGCCAGCGCAGTCTCTCCTGGACTCGCGGCGGCGTCCTTATCCCCTCCGAAGAGAAAGCTGCGGCAGTTTTCAAGCGCATGTTCATCACCGGCACGCCCGATGAAATTCAGGCGCAGATGCGGCGGCTCGCTCTGGGCCAGAGCATCATGGACACCGTTGCCGACCAAACCCGCAGCCTCGAACGCAAAGTCGGTGCCGCCGACAAAGCCAGGCTCGATCAATACCTCACCGGCGTCCGAGACCTGGAAGGTCGCCTCGCCAGTGCCTCCGAGTGGGAACAGCGTCCCAAGCCGGTCGTCAAAGATGCCGCCCCGGTAGACCCCACCGATCCCCGTGCCTACATGGAAAAGGTACGGCTCATGTACGACATGGCCCGCCTCGCCTTTGAAACCGATTCCACTCGCTTCGTAGCCCTGTTACTCGACAGCGTCAACTCGCCCGCCATCACGGTTGACGACCAACCCACCGATGACGGCTATCACAATCTCTCGCACCACGGTAAGAAGCCCGAGAAGCTGAGCCAGCTCGAACGCATCGACCGCGGCCACATGAAACTCCTGGCGCAACTATTCACTGACCTGAAAACCCGCAACGAGGGTGCCGAAACCCTGCTCGACCGTACCATGATTCTCTACGGCAGCAACATGGGCAACGCCAACACCCACACCACCAACAACCTGCCCGTACTTTTTGCAGGCGGTGGTTTCCGCCACGGCCAGCACCTCTCCTTTGACCGCCAGTGGAACTACCCTCTGCCGAATCTCTTCGTTTCCGTGCTGCACCGCCTGGGTCTCGAAGATGACCGTTTCGCCTCCGGCACCAGCACCATGCGCGGCCTCGAACTGACCAGCTAATGGCGTCTTTTAACGAAGTCCTCGCAGGACAAATCGACGCGTACATCGAGACGCTGTTTGTCCCCGCCGACCCAATCCTGGCTGCCAACATTGAAAACGCCAATGCTGCGGGCCTTCCCGCCATCAATGTAACCGCAAATCAGGGAAAATTTCTCTACCTGCTGGCCCGCATCGCAGGGGCGCGCAGAATCCTGGAAGTCGGCACGCTGGGGGCTTACAGCACAACCTGGCTGGGTCGGGCACTCCCGCCGGACGGCCAACTGATCACACTCGAATACAGCGCACACCACGCCGAGACAGCACGAAGGAACCTGGCGGCTGCCGACCTCGACCAAATTGCCACCGTATTAGTGGGCGATGGCGCCGCCTCGCTCGCCGACCTGATCCGCGCCGGTGAAGCCCCCTTCGATTTCATCTTCCTCGACGCCGACAAGACCGGCTACGTCAAATACCTGGAACTGGCCCTGCAGCTGTCACACTCGGGAACCGTGATCATCGCGGATAACATCATCCGCAACGGCGCAGTCCTCGACGGCTGCGCTACCGAAGATTACGACCACGGGGCCCGCAAGTACAACGCCTTCGCCGCCGCCCACCCCAGGCTGGAATCGATAGCGCTCCCCATGTTCAAGGAAAAGATCGACGGCATGACAATTTCCCGCGTGAAGTAAAGTCCGGGCTTCTACACCCTGGTGCCGATTAGTTATCGGTGAAGCGAGAAACTCGTGCCTTGTCTCGCAGTGCCGGTAGCAACCGCCACGCCCCCCCTACATCACTTGAGCGAAAGACCGTGTCCCATCCCGGAACCGTCGGGGGATCGCCTCGCAACGTCCGGTTCTAATTGCCCAAAGGCGCGGCCCGCCGTGACGTCTCCTCCATCTTGTCCGACACGAAGAAATAGCCGTTACCTGTCATCGGCGTGGACTGGCAGCAGCGCGGCCTTTCCATCGCTGCTCCGTCAACAAGTTCGGGCGCGGGTAGCCCATGGTCCTGCAAGATAAGTCCGGAGCGGTATCGTACAAGCCCGACATAAGTCTGATTTGGGCTGCACCTGTGGGTCTTTGTTTGATATTTCCTCGCGCTGTAATATTTCCTTGAGAAAAAAAAGTTCTCAACCCCACTATATAGATGACTGCTCGGGACGCAAGGCCTGGATGCACTTTCCTGAGGGTCAGAACAAGGATGCTATGCCCCTGCAGGACCAAGATGTTATTCGCGAATTCCTCATCGAGAGTCACGAGAACCTCGCCCGGCTCGATCAGGAATTTGTGGAGCTTGAAAAGCACCCCAAAGACGCCGCGCTGCTGTCCAGCATTTTCCGCACGATTCACACCATTAAAGGTTGCTGCGGTTTTCTCGGGTACTCGAAGCTGGAGAAGATAACTCACGAGGGAGAGAGCATCCTGAGCGAGTTACGTGATGGCCGCCGAGACTTTACCCCCAGCCTCGCCTCTCTCATTTTGGAAACGGTCGATGCCATCAGAAATATCTTGTCCTGTGTGGAGGCTACCGGCGATGAGGGCGCAGACTCTTTCGAGGAGCTGACCGAACGTCTTAAAGCGGTTGCCAGGCAGGGACAAATGACGGCCCCAGCCGTACCCGAAACCTACGCTCACCCGGCGGAAACACCTCCGCCCGTACTGGCCGCACCTTCGCCAAAACCGCCGCCAACTGCCGCAAAGCCGGAACAGGAACCAACGAAGTCCTCCGCCGTGGCCGATTCCAACATTCGGGTTGGCATTGACCTTCTGGACAAATTGATGGACCTGGTAGGTGAGCTGGTACTTACCCGCAATCAGATTCTCCAGTTCAACACGGACCGTGAAGACCCGAAGCTAAATGCCACTTCGCAACGCCTGAATCTGATCACCTCGGAACTGCAGGAAGGCGTCATGAAGACGCGCATGCAGCCCATAGGTACCGTATGGAGCAAGCTTCCCCGCGTGGTTCGGGATATTTCGGTAAGCCTCGGCAAGCAGATCCGGCTGGAGATGGACGGCACCGAAACAGAACTCGACCGCACCATCATCGAAGCCATTAAGGACCCCCTGGTCCACCTCGTCAGAAATGCGTGCGATCACGGCATTGAACGACCCGAGGTCCGGCAGCAGGCGGGCAAAAAGGCGGAAGGACAACTCACTCTCCGCGCTTATCACGAAGGTGGCCAGGTCATTCTTGAAATCCGGGATGACGGAGGAGGCATCGACGTCGAAGCAGTCCGGCGCAAGGCTACCGATAAGGGTCTGTTAGGGGCTACCGACAGACTGACCGACCGGGAGGTCATGAATCTGATCTTTCACCCCGGCTTCTCAACCGCCGAGACTATCACCAACGTCTCCGGTCGCGGCGTCGGTATGGACGTCGTGAAATCGAACATTGAGAAAATCGGTGGCGTGGTTGATGTCTCCAGCCGTCAGGGCGAAGGAACCACTGTCAAACTCCGAATCCCGCTCACGCTGGCAATTATTCCAGGCCTTGTTATCAGCAGCGGCGGAGAGCGGTTTGTAATTCCTCAGGTAAGCCTCCTCGAACTGATTCGGCTCGAAGGCGACGCGGCGAAGAAACAGCTTGAAAACATTCGCGGAGCCCTCGTCTACCGCAGGCGCGGACGCCTTCTGGCGTTGGCGAACCTCAACCAGATCCTCGGTCTGCAAACACCCGGTTTCAACCTGGACACTACGCAGGCTTCCAGCTCCGTCGCAACGCAAAACGATGCCATCACCATCGTGGTCCTTCAGGCCGAAGGCCAGCAATTCGGGCTCGTCGTGGATGGAATTAACGACACGCAGGAAATTGTTGTCAAGCCTCTCAGCAAGCAGCTCAAGGGACTCTCCGGGTATGCCGGGGCCACCATTATGGGCGATGGCCGCGTAGCCCTCATCCTGGACGTTGCCGGAATCGGGGAGCTCTCCGGAGTTCTGAGTGAAGCAGCCGAGCATGCCGCCGTAGCGAAAAAGCCCGAAGAGGAAGCGGAAAAACAAAGGATGCTCCTCTTCGGTGCGGGATCTTTTGAGCGGCTGGTCGTACTTCTGTCGCTGGTCAGCAGACTGGAAGAGTTTCCGCTCTCCTCGATAGAATCCGCCGGGGGCTGCCCGGTCGTCCAGTATCGCGATCAGATCCTGCCGCTGGTCACTGTTCGGGAGATTCTGGAGCCTGATAAACATGTACCTGGCAAACATGCCGGGCCGCCCCCGGCAGATCCCGTGCAGGTAGTCGTCTTTAGTGACAACGACCGCAGCGTCGGCCTGATCGTCGATCAGATTCTGGATATCGCCGAAGAAGCCGTCACTATCCGCCAAACCTCACAGCGACCAGGCCTCCTCGGCTCTGGCGTCATCGGGTCTCAGGTTGCAGATTTTCTGGATGTCAGCTACATCCTGCGCGCCAGTACCGCCCACTGGTTCCAGGCCCCGCCCAAGGGAGGTGTGCGCGAGCGCGTCCTGGTGGCTGACGGGTCAGCGTTCTCCCGCGGGCTGCTTCGGGGAGGTCTCGATATCGCGGGTTATCGGGTCAGCGAGGCCGGAAATCTGGCAGAAGCCACCCGGGCGCTGGAGGCTCACCGGGTCGATATCGTCGTCACCGCTGCCAGCCTGCCTCCCCACGGCGGCTCAGCCCTCCGCACTGCCATGCGGGGCAATCCGGAGTGGAAAAACATTCCCATTCTGGCCCTGGGAGACTCAGAGACCGAAGTTCAGGCCCTGATAGCCGGTCGCCTGTTTGAAGCTTGCCAGGCGAAGTTCGACCGCGAGGCAATGCTAAGGTCCCTTATTCAACTTTCCGCAGCGATAGGTTTGTCCGCCAACGAACCCGCCTGCATGGTGCCCGTGACCGCACAGGCCCGCACAGGAAGGGAGGCATAACATGACAGACCAAACCCTGCAAGCCCCCGTAGCCGCCAAAGCAACCAGCGGCCAGTACGCAACGTTCTTTCTCGCCGACTTGTTTTTTGGCGTGAATGTCCTCAGCGTCCAGGAAGTCCTGTGCTTTCAGCACATGACGAAGGTACCCCGAGCCCCGGAAGTTATTGAGGGCCTGATCAACCTCCGCGGCCAGATGGTAACCGCCATCGACATGCGGCGGCGACTCAATATCCCCCCCAGACCCGTGGACCAACTCCCTCTGAATATGGTCATCCGTACAGAAGACGGCGCTGTCAGTCTCCTGGTGGACGATATCGGCGATGTGCTCGATGTCGATCTGGCCACTTACGAGCGCCCCCCGGAGAACCTTGCCCCGGCCACCCGGGATTTCATCAGCGGCATTTACAAACTAAGTGAGCGTCTTCTGCTCGTTCTGGATACCGAACGGACAGTTGACGTCACTCCGGCACCAAAGACAGTCAGTCCGCGTACAGCACACAGGTAACCAGCAGCCCGAACAACAGCATTCTCAGGAGATCTCGAACATGATAAACAAAACAGGCAGGAAGGTCACGGGTGCATCAGGCTCGGACCATCAGATGAGTAGTGGCGGAACAGCGGTGCTCGACCCACCTTCCGAACCGAGGCACGAGCGCCTGACTGCTATACAGATCAACTGGCCGACAGTGGGCCCGGACTCCATTGCCCGGCGCTATGGCATGGACGATGCCAACCTCAGTGTGCGGCGCCAGTTCATCCGCCTCGACGATGCGGATCGTGTCCTTCTGGGCGACCTCGCACCCTGGGCGCGGAGCGTCGCCGACGATATCGCACGGGAGTTCTACGACTGGCAATTCGCTTTCCCCCCCACGCTGCAGTTTTTCGAACGCATTGCGAGCGAGAAAGGGGTGCCGCTGGCCGCCATTCGCAAACATCTCGAAGGCGCTCAGACTTCTTATTTTACGGAAGTTTTCGCCGGAGCTTCAATCAACTGGGACATCCGCTATTTCGAAAAGCGTTTGCAGATAGGCACCGTGCATGACCGGATCAATCTGCCGTTCAAGTGGTACGTAGGTTCCTATCCCGAATTTCAGCGGTTGCTGGGCCAGTACCTGCGGCGAGACATCAGAAACGAAGCCAAAGTTCAACAGATTGAGGCCGCAACCGCGCGAGTGTTCAACCTGGATCTCCAGGCCATCAGCGACGCCTTCATGCTCAATACGCTGGAACGCATGCTCGATTCAGCAGGCATTCATCTGGACGATGTCTGCTCGAAGGGCGACCGCGCGGAACAGGTCGGCACCATCAAGCAGGCTCTGAACAACCAACTGAACACTTTTTCCAGTGGCCTTATACACATGTCGGCGGAGCATGACAAGGGCGATATCGACGTAGTCATGGAAGCGGATAAGCTCCTTGGTACTTTCCGCTCCATGGCGCAGGGCGTGAACACCATGGTTGCCGGTCACATCACGGTTAAGAAGAAAGCGATGGCCTGCATTGCCGAATTCGGCAAAGGCAATTTCAAGGCCTTGCTGGAACGCTTCCCGGGCAAGAAAGCCTTCATCAACGACACCATCGAACTGATGCGGAACAACCTGACGACCCTGATCGGCGAGACCGCCCAGAATGCTTCAGCCCTTGCGGGAGCGTCTGAGGAGCTTACTGCGGTAAGCCAGCAAATGGCCAGCAATGCCGAAGAGACGGCTGCACAAGCCAACGTGGTCTCAGCCGCCAGCGACCAGGTCTCGAAGAACGTTGCTTCCGTCGCCTCCGCTGCCGAACAAATGCAGGCTTCCATCCGAGAAATCTCGAAAAATGCCAACGACTCCGCCCGCGTGGCAAGAAATGCAGTCAGCGCGGCGGGTTCCACCAATGAGACCATGCGCAAGCTCGGAGAGTCCAGCCAGGAGATCGGCAACGTCGTCAAAGTGATCACCTCCATCGCCCAGCAAACGAATCTCCTCGCTCTCAACGCAACCATTGAAGCAGCCCGCGCCGGTGAGGCCGGCAAGGGCTTCGCCGTAGTGGCCAATGAAGTCAAGGAACTGGCCAAGCAGACGGCTCGGGCCACTGGAGAGATCGGCCAGAAGATCGACTCCATCCAGGGCGATACCAGGGAGGCGCTGAAGGCAATCGGGGAAATCGGTGCCATCATCAACCAGATCAACGATATCTCCAACAGCATTGCCTCCGCAGTCGAGGAGCAAACCGTCACCACCAATGAGATAGGCAGAAGCGTAGCAGAGGCCGCCCAGGGAGTCGGTGACATCGCCAAAAATATCAGCAGTGTGGCGGTGGCGGCGAAGTACACAACCCAGGGGGCCAACGATTCGCAGAAAGCCTCTCAGGAATTGAGTCGGATGGCCGCAGCTCTGCAGCTGGCTGTTTCTAAGTTCAGTATCTAGCTCAAACAGGCCAGGTACGCAATCGGACCGGCCTCGGTTCGGTTGCGTGCCTTCCAGTCAGAAGAAACGAGACACATGGCAAACGCATTGGTGGTAGATGATTCAAGAGCCGTCCGTATGATTCTGTCCAGGAATCTGAGGGAAGTTGGCTATGACGTTCGTGAAGCAGGCAACGGTCGCGAGGCCCTGGCCGTGGTTGCAGCGGAGAAAGCTTCCCTGCGACTCGTCCTGACCGACTGGAATATGCCCGAGATGAATGGCCTGGAACTGCTGAAGTGTCTCCGCAGCGACCCTGAGCTCGCCTCCCTCGTCGTCATCATGATTACCACAGAGACGGAAATGGAACACATGACGGAGGCTTTGGACGCCGGGGCCAACGAATATGTCATGAAGCCCTTCGACAAGGAGATCCTTTTCCAGAAGCTCGGCCTCGCAGGACTTCGGGTTTGAGGCGTTCATTATGGCTGTCCTGAACAAACAAACTCTGCGGCCAGGGGAGAGGATCCGCGTCCTGATTGTGGACGATTCCGTAGTGATCAGAACCCTCGTAACACAGGTCCTGAGCGAAGACCCCCAACTGGAGGTAGTAGGTACGGCATCCAATGGAGTAATCGGCCTGCAGAGAGTCGCGCAACTGGAGCCTCACGTTCTTACGCTCGATATTGAAATGCCCCAAATGGATGGCCTGGAACTGTTACGGCACCTCCGCACCCTCCATCCCCACCTCCGGGTAATCATGTTCAGTACACTTACCGAACGCGGAGCCACGGCGACCTTCGAGGCCCTTAGCCTCGGGGCTCATGACTATGTCACCAAGCCCGCAAATGGCGGAGCCATCGATCGCTCCATGGCTCGGCTGCGGGAAGATCTGGTGCCGAAGATTAAGCAATTCTTCTTTGCATCAACAGGCGCACAGCCCGCTGCTTCAGCACGGGGGCACCAACCGGGCCGGGCCGGCTGGAAAGGTCTGAACCGCCTGAAGGCGGTGGTCATCGGCGTTTCTACAGGAGGGCCCGCTGCCCTGCAAGCTATTCTGCCTGCCCTGCCTGCTGATTTTCCCCTGCCCATTCTGATAGTGCAGCATATGCCGCCTCTGTTTACCGGCCTGCTCGCAGAACGCCTGAATGCCACCTGTAAACTCCCCGTTGGCGAAGCCAGCCAGGGCGAGCAGGTACGTGAAGGCAGAATCCTGATTGCCCCCGGAGATTTTCACATGCGACTGGCCGGCAATGATCAGGGAGCCTGGATACATCTCGATCAGGGTGCCCCCCTAAATTCGTGTCGCCCGGCAGTGGATGCCCTGTTCGCCTCTGCCGGTGATGTCTATGGAGGTGCCGTGCTGGCCGTAATCCTGACTGGCATGGGGCAGGACGGCCTGCGCGGCACGGAAACGCTGAAAGCACAGGGGGCCCGGGTCCTCGCTCAGGATGAGGCTTCGAGTGTGGTGTGGGGCATGCCGGGGGCAGTGGTTCGCGCCAATCTGGCCGATCAGATAGTACCGCTGGATCAGGTTGCGGCGCAGATCTGCGCCGCCGGGGCCTGTTAGGAAGAGCAGATGTCAGGGAGAGCATAGATGGAGAGCCCCATTGAGATTTACGCCGATAATTACCGCTTCCTGCAGGAGCACGTTTACACGCAGTCCGGCATCGTGCTGGACCACGACAAGCACTATCTCTTCGAAAGCCGCCTGACGCCGATCGTCAAACAACTTGGCCTCGGGTCAATCAACGATCTGTGTTCCATGCTTCTGAAGTCCAGGGAAACCGGCCTCAGCCGTCAGGTGGTGGAGGCCATGACCACCAATGAGACCTACTTCTTCCGTGACCCCGCACAGTACGATGCAATCCGAACCATCCTGCTTCCGGAGCTAAAACAGAGCAAAGGCGACCAGAAGAAACTGCGCTTCTGGTCTGCCGCCTCCTCCTCAGGCCAGGAAGCCTACAGCCTGGCAATGATGCTGTTGGAAGAAGGGTTCGGGGACTGGAATATCCAGATTTTTGGCACCGATTTCTCCTCTCAGGTTCTGGACGCCGCCAGGCTTGGAAAATACCGCCAGATCGACATGAACCGAGGCTTGCCCACGCCGTTGCTCGCCCGCTATTTCCGTCGCGCAGGTCTCGACTGGCAGGTCTGTGAAATGGTCCGCCAAATGGTCAGTTTCGACTCCATCGACCTTCGCAAGAGCCTGCGCACACTGGGGCCCTTCGACCTCGTCTTCTGCCGCAACGTAATGATCTATTTCGATGCGCAAACCAAGAAGAACCTCCTGCGAGAGCTTCACGGCACGCTGTACCGCCGCGGCTGGCTTCTGCTGGGAGGCGCGGAAACCGCTTTTGGAGCCGATGAATGGTTTGAGAAACAAACTACGGGTGGGGCGACCATCTACGTCGCCCGCTAACTAACGGAATCGCCATGCCAACAGAAGCTAGTACTCAAATCAGGTCCGACGACCTGGCACAGATCGTACAGGCAGTCTTCGAGACGACCATGAATTTGGAGGCGTTCGAGGCCCAGAGCCCCCGCCTGCCGCTGAGAGAGCGGCTTGTCGCCTCAGTTGAACTCAAGGGAGGGTGGAACGGTGAAGTCCTGGTGGAATGCGGTGCCCCGCAGGCCTGCGGCTTTGCAGGCCACTTCCTGGGCACCGCGACGCCCGCCTGCGCTGACAGCGTGGTTCTTGATGTCCTGGGTGAACTCGCCAATGTGATCGGCGGCAACCTGAAGAGCATGCTCGCCAGGGGAATCCAGCTCTCGCTCCCTTCGGTAGCTGCCGCTCGCCCGGATGGCCCCCGCGTGGGGGCCGCCGAGTTCGCGACCACGCTTGCCTTCCGCTGTAAGGAGGGTCCGTTTTGGGTCACCGTCCTCGCGGGAATGTAAGGTCAAACTTCGTATCCGGCAGTTGTCGCAACCTGGAACCGGGATTGTCGCGGACAACATTTCTACCCGTCTCTAAGCCTCGAAGACGACCGCTTCGCCTCCGGAACCGGAACCATGCGAGGCCTCGAACTGACCAGGTATTGGCGCCTTTTAACGAGACTTCGAGGATTCTGCGAACCCCGGCAATGCGGGCCGGCAGGTAGAGAAATTTCCCCTGATTCGCCGTTACATTGATCACGGAAAGGCCAGCGGCATTGGCATTTTCAATGTTCTCGCAGGACAAATCGATGCCTGCATCGAAACTCTGTTTGTCCCCGCCGACCCCACCCTGGCTGCCAACTGGCTGGGCCGGGCACTCCCGCCGGACGGCCACCTCATCACACTCGAATACAGGGCGGATCACGCCGAGACAGCACGGAAGAATTTGGCTGCGGCCAGTCTGGGTCAAATCGCCACCGTAATAGTGGGCGATGCCCTGCATCTCTTACCGAACTCATCAGCATAGGCGTTGCCCCCTGCGAGTTCATCTTCCTCGATGCCGACAAGACCGGCTACGTCAAATACCTGGAGCTGGCCCTGCAGCTATCACATCCGGGAACCGTCATCGTCGCCGATAACATCATCCGCAATGGCGCGGTCCTCGACGGCTGCGCCACCGAAGACTACGACCACGGGGCCCGCAACTATAACGCCGTCGCCGCCGCCCACCCCAGGCTGGCATCGATAGCGCCCCATGTTCAATTCAAAGAGAAGATCGACGGCATGACAATTTCCCGCGTGAAGTAAAGCCTGCGATCCCCCACTAACGCGGCAGGGCAAAGCTGAATATCCCGCCCTCGCCGGCCTGCACCACATATTGCCGCCCTCCGACCATATAAGTCATGGGTGAAGCGCGAAACGCCTGCCCGGTCTCGAAATGCCAGACCGGCAACCCGGTAGCCGTATTCACAGCCGTAAACGTCCCGCCTGCCTCTCCGAAAAATACCAGGCCACCTGCGGTAGCCAGAGTCCCGGTACCACCTCCGCCAGTCAGAGGATACGCCCATTTCCTGGTGCCGGTCATAACATCCATGGCCTGGATGTAACTCGGATTACCGCCAGCTCTGCCTCCGCCACCGGCCATGGCCCCACCGAAAAACCGTTGCCCCATCTCAGGCACCGTCGGGTCTTTGCGGATCGTCTGGCAGCCCTCGGACACCCTGGTAATATACAACTTCAAAGTCGGCTCAAACGCCGCCGACGCCCATTTTGCCGCACCCGTCCTACAGGTGGAAATACCCTCCAGCGTTGTCTCGTAATTCGCGGTGGGAACCGGACGGCCATCCGCACCATAACCCGTCGTCCAATTCTGATTTCCCAGGGGCGAGGCCCGCAGTAACTTCCCATCCACCCGATCCAGCACGAAGAAAAACCCGTTTACATCGGCATGGACCAACAGTTTCCGCGCGCGGCCTTCCCATTGCTGATCCGTCAATATCAAAGGTCCGGTGGCGTCCCAGTCATGTGTGTCATGTGGCGTGAACTGGTAGTACCATTTCATGGTCCCGGTCTTCACATCCAGAGCCACCACGCTGTTCGTGTAAAGGTTATCGCCCTTGCGCTCATCTCCGTTGAAGTCCGGGCATGGATTGCCCGTGGTCCAGTATGTGAGGCCGAGCGAGGCATCATATGAGCCCGTCACCCACGTCGCGCCACAACCGTGCTCCAGCGCATTCCCAACCCAGCTCTCGGAACCCTTCTCGCCACGCTTCGGGATGGTCCAGAAACGCCAGGCTTGTTCCCCGGTGGCAATCCGATAGGCATCCACAAAACCGCGCGCGCCCTCTTCCCCGCCCGCGATCCCGGACAACACCAGATCCCCTACCACCAGCGGCGTGGAAGTCGCGCTATAGCCTTCCTTCGTATCCCCCATGGTCACGTCCCACAACTTGCGCCCCGTCGCCCGATCCAGTGCCAGCAGATGCGCATTATCAGTCACCATAAACAGTCGATTGCCAGCCAGCGCCAGACCACGATTCGCCCCACCCCCCGCTTCACTCAGCAGGCCCAGCGTCCGCGGTGTGCGAAACGCCCAGATCTGCCTGCCGGTAGTGGCATCCACCGCGTAGGCCTCGTTCGGCCCCGTCAAATACATCACACCCTCAGCCACAATCGGTGTCACTTCCAGCCGGGGCGCACCCACCACCGGAAATATCCACGCAGGGGCGAGTTGCTGCACATTCGTGGTGCTGATCTGTTCCAGAGAGCTGTAGCGATTGCCGGTATCGCTGCCGTCATAACCAGTCCAGTCACGCTTCGGCTCAATCGGTTTTTCACTGTAAACATCCCCGCTCTTTGCCAGCAGATGGACCTTTCCATCCGCCGTCAACAGGGTGGCGCTGAAAGCCGTCGAGCTCGTCAGCGTGCCTTCCAGCGAGCGCCCATCTGCCAACTTCAACGTTGCCGCGCGAGCCTGAAACGGACCACCACCCCGGCCACCGCGTGCAGGACCGGCCTCAGCCGTGGTTGCCCCAGTGGCTGCTCCCGATACCCGGCTCCGCAACAAGGTCGTCAACGTCCCCATCTCGCTCGCCGTGAAATCGAACTTCGGCATGCCCCGTTCCGCACGCCCTGTTCTCACCAGGGTTGCCAGTTCGTCGTCCGAATGCGACCCCACAAACGGCAGAATATTCGGCGCACGATCAGAACCGCTCGCATCGCCACCATGGCAGATGGCGCAGTGGGTGGCAAAAGATCTCGCCGGACGGGCCTGCTGTTGGGCCACCAGCCACGGCGCAAACCCTGCAGCCAGCAATATCACTCTCCGAATCGACATCATTGCTTACTCCGCGCCAGGCTTCTTCACTTCAGTGCCGGCCATATCCTCAATGAAGTTCACGATCGCCGAGTGATCCAGATCACCCTTGCCCTCGTTCATCAAAGACATCAGAATCTGTTGTACCAGGCTCGTCAAAGGTAGTCCAACCTTCATCGACTCCGCCGCCAGCAAAGCATTCCGCAGATCTTTCTGATGCAGACGAATGCGGAACCCGGGCTTAAAATTCCGCGAGATCACCATCGGGGCTTTGGCATTCAAAACCGTGCTTCCCGCCAGACCACCCTTCACCGCATTAAAAACCACTTCCGGGTCCAGACCAGCTTTCGTCGCCAGCACCAGAGCTTCGCCCATCGCCGCAATATTGCAGGCCACCATAATCTGATTGGCCAGCTTCGTCACATTGCCCGCCCCCACCGGCCCGGTCAGTGTCACCGTGGACCCCAGTAACTGCAGCACCGGAAGTACAGCCTGGAATACAGCCTCGTCGCCGCCCGCCATAATCGCCAGAGTGGCATCAATAGCCTTCGGCTCACCGCCGCTCACCGGAGCATCCAGGAACCGGACACCCTTCGCAGCAGCCGCCGCCGCAATCTTCTGCGAGACCAGCGGACTGATGGAACTCATATCCACAATGGTGGTCCCGGCCCCTGCACCTTCCAGAACGCCACCCGGCCCCAGCACGGCCTGCTCCACTTCCGGGCCATCCGGCAGCATGGTGATAACGATCGCTGACCGGGCCGCCACGTCGGCACAGGATGCACCCCTTTGCGCCCCGGCTGCAACGGCGTTCTCCAGCAGCACAGGCACCACGTCAAATGCGACCACCTCGTGGCCGCCCTTCATCAGATTTCGGGCCATGGGGCTACCCATAATTCCCAGTCCCACAAAACCAAGCTTTGCCATCTCAAAATCTCCTTGTTTTGAAAACAACAAGCATATATCTAACCCGTCTGCGTGAGAGTCCGCTCTGTGTCCAGCAGGGTGCGCTTTCGCGCCAGACCCCAGCGATACCCGCCGAGTTCTCCCGAGCCCCGAATCACTCGGTGGCAAGGGATAGCAATCGCCACGGAATTGGACGCGCAGGCTCGTGCCACAGCGCGTGCGGCCTTCGGCTGACCAATCGCCGCCGCCACCTCGCTGTAGCTGTTTACGGCACCGGCCGGAATACGTTGCAGATACTTCCAGACGGTCAACTGAAACGACGTCGCCCGAACATGAACCGGCAATCGAAGATTCGGTTCATGTCCCGCCAGATAGCGGTTGAGACCTGCCATCCATTCCAGGAACTCCGCGGAAGGCTCACCCATCGGGCGAATCGTCGCCCGGGGATACTGGTCTTCCAGCGCCCGCAGCAAGGCAGCCTCCGTATCGCCAAACTGAATGAACGCAAGACCCCGATCCGTAGCTCCCACCACCATCAAACCAACGGGAGTCTCGGAAGCAGACCACGAGATCTCTACTCCTTTGCCGCCTTCCCTGTACTCCATGGGTGTCATCCCCAGCCGGCGATCGGTCTTCTCGTAAAGCCGGCTCAGAGATCCATACCCCGCCTCGAAAATCGAAGCCGTAACGTCGAGGCCCTTCGGTTCACGCAACAGCGCCTGAAAGCGCTTCATCCGTGCAGCGTCGACATACTGCTTTGGACTAACGCCGACAATCGCCCGGAAGGCCCGCTGCAAGTGGAAAGTACTCAGGCCGATCTGCCGCCCTAATGCCGCCAGCGTCAGCGCCGCATCAGCATGCCGATCAATGTAATCACAAAGCCCCCGAATGCGCCCCGTAAGTGGATCAGCCGCACTCAGCGCCAGAGGATGGCACTTCAGGCAAGCCCGCAGCCCGTCCCGCTCGGCCTCCCCGGTCGTCGCATAGAACCGGACATTCTGCCGCTTCGGTTGACGCGCCGAACAACCCGGCCGGCAGAACACACCCGTAGTCATCACGCCATAGTAGAAGGCACCATCCTGGCTCGCATCCCGACTCACAACCCCCTGCCAGCAAAGCTCCAGATCGAGGCTCATCGCGCAACCGCCTTCATGAAGTAGTTTCTCAGAACTGACATACTCTCACTGTGCGGGACCATGCATTTCCCAACCATCCGAATCTTGCGATAGTATTCAATTGCAATCCCCGGGAAAGGATCAACAAAAATGAAACTCGCTGTCCTGGCTGTGGCCTTCACCCTGAGCGCCCTCGCACAGAAGGTCACGAACGTAATCATCGTCACGGGAGAAAACTCCTACAGCGGCCACGTCTGGAAGGAGACATCCGCTGAAGTCCGGACAATCCTGGAATCAGAAAAACGCTTCCGCGTAACCCTAGAGGCCGACCCGAACTTCATCGCCAAAGACAGCTTCCTCACTTACGACGTCGCCGTCTTCGACTTCCGTAACGCGAAACCCTTGGCTGAGGACGAAAAAGTGAAAGCCAATATCCTGAAGTTCCTCGCTTCCGGCAAAGGTCTGGTCACCCTTCACTGGGCCGGTGGTGCCTTTCCTTACTGGGATGAATTCCCCAACATCTCTGGTCGTGCACAGGTCTCAAAGCATGACAAACGGGGGTCCTTCAAAGTCGCCATCGTGGACAGGAAAAGCCCCATAACCAAGGGCATCGCCGACTTCCAGACCGACGATGAGCTCTACTACGATTTCAAGGAAGGCAACAAGCCGATCCACATCCTCGCCACTGCCCACTCCAACGTGATGGACAAAGACTACCCCATGGCCCTGACCGTGGAGTACGGTAAAGGCCGTGTCTTCACCACGCCGCTCGGCCATGACGTGAAGGCCCTGCGGACGCCCGCAGTCGGCGACCTGCTCCGCCGCGGTACCGCCTGGGCTGCACGCCGGTAGCAGACAAAGAGGCACCGCACGGGGTACCTCTCTGCCGGCTTGCCGGTCTCAGCCTTAGGCTACGTCGGCAGGCCCGTCCGCTTCAACCGCTTCAGCGTCGTCTTCCATTTCGTCGTCTTCAGCGTCGTCTTCCATTTCGTCGTCGCTGGCCTCAACAACTTCGGATTCTTCACCCACCACTTCGATGTTCTCTTCGGCCAACGACTCTTCGGCGAGTTGTTCCTGCAGAATTTCTTCCATTTCCATCCTCTTTCCCGGTAGCCCCCCTCTGCGGCGAAACGCTGCCACGAGGGAACACCTGATTCGAGGCTAATCAACTCATGTTTCGCGTGAATGAGGTTTCCATGAATGTCAGGCATCAAACAGGATTGGGTTTGATGACAACCCTCCGCAGGGGGCTATGCCATGATTCAGGGATGGCAGCCTTCACCTGGACCACGCGCATTCGCTTCGTCGATACCGACGCCTCGCAGCGTATCCACTACACCGCCCTGTTCCGTTTCTTTGAAGCCGCTGAGCAGGAATTCCTGCGCGAACTTGGCCTGGTCTATTCGGGCCTCGCGGACAGCGAAGCCGGCTGGCCTCGTGTCCGTGCGGAATGCGATATCTCCGGAGCCCTGGTCTACGACGACGAAATCGACATCGAAATCTCCGTCAATCGTGTCGGCACGTCGTCCTTCGAACTCGGCTTCCGGGCCATCAAAGAGTCTCAGGAATGCGCGAAAGGTAAGGTCGTCATCGTCTGCATGAACACCGGAACCCAGCGCGCCCAGGCTCTGCCCGAAGCCTTTGCAACCGCTCTCCGAAACCACGCACAATGAACATCCGGGAACGTGTCGCCGACATCCTCGCCGCCGAAGCTGCAGCGATCTCGGCCATTCAGGTAACTCCGGAGTTTGAACGCGCCGTCCTCGCCCTCCGCGACTGTCCCGGCAAAGTCCTGACAGCGGGCATGGGTAAAGCCGGGCACATCGCCCGCAAATTCGCCTCTACCCTCTGTTCCACCGGCACTCCGGCCTCCTACATCCACCCCGGCGAGGCGGCCCACGGCGACCTCGGCCTCATCGGCCCCGAAGACTGTCTCGTGGCCTTCTCCACCAGCGGCAAGACCAGAGAAGTTCTGGAGATGCTGGAACTCGGTCGCCACATCGGTCTCCGCACCGTCATCGCCGTCACCTCCCACCCCGAGTCCGAACTGAGAACCCTCAGCGACATCATCCTCGACATGGGCATCATCGACGAGCCCTGTTCACAAGGCCTCACCCCGTCAGCCAGCATAGTGGCCATGTTGGCCATCAGCGACGCCCTGGCGCTCACGTTGATGGACCTGCAGGGGTTCACCCGCCACGACTGGGGCCTGCGCCACCACGGAGGCTACCTGGGCAAAAAGGCACGCCTCGACAATGACCTCAAATAGACATGCCCGAACGTCGGAAACCACCATCCGGCCATTCACCGCACTTTCTCCACGCCCGGGGCTTGCATCACCAACGACGCTGCGGGGATAAAAACACCCGCCTCGACAAACACCTCCAGTGCCCACCCAAACGACGCAACCCACCATGTCGGCCGTCCGCGGCACACTCGCCACGCCCGTGCCTGGCCCCCGAAGCTACCGGGACAGGAAGGCCCTGTTCGACAACCACCTCAAATACTCCGCCAGCGAATGTAACTGGTCCACAGGGTCCGGTGCCGAGTTTCCCGCGTACCCGATCAACCGGAACCCGCCCAGCTTCACCTCACTCAACTGCTGCGTTCCCATCGGCCCATGCCTCAAAACCGGGCGCCTCTTCGACCCCAACTGCCCGATCATCCACTCCGCCGTCTCCGTAGTACTCGCGAACGTACCCGGGAAGATCTCGGAGTGCGTCACCAGCATCGCCTTCTTCCCCGCCCCCGCATCCCGCGCGAACTGCAAAAAGATCTCCGGATGGTCCGGCTCCAGCTTCGATTCCAGAGGCCCAGGCTTTCCGCCGTCATACCCCGTGTGCAGGCCATCAATCAACAAAACACGCGAGACCTGCGCATAGTATTCCGGCACACTCAGAATTTCCCGAATCGCCCCCTGCCCCGCACTCCACCCCGTTAGCGTGACCGACGAAAATGTCACACCTCCCTGAGCAGCAGCGTCCCGCAGAACCTGCCCGAACAAAGCATGATCCGTAAACTGCCGCGCATACACGCCGGACCCCGAGCCCGTATCAATCGTGATCACCGCTATTTTGAGCTTAACGGCAGCCACTTCCGGAATCCACGCCTCCAGTTCCACCCGCTTGCCCGGCAACGGACTCACCGATTTCACCAGCCTGGGATGTGGCCTGGTATGCTCCACCATCGGCGACGGATTCTACGCCTGCTGCCCAAAGGCAACCGCACACAACAGCAAAACTACGCTACATCGCGAACGCATCGGAATCCAATGTTTGTCGTAGCCGAATCCGGCGTGTTCTTCGTCCTCGCCGCCACCCGATACCGATTGCAGTACGACGCATGGCACAAATACGAACCACCCCGCATCGCCCGGTTCGTACCCTCAGCCGGACCCACCGGATTCACCCTCGTCCCAAACAGGTGGTAGTCCGGCGAAAACCAGTCCGCACTCCACTCCCACGTATTCCCCGTAATACTGAACAGCCCAAAACCATTCGCCGGATAAGCATCCACCGGAGAGGCCCCAGCGTAGCCATCCTCAGCCGAATTGTAGTCCGGAAACGTCCCCTGCCAGATGTTGCACAAGTGCTTACCCCCGGGCGTGAGGTCATCCCCCCACGGAAACCGCGCGTGCTCCAGACCACCCCGCGACGCAAACTCCCACTCGGCCTCAGTCGGAAGCCGCTTCCCCGCCCAGGCTGCATAGGCCGCCGCATCATGCCACGAAACGTGGACTACAGGGTAGTGCTCCCGCCCCGCCACACTGGTATCCGGACCCTCCGGATGATCCCAGGTCGCGCCATCCACCTTGCGCCACCAGCGCAGGCCAATCGGATGCTCCGGAAACGCCTCATTCGCCTGCTCGCCCGATCTGCCTGAACGCAGATGCCCCTCGAAGACAAACGACCACCCAAACGCTTCCGCCTCCGTCTTATACCCGGTAGCCGCTACAAACTCCCCGAAGCCCTCGTTCGTCACCGGATACCGATCCATGTAAAACGGATCCACAATCACCGGTCGCACCGGCCCTTCCCCATCCGCCGGAATCGCGTCCCAATCTTCGCCCCCCATCAGGAAGCGGGCACCGTCCAGCCGGACCATGTTTTCCACCGACCCCGCCGCAACCCGAAGTCTCTCGGCCGACCTCGTGCACGAAGCCTGGAACGCCACCGCCCGCGCCTTCGTCGGCGCGCAGCACGGGTTCGGAACAGCCGACATTTACACGTTCTCCGTGCGAACCACAGCCTTCCGCCGAAGTTCCGTCAACTGGTGCTCCACCTGGTGATCCTGCAGCGTCCGCAGCAGTCTCTGCTCGATGCTCGGCCCAATCTCCTCCAGCGAGGCGATACCCGCCGGGCGCTTCTCGTAAACCATCGCAATGTGGAGCCCGAACGGCGTCTCGAACACAGGCGTGGGCGTCATCACCGGCAGTTCAAAAACCTGCTCGTCGAACTCGTCCACCATGGTGCCCTTCGGGAAAAACCCAAGGTCGCCGCCCTTTTCCGGGCAATCCGAATACTCTGTTGCCAGATGCGCGAAATCTTCACCGGCCACCAGGCGTTCGTGCAAATCGGCCATCAGCTCGCGAGCTTCTGCCGTCACTTCTTTCGCTGCATCGAAATTCTTCACGATGTGCGCCGCGTGCACCATCTCCCGCTGCACAAACCGCTCACGATTCTTCTTGTAATACTCGCGGATTTCACCCTTGGTCGGCGGCTTCACGCCCTTGCCCCAGTGCTCAATCAGCCTCTCGGCAAGAATCCGGTCCCGCGCTTCTTTGCGGACCACTTCTTCATCGACACCCGCCCGGCAGCCCTCTTCGCCATCGCCCCGCGGTACCAGCGTCGAAGCCAATTCAGACACCTGCTCCTCTGCCGGTGCCAAACCCAGCCGCTGCGCCTCCTGTACCACCACCAGACGCCCGATCAAATCGTTGATCACATGGTTGCGCAAACCCATGCGCTGCTCCAGGCTCAGCGGCCCCTCACGAGCCTCCAGTTCTTGCCGGAAAGTGGCAACCCCGGCCTTAATCTCCTGGTCGGTTAGGACGTCCCCGTTGACGATAACGTTTTGTGGCATACTTTTCCAGAGTACCGAGCCGCCAGGCGCTGCCACCATCGCGCTACCGAACTCCGACCCGCTACCGAACCCCGCCCGTAAGGAAGGGGCCAGCCCAGGCCCGGCGAACAGCGTCTTCAAACTCTACTTGCTGACAAACGTCTTGCCGCCGTACCAGATTTGCTCTTCGCCGGAGTCCGTCTTCACCACCCGCAGCAAACACCGAGCCCGCTTTTTCTTCGCAGCTACCGGAGCAGCCGAGGCCCCGCCCCCTGCCGGAGCGCTCGCCGGGCGCTCCTTCGCCATCTTGATGAGAGCCGCTCCGCAGGCCTCCAGAGACTTCTTCATCATCCGGTCCACAATGAACTGCGGAGCCCCGGCATCCAGGTTCACTTCCTGCACCAGCACCACGCCCGACCCGCTGTCGGCATTCATCAGCCGGTAGCTGCCCACATAGGCATTCACGTCACCGGGCTTCACCAGTTCGAACTTGATCAGAACATCCGGTTCGCACTCGTACTTCAGATTCATCACGGTGCGCTTCATACCACTCAGCGTGATGTCCACAATGGTCGTGTTCTCCGTGGCACTGTAAATCACCAGGCCTTCACAGCCAGGAAACCACTTCGGATAATTCGCGAAGTCAGAGAGCACGGCGTAGACATCCGCACGGCCCCAATTGATCTGAGTGGCAGTTTTTACCATCTCTAGCCCATCGCCTCCATCTTGTACTTCTTACCCAGGTAGGTGCAGACCAAACCGTCTTCGCCCTCAGAGATATCGATCAGAACTTCCCCCGCCGGCAAGGTCGGTGCCTGTGTGGACACCTGCTGTTTCAGGGCCTTCAGCGTCGCCCCGGGGTTCATCACCGTCGCATAGCCTCCCACCATCGCCAGAAACTTCGCCGGACCCTCCACCATCAATTCCACCTTCGACGCACCCGGCGAAGGAGACGTGATCTTCCACTCCAGCTTCAGCGTCAGAGGATGGCCGCTCATCGACCGCGAAATCACCATCTGCGGCGGCGCGTGCATGCACTCCAGCGTGAACTTGTATGCCGGCTTCGCGGCGAACTCCAGTTCCGCAACAGCGAAATTCGTCTCGCGCCCAATCACAGTCGAACTCATGACTTTCGGCATCCACTCCACGTAGCTGCCGTAGTCGGCAAGGATGTCATAGATCACGGCCGGCTCACACCCCAGCGTGAGCACGGCCTTACGCCGCACCGACAAACGTCCCAGCATCTAAACGCCCCCCACACTTGTCAGGCTCGACAACTCAAACCTCGGCAGACTCAGACGGAAACTGTCTTCCTCCCGAATGCCCACCGGCCCGAAATGTATCGGCCCCACAACATCCGGGTGAAACACATCCAGATTGAACTCGCCCGCGCCGTATGCCGAAATCGACAACTCCACAGGCTCATCGGCAGGAAGAAGAAAGATCTTTATCTCGCCGATCCGAATCTCGTCAATCGCATTCAGCGCACTGCCCTCCACCGGGCACCCCAGCACCGCCACCGAAAATCGCGTCATCGCTTTCATCGAATAAAGCGGGCCGAAAGCATTCATCAGCTGTTCATGAATCACAGCTTTCGCCGACCCCGGTAAAGGCCCCGAAGACGCAGCATGAGCATGGTGTTCGTACGCCGCCGCTGCAGGTGCCGAAGTGGTGTGTGTGGCCACCTGAGCGTCACCAGCGACACGCAGCCGTGCCGCCAGAACTCTCGCCATTCGAACCGCAACCTGCGGGCTCTTCTCGATCAGCTTCAGGAAACTGTCGCGGGTCAGCAACAGACACTCCGCTGTCTCCAGAGTCGTCACGGTCGCCGACCGGGGCTTGTCGTCAATCAGAGACATCTCCGCAAAGAACTGCGAAGGGCCCAGTTCGGCGAGCTTGAGATTGCCGGAAGGAATCTTCTTCGACACCTCCAGCTTGCCGCTGATCACGACATACATGCCGAGTCCCAGCTCGCCTTCTTTCACAATCGTTTCGCCTGACTCAAACTGGCAGACGATAGCGTCCTCCTCAATGCGACGGAGGGTCTTCTGGTCGAGTCCGGAAAAAAACTCAATATTTCTTATTATTTCGCTCAGCGTCATGCGTCTTTCAGCTACCTGTTAGCGTATTCTCAATACTATCCAAAACAGCCCTGCGACCGCCGCAAGTGTCAGCATTCTGACCGGAATCATCATACCAGGCGGAGCCAGACTCCCCCACCGCAAGCACACCAGCAGTACCCCAAGCACCAGCGCCCCCAACGGGAGCAACCACACCGGACGCGTGGATTCCGTCCTTTCCGGTGCCGTCGTAATGTCGAACCCCATGCTGAGGCGGTTATCCCGAATTTCTCCGGCCAGGCGGCTGGCCTCTTTCATAACCCCCAGAGCCAGCAACCCCGTACTCGCCGCCCACTGCGCCGCGTCATCCACGTTCATCAGCCCGGCAACCCGGGCCTGCAGGATTCGGCCCACCACCGGCCACTGGGCGTCAGCAATCAGATCTTTCGGAGGAGCTCCCAGCCGCACCGTATCCCCAATCCAATAGCCAATTGCCACCAGATTGCGATGCAGGCAGTCCAGAAACAGATGTCTCGCTACACCCAGTTTGGAAACAGCGCGCCAATTGGCCTCAAACGTCTCCGCACTCTGCGGGAACCACCGATGCACCTTCAGCTCCGGGTCCACCGCAGACAAGTGTGAAATCAATTCTTTCTCCAGCAAGGGTGATTCATAAGAGATCGCCAGCCGGAGCAGGGTTCGGGACGAAAGCGAAGCATCCCGGGCGATAGCAGCGGCCACGTACTCCAGGGCTGCTGCAGAAAGCCCCGGCGGGGTAGCGGCCGGTCTTGCCAGTCGGCGGAAACCCAGCTTGCCGGACGCAGTAATCACCATGCTGTCCAGCCTGAGATCGCACTCCACCATCCCCAGAGCACAAAACTGCTCCAGAACAGCGCGGGCAATCAAGCCGCAGACGGAGGGGTCGCCCTTCTGTACCAGTGCCTCAACGGGAGTACCATCCACGGTGGCCCAAACCATCACCCTGGAGGTAGACAACATCGGAATCGGTAAAGGATACACCGCCCCGGTATCCCCGCCATACTGGCTGATCGCATCCAGATAGGCCCGTTCGTTCTCCAGCGTCTCGCTGGTTCGAAGCCAGTCCACAAACTCGTTCAGCACCACCGGTGACTGCAAGCCTGACAGTTGTGGCGAACCCAGTTGCGCCACCCCGGAACGGAAGGCCGCAATTTCATCCTCGGTTGCTGCCGGATGAGCCACCTCGACAACCACCTCCTGATCCTGGACCTTGCCCGCAAACGCAGTTCGATTGAGTGTCCTCCAAACCGGCTTCTCACAGAGCGAAGCAGCCAGCGCGGCACCGGCAGCACCAAGTTCTGCCGCCAGCATTCCCTCAACTTCCCCGCGCGACAGCCCGGTGATCTCGACATTCAGCCCCGCCAGAGCCTCAATCTCACCCGACGTCAGCACGTCAGAGCGCCACTGCAGGAAAACACCATATGCCAGGTAGACCCCGCCCAGTTCCTCCAGGGCCTGCCGCAGGCGCACCCCAAGGACCTCCGTCTGCACGCCGGAGCGGCGTATCAGTGAGTCCGATTGCAGGCCCAATCGGCCAAAAACGGTAGCAGGAACTGGAAGTGTGAGCGTCAAATGAAAGTGAAAAAGGCAGGGGCCAAATCAGCCAAAGCCGAAACTGGAAGGATAGCGCAACGGACTCCGAATCCGCCGATCCGCATTCCAAGCCGCTGTGGCTTAGGCTTTCTTCGCTGCGGCAGTTTTTGCTTTGCGAGGAGATGTCGCGGCTTTCTTAACACTCGCCATCGGCTTCACTTCGCTGGCCGTCGCCTCACGGTGCTTACCGATGTGGCTGATTTCCTTCGTAGCCTTTAGCGTCCGGTGGAACACGTCATCCGCGGTGTCACGAATCTCTTTGATATCCCGCTCAATCGCCACGGCAACATCACTCCCGGTCTCCGTGATATTCACCAGGATTTCCTTCTTGCTCTCGTCCAGCTTCGAAATCAGAGCGCTCGCCACGCCATCCATTACCTGGCGCAGACTCTGCAGCGATTCCTTGGTATCGAAGTCAGAAACACTGCTCTGAACCTGCTGCATGCTGTAAAGAGTCGCGGCCGCTGAAAGCCGGACAATCGAGTTAATCAATTCCTGCATTTTCCTGAACCTCCTGTTAGATCACAAATCTGTTACGGATTTAACCCGCCGAATCCGGTCGGGCTCGAAGTTGCCGCCACAATGAAACCAGCAGCCAGAGACTCCATGATGTCACAAAACCCACAGCAATATAAGTGAAAAATGAAGGCGTAGCCAGAACTTCCGTCCCCCCCGTGGCAGCGACAAATACCAAAGCAATTGCCAGCGCCCCTGCCGTCGCCATCGTCCGCATTGCCGCTGCATTTTGCTGCTTCGGCGGAGCCGTTACCGACGCCCGAAAAACCACCTGCCGTCGCTCGAACAGATCCAGCGCCCGAACCATGGACGCAGGTCCGTTCTGCAGCCACACCGTCAGGTCAGTCACCAGAGACAGCGCCCCGCCCGCCGACAGAATCTTCCGTTTCGACTCCTCAATCATGTACGATTCCACCGCATGACGCAGCGCCCCGGCGATGTCAAACCCCGGTGCCAGCCTCGTCACCAGGCCATCCACCAGAACCGTCGAGCGAATGTACTTGATCATTTCCCGATCCACCAGAACACCGTAGTTCCGGCAGACCTCCAGCAAATCCATCATGGCTTTCGTTACGGTGACCCGAAACCGCACCTTGCCGTTGATAAACGGCTGCGCATACCACGTTCGCGTCATCTCACCAATCCGTCGCCGCATACCTTCCACATCAGCCCCGTCCGTAATCATGCAGATGTTCAGGAACTCGCGGTGAATCGCGTCCGACACCCCCCCCGCATAAGCCAGCGTGAGTTCAATCTGCTTGCGGCGGGCCTCCGGAGTCAGCTTAGCCACGATACCGAAGTCCACATATCCGACCACGTTATTCGGCAGAATCAGCAGGTTCGCCGGGTGCAGATCCGCATGGAATGCACCATGGTGAAACGCGTCCCGCAGGAAGTTGGCGATGATGTTGTCGCAAAACACCGCAGGATCAAACCCGCCCTGCTTCAGCGCCTCGATTCCAGCCGTGTCGTTGCTATCCACCATCCGCAAATACGCAGAGACGCTGGGCCCCTCCAGGAACTCCATTGTAAGGACGCGCGAGCTTGTCAGGTTCCAGTAAACTTTCGGAATGCGTTCCGTCTGCGACCCCTCGGCGTTTCGCCCCAGCAGATCGCACTGGGTCGCTTCCCGGCGGTAGTCCAGTTCGTCGCCCGTCCAGGAATCCAGTTCCCGAACCGGATCGCGCATGAAATACAGACTGCGGATTCCAAACAGAAAAATCACAACAATAAAGCTGCGCATCAACTGCAGATCGCGCTGGAAGGCCTCCCGGACTCCCGGCCTCTGGACCTTGACCGCAATCGGCGTACCGTCCTTCAACTTCGCCTTGTGCACCTGCCCGATCGACGCGGAAGCCACCGCCTGGTAGTCAAACTCACCAAAAAGCGCCGCAGGCAACGCCCCCAGCTCAGCCAGCATAATTTGGTCTACCTGTTCCCGAGTGCAGGTGGGAACCCTGTCCAGCAACCCCAACAGAGCATCGCAATACGCTTTCGGCAACGTGTCGATTTGCAGCGAAAGAATCTGGCCAAACTTGATGAAACAGCCACCGATCTTCTCCAGACCACTGCGCAGCAGCTCCGCACCGTCGGTGGGGCGACCCGTGACAAAGCG
The DNA here is from genome assembly GCA_010084195.1 of Terriglobia bacterium. Classification (GTDB taxonomy): domain Bacteria; phylum Acidobacteriota; class Terriglobia; order Bryobacterales; family Bryobacteraceae; genus BOG-234. The sequence continues at coordinate 35,252 of RGPS01000021.1, forward strand.
CCACAAGGCAAGCCACAGACGAGGCAGAATAATGAAATTGACCCGCAGAAAGCGCTGCAGGTAGGCAATGAAATGGCGGAGGCGCATGGTTTACGTTCGGGGAATCTGGAACCGAAACCCCGGCTTGACGCTACTTTTTCGCTTCTTCAGTAAACTTTTCGCCGGCCATCTTAAAGGTGGCCATCAATTCAACACCCTTACTCATCACATTTCCGGCCAGAGCTTCCGCGATCCCCTGGGGTGAACGTACACAGTCCTCCGGGAGTTCAATCAGGGCTTTCGCCTCACCGACGAATTTCGGAATCGACTCCATCGGAGTAATCATTGCGTTGAAGCCGGTATAGGCGGCCCCCAACGATACCGCAAACGCGGTCTGCACTGCTTCGGGAAAGTACTTGCGATCAAATTCGTCTGCCATCTAAGGGTATTATCGCCTGTCGGAGTTGCCGGATGCCAGCGCTGGTCCGGCGATCACTTCCAGGGAATCGCCAACACAGCCACAAGTCCTTGTGGTTCATGCGACTTCGCCGCCGCGAAGCTTTGTCTCCGGCCTCGGAGCGGTATCCTCTGCGAACACTCTGAACTCTGTGGCCAGACCCGGCGACTATGACACCATTACTTTCAGTGGATTTGGCTCTTGGGGCAAGGATGCGTCCGATGCTCTGCCACGCTTCGTGAGTGTCAATGTTTCACTCGCAGCGGGCGCCCCCTATGTCGGGCTTCTGGTCTATCAGAACCCCAACGCCCTGTCGAACTTAGTGCTGTTCGGCGGTAACAATAAAACCCGCCGTCGTTATCCTGCCGTAATTCGCGACGAGGGGAGTACGGATCCTCCCTGCACACCACCGTACGTGGGGTCCTCGGACAAAGCCTCTCGCCGATGGAGGTTAGAGGTTTCCCGTGCCCGCCTCACCCAGCCCCTCCGGGAAGCACCACCAACAGCCGAGCCGCAGCGTTATCGCCCATTACCGGCCCTCCCGGCACACTAATACAGAACCCCGGTGTTGCAGACGCAACACCGGGGTTCTGTTTATTCCGTGAAGTCAGGCTCGATCTACTGGACTTTACCGTCATGGCCGCCGACACGCCAGCGCATTCCCATGCCCAGCAGGTTAGCGTAACTCTTGTAGATGCCGTTCGTTCCCTGTGCTTCGTTTTGCGTAACGTTGCTGGTCACTCGGTCGAAGAACATTGCTTGGTAGTACATGGACATGTCAAACGAACCGTGCTTTTTAGTCAGCCCGGTCGTGAAGCTGTTGCGGCTGCTGTCGGGAAACAGCGGCCCAACGCTCCATTCAGGAACAGGAGACTTGTCGTAGGAATAGCCGGCCCGGATAGTTGCATCTTTCGCCAGACTAGCCAGAATGCCACCGAGAAAACCACCCACCTTGAGTTGCGGCATCGGGTGCTCATAGCCAGTGGCAAAGATGACGGAGTTACGGAACTGGAAGTTCAGTCTTAGTTCCGGTCCGGTGGCAGTCGGGCGCCCCTTGGCATCCGTGTTCTTCGTAAAGTTGATTGGGAAATCCTGAAAGCGGCTGAAGTCCTGCATCTTGACATCAACGCCAAAGGTCCCACCCATAAGTTCGCTCTTCGAGAAGCCAAGGGCATAAAGTCCCGGCGTCGTAAACGTGCCGCGGATTGCCTGGTTCGGGAACAATACCTCCAAACCACGATCCTTCGGAAGGAATGGCAGAACAGCGCTGTTTTTGTTAAAAGCGAAGGCAGATTTCCCCGTCAGGTGGGACACCACATGGGACCGGTAATTGATGCCGATATTGAACTTATGTTCGCGGTTCTTATACAGAAGTCCGGCCGTCGCGCCGTACTTATTCGCAGTCGCTGCAGCGCGATGCCGACCTTCCGGCAGCAACCGGGCGAAGGATGCGTAGGCGAGCTTCGGGTCCACACCAGGGAAGATCTGGCTAGCCAGTTCCAGCGACAGGCTGGTCGGATTGTCGTCATTCGGATTGAACAGACTCTGTTGGAGGAAGATGTGCGTGTGAACAAACGCAATCCCAACTCCAATTGCCAGATTCGGAGTGATGCGGCGGGCCACCGTCGGGGTGAACCAGTACTGCTCCAGTTTCGCCCGGGTGCCGGCCCAGCGTCCGGAGAACTTAGTGTTGGCCGGATCACCGTCGTTGAAATTCGTGAAGTTGCTGGCGAGACCGTTTGGCGTGAATGCACCAAAACCAATGGCCCATTTCTCGTTCAGGCGATGACTGGCATATAAGCTGGCCACCGGAATAAATGGCTGGTGGATCGCACCCGAGAAGCCCTTTGCCGGAACAACGGTACCTGGGGGCGGATTCGTCGGAGTGAAGTGGAACTGCCCATTCACTGCCAGCGCCTCCATCTGCATGTTGGTTTTGTCGAGGAACGCGATCCCGGCAGGGTTAAAGAACAGCGCGGAAGCGTCGTCCGCGATCGATGTAAAGGCCCCGGCCATACCCATAGCCCGGGCACCGAGTTCATTCACGGCGAATGCCGAAGCTTCGAGTCGCTGTGTCACGGAGCAAGTCAGCAGTCCAGCCAGCGCTACCGAAACAATTGAGCGCGCGATTTTGTTCATATGTTTCCTGTCTCCATTGCTGCTGCTGACCCTTGGCATCGTGGTTTTTGTCTCACGTATCCTTCGCATTAGGGAACCGGAATCTCCGCCGGCTTCGTGTTCACCACGGAGACACCGCCATCAACAGAGATTGAGATGTAGGGAGCGTCGGCAGCGGTCGAAACCTGGACGGTGACCACATGCAAACCGTCATCGGCATCTTTGCTCCAGCTACCAAATCCGGTGAAGTTGATGGTGTCATAGTTCCCCGCTCCCAGTTTGGAGGTGAGCGAGTTGATGCACGAGACTGCCACCAGATTATCCATCTTGAACGCCCCCCCGCTTTTGCCGGTGGCTGTATTGGTGTAGCTGAAGCTCGCCGGCTGCCCGGGAGCGTTGCAGGGAACCTGATAGCTGTATGAGAAAGTCTCGCCAAATGAGGACAGCACGTTATTTTGACTGCCTGTCATGGTCTGGACCGGCGAGTCCTGCGAGAGGACAGACTGCATCTTGAAGAATGGTGTCAAAATGGACCCCGGACCCGCAGTGTAGGAAATAGCCGCATTGTTCACATCGGGATTCGGGAAAACGAAGCCGTCAAAGGGCCGGAATTCGGTACCGTCGTATCGGAAGACGACGGAGTTGTTGGGTCCCTTCTGGATTTTGGCTGGTCCCTTCAGGAAAAACGAAGCTGGGATCAGGCGACCGTTGTTCTGGGCCAGAATGGCAAGTAACACGTCCTGATTCCAAAAAGTTCGCCACTGAGTGTCACCAATGAACTGACCGGTCCGCATGTTGTATTCGCCCACGGGAATATCAAAGGGATCGTCTGTGATGGCAACTTCTTTCACGTCGTATGTGGCGTTCGGGAAACGGAGCTTCTCATCGTGGCCAACAAAGCCCAGGGAGAGCCCGGGGACGGGGAAGGGCGGTGGCGGCACAACAAGCCCCGAGGGCGGTTGTGCGCTGATCGAAACCGGAACATAATCACCCGTCCGATCACCAAACTGCAGGATGATGCGGCCCTGCATCTGAGAGCGGCCTATGCCTTCACCGCCCAACTGCGGGATGTTCAGCTTGAAGTCATCGCCGATGCTCGAGAATCTCGCGTTGAGCGTAGTCTCAATGACCGTATTGGGTTGAATGTCGGGGCAAAGGTTACCACAGGAAGGAGTCGGCGGAGTCGGCTTAGTCGTGATCCTCAGGTGAGGGTGAAGACTCATACCGGGAACCTGGATACTCGCGCATTGCAGGTTCGGCCCACAGAAGGGCATCGGCAGGCGAACCGGATCGCCGTTGATGTTATTGCCCAGAGGAAGGAAGGTTGAACCGTAGAACGTCAGGTCCAGGAGGCCATCGGCGCGTTGTTCGAACTTAATGTCGGCGGACCCGTAAGTCCCGGGGAAAGTGAACACCGGAGCCTTCAGCTTCGGATTCACAAGGCCCAATGCACCGTAGAAGATGTTGAACATAATGACCTGATAGTTGAGGTTCGTCACTTCGCCGGTCAGCAGATTCAGATTCCCGGAAGAGTAATTATTGAACGAATCGAGGACTGCATTTTTTGTCGCGCCAAACAGGTAAAGTTGCGGTGCCCGCATCACAACATCCGGGCCGGTTAAATCGAACGGATGGCTAATTTCAAAGTGCGAAATGTTGTTGACTGGGGGCGAGAACCGCACCTGAATGGGTCCCGAAAGGTGACTGTTGTAGAGCGCCACACCACCGAACTGAACCGCCCCGCAAGTGCCGAGGGGGTTATCAGTATTTTTTGGGCAATCAGTAATTCGTACCGCATCGCCCATGAAGCTGCCTTCCTTATCAACCGGCAGCACCTGAAACAGGCTCTGGGGCAACTTGAGAGGTACCGGCAAGGGCGGAAAGGCTGCCAGCGCCGGAGTCGTCCCCGCCAGAGAGAGCGAGGCAAGAAGAAGTACGGAAGTCAGGGAACTCTTTCGTTTCATTGCGTTTAACAGATTCATTGGTCACCACCCGTTTCGGGGAGGTTGGCGGCCCGTGCGCCAGGTACAGATGTCGGGAAAGCCGGGCGCAGACGCCATGCCGGATCTGTGTCATTAACCGCGTTTACGTCTACCATCGGGAAGGTCCTTTTGTAGGTCGTGTTCAGCAGCGTCAGCAAGTTATTGGCGATCAGGGCTTGCGCCGTAGAACCAGGGTAGTAGCCGTCCAAAGAGTAGAACCCCCCGAGGAAATTGGCGGTCATGCTCTTCGTACCAACAGTCAGTCCAGTGCGCCGGACGCCATTGAAAAAGGCCTGCAGGTCATAAGTATTGGCGGTGACGGCTCTTGCCGCGCTGTTGATTTCTGTATTGAGCGCGGCAACCCTCGCCTTAACTGCCATCGCTGTTGCATTGCTCACAACGGTTCCGGGGAAGAACGAGGCCATGCCCGGGAACAACGGATTCAGGAAGGGGTTGAAGTCATCCGCCAGCACCAGATTGCCCAACAACATCATCCCGTTGGGAGTCAGATAGTCATCGGCTTTCAGTCGGAAGATTTTTTGTAATTGGGCGGACGACATGCCCACATAATTCGGGGCGGAAGCCACACTCGTAAAATATGCGGTATCAGTCGGGTCGGGGATTGTCAGGACGATGAGTTCGGCGTACGTCCCCTTGATGCGCTTGAGGAGTGTATCCATATCAGCCCGGAATTTCGCCACATCCGGCAACTTTGTGGCATCATCTGAAGTAGCCGCTGCCAGAACTTCCGTGTATCCGAGTTCCACCAGGACGATGGTGGGATTCATCTGAATCGCGTACTCAACCGGCGTCCAAAGCGGCTTATTCGGTCCGACGATTAACGCCGGGTAGCCCAGCGTCATGTTCATCAGTGTCTGGTGAGTGTCCTTCTGAACAAGTGGCGACTGTGGCCTCCAGTTCAGAGCCTCACTCAGCGTCATGCCCGGGACCGAAAGATTGAATATGAAAAGAGGTGGAGGAAACGGTGTCCGGACCGAGCCTTGCTGGGTTCCGGGGAGTTTCACCGGCAATGTCGGATATCCCGGAGCACTACCTATCCCCGGAGCCTCAAACAAAGGCTGAGGGAAATTGGTCTTGAATTGCTTCGCCATCAGGGCGGGAAAACTATTTGCCTGATACTCCTGGCGCAGCGCAAAATCCGCCATGCCGGCGGCAATACCTTCTCCGATTACGACAAATTGCGTCGTGTTCAGCCGCGCTTGCGAATAGGCTCCCGAAGGAGCCAGCGCCGCGATTATTAACAGAATTAAGAAACGCTTCATGAATGTCCTTGCTTAATTGCCGGCTCGACCATCTAGATATAGGGGTTGCGCAAGTCAACCCCCGGGTATTCGGGAGCTCCCTGAGCTCTCGCCCGCAGCGCTTTTTCTTCTTCCGCACCGACCGGGCCACGGAAGCCCATAATGTCCCAGCCCGTCTTCGGCGTGTTACCGGTCAGGACCTGGAATTCTGAATTTGGCACCGCAAGGTGCTTGGGGTAGTTCTGGAAGAAGGTCTGCTTACAACCGAGGAGCATGAAAACTGCGGCGAAGGAAAGGAGATCCTGTACGCCGTCGTTCTCGAAGTTGCCGCTGAGAATGTTGTAGAGGTAGGTTCCCTGCGCTTCCAGATTCATATCCAGAAACTTCGGACCATATGTGATCACCGGTGGGGTGTCGTTGAACGCGACCACAGCCTGAGTGAAACCGTCAAACGCCAGCGTATTGCCCAGATTGAAGACCTGACGAATGAAGACGTTCAGACCATATTCGGTAATCCCCGGATCAAAGGTTGCCCAACCGGGCTCGTGATCCACCGGGATAACCATGCGGGCGAATGCGCCGAAGACCTTGATGGCGGTTTGGTAGTTTACCGCAGCTTCCTGTACGGTGAGGCCAAACAACTTGTCGCCGAATTGATCGTAGACCGCCCCGACGCCGGCAGCCTTCACCATGTGGCCAAAGAACGTGCGACGGGAGAGCGTTTGCTCCATCGCCACCAGAGACTCGCGAACTCGACTCACTGCGCCACCTCCACTTCCGGATTTTCCTGCAGCGCCGAGGTAAAGCCTTTGGCACCGAGAATCTGGCCATTCACATAATCCGACGCGCGACTGGCCACGGCCATAATCATGGCGTTCGGGTTGGAGCTAATGTGGTCGGGGATTACGCTGGCATCGCAAATCATGAGGTTTTTCACGTCCCACGACATCATGTCTTCATTCACCACGGAATTCTCTTTGGTCGATCCCGCGCGGCAGGTACCCTGCGGATGGAGTGCACCAGAAGTCGTCACAAACAGACTCATTTGTTGCTTGAGTACCGGATCGGGGTCATTGGGGTTCGGGAAACTGCTGTAAGCCCCCATCTTCTTGTAGACGTCGGTAATCTGCCGGAGGGCCAGGATGAAATCGTTCAGGGTTTTGTCTTCCAGCAAACCGTTCTTTCCGGCGACCGGATAGCTGATAACGGGATTAGCACGGGAACCAGTCACAAAGCCCTTCACATTGGGCTTCATTTCGAAGATGAAGGCACCGGAGCGGCTCTTGAACTGTCGCATGACATCTTTGTAGGGGCGACCGAAGGCACCGATCTTATAGGCGGCAGCGACCCACGAAGTTGTGGACGCGAAACCCGCGCTGGCATGAATCACGGCATCGCTGGCATCGCCGTTATCTTTCATGGCGTGGTGGAAGATATTCCACTGGTAGCCACGGTCCATGCCCCAATCGTCGCCGGGCAGCAGAACGTCCACCGGTAGACCGGGGTGGGCCCGAAGATGCTGGCCGACATTTTTATTCTTGAGGTGCAGTCCCATGTCACGGAGAATCAAGGGGGAGCCGATGGCTCCCGCTGCCAGAACTACCAGCTTTCGTGCATCGGCGGTGATCGTCTGGCCACCGCGTGTATAGGTGACTCCGGTGGCAACGCCGTTGTTGACTTCGATATTGGTGACGGTCGCATTGTCGTGGACAACCGCACCACTGGCCACGGCTTTCGGAATCTGCGTATGCGCCGTGCTCATCAGCGAATCGTATTTGCAGGGCATACCAGCATTCAGCCGGTGGCCACAGTAGATACAATTCTTGCGGTTGGACGCCGTCTCAAAAACCGGTATGCCCATACCGATGGCCGCCCGCTCATATTGAACGCTGGCTTTGTTCCAGAACTGCCGATCCTCGCGGTGGACGTTGAGAATCTTTTCGGCACGCAGGAAATGCGGTTCAAAGTTACGCTTGGTCCAGGTTCGAACACCGGTCGTTTCATTGAAGCCGTCGAAATCCACACGGCGGGGACGCAGCCACGCCCCCGCATTGATGAACGAACCGCCACCTACGACCCTTGGCTCGCGCTGAGCCGTGGCAGCAAAAGGATTCGACTGATCCATGTACATCGGGTACGTGAAAAAGAGCTTCCCTGCATTCGAGGACAGATCGCCAGGAAGCCAGTTGCCGAGGTTTACCTGCGTCGAAAGCTTGCGGCGCTCCGGAGAACCAACCCCCGGATTTGGAACTTCGCTGTACCAAGTGCCAGCGTCGAGGATCAGGACCGATCCATAGGGCGCAATCTGGCCCGCCAGGAAGCCCCCGCCGGAACCCGCCCCGATAATGATTACATCATAGGTATCTGCCATACCGCTCCTGTTTGCCGACCAAAATCATGTTACTGCGCACTGCCTGTGTATGCTTTCGGATTTGACAAAGTGATCGCAAATCCATTCGGAACGAAGGCATACTGCTTGGTTCCAAGCGTCACCGCAGCGCCGCCCACAGGGGCAATCTGGACGCTGCCTGAAAGCACCGCGATATGGGTATTCGCCCGGATAATGAACGGTGGAGTTTTACGTCCGCCGCGAATCCGCAGTACCCGGACGGTAACACCGAGCGCTGCATCGCGCTCAATAAACTTCTCGTCAATACCCTGCGGCCAGTTACCAGCCGGGTAAAGCTTGTCCCAGCCGCGGAACGGGATGATTCCCAGGAACTGCCCCAGCGTCAGGACATATTCACTGCCCGTCAGATTCGCGGGAACCTGCGGCCCCTTGTACGTGTCGGGAGCCGGGGTGATGAGGGGAAACATCGTAGCCGGAGTCCAGAGGAAAGAATTCGCCTCTATTATGGGGAGTTCCGGGCCGAAATCAACATCCTGCGGAAACGGGGCATAAAGGCCGGCAGTCAAGTCGATTGGTGCCTTACCAGGAATGATGAGGCGGTCCAGACCCTGCATGATCATGACCTTACCCGGCCCCAGGAAGCGATTGTGCTGGGTGAGAATATCTTCCTTCTGGACAACAAACCGAAAGTTATCGTTGGCCTCTGTATGCAGGGTGACGAAGAACTCGCCGGGGAAATCCACACCGAACGGCTGGAGCGCCTGCTTCAGGGGGTCGATGGTCTGGAAGCCGGTTTGGGTGTTGACCGTCGTGGTAGGCACGACGACCGGATCTCCGGCACCTTTCGCCGAAACCATGTAGATGACCACATCACCGTCGCGACCGCCGAACTGCGCGAGGGCGAGGGTGGACAGCAACAGGCCAATCAAGGGAACTGCAAGAAAGCGGCGCATACCGGGCCTCAAGTTTCGCATTGTCTGGGTCGCGATCATCTGGTGGCTACTGCTGAGCCCGAAGCATACCGGACACAGCCCAGCCCGGGTTCAGGACCATGACTGCGGCCGAGTCACCGTGTCCGCCGAGATAGCCACCAATGGTGGCCGACTGGCCGGTCGTGGTTACGTACTTCAGAGTCAGGCCGCATTTGCCGTTGACATCGTAAGTACCTTTGAAATCCTCCGTCACCTGGCGGCCGGCGAAATTGCCAATGCTCTTGCCTGCGAAGTTGCCGTTGCCATCCGACACGAGACGACCGAGACTCTGGAAGAGTCCGGCTGCTTCTTTGGGGCTGGAAATGGTGCCGGCGATATCGATCTGGTAGGCACCGGTAAAGTCACTGACGGCGCAGAAGCGCTGATCCTGCTTCACGTGGCGACCAACCACCACGGATCCGGGAGGATCCGTGATCATGACAACATTCTGCCGGTTTCCGGTGCTGAGAACACTGGTGAAGGTGGAGGGGACCGAGAGGGGGAAGGGCAAGGTGAGCGAAAAAGTAACGACACACTCCGGAGTGATCGTGTAGGTAGTCACGGCGGGTCCCGGGAGGACCAGGCCGTTGTAGCTGGCATTCGATTCGATGATGACGTTTCCGGCTCCATCTGAAGTGAAGATTCCAGCCTGAGCGAAGGGGCCGATAAGGGCCGCGCCGGCAGGCGGTAACTGCAACAGAGCCCCGGTGGTGTAGAAGGCATATGTTCCGACGTAATCGGCGGTGGTGCAGGTAATCGCACCCTGTAGCGCCAGGCCGGAGCCGAGCAAATAGAGAGCCGCGAGGCCGATACTACCTTTCAGAAGCTTCATCATCGCAATTTCCTTAAATAATCGAAAAACTGATTCCAGCGTTAATGCAAGTTAAATGCCAGTCCGGGTTTGCAGGCCAGCACGGCGGCGGACCTTTTAAAAATAGCCCCAAGCGCTCCCACTATAATGGAGGGTAAGGCTGCTAAATGTCAACACAAATTCGGGCGGCGTGACAGGCTCTGATCGGGTGCACCAAAAGGAAACAAATGGCACCAGAATGAAACACTTGGAGAGATCAGGGCAGCGGACCGGGCACGGCATTTTACTGATCGTCGGTGTGGTGATTTTGCGCTACGCGGAAATCACGCTGTTCCTGGGTGGTGACGAACGCGAGCTTTGGTACGCGTTCATGGCTGGCCTGTTCTGCCTGCAGGTGGCGCTGGCGAC
>RGPS01000201.1 GCA_010084195.1 Terriglobia bacterium
GCTAGTTCCACTTTACTATCCTATTTAAATAAAATCATTCATATTTTGTTGTTGATTCCAGCTGAGCTTAGAAAACGTCATGCCCATGACGAAGAGTATATGTAAAATATCAATATCATTCCTAAATTTTTCAATGGACGCAATAAAGCATTTTTCTTCTTTGCCTACGAGAAAGCATCGACGCGAAATGGCCAGTCAACGGCCACGGTAACCGCCCCCGTTGATGAATACCGAGTCGGTGACATGCGCCGTAACGTGGATTCAACAGGGAAGACAATTCCTCTTTACGACCCGTTCAATGCGAGCGGCAGTATCATTCCGAATGCTGCGGACCGGCCCCGGCTGCAGTGTAACGGCGTTCTGGACGTCATCTGCCCGAACCGCATTGACGCGACCGCCGCCCGCCTGATTGCCCTGCTGCCGCATCCGGATCAGCCAAACCTGATCGCCAACAATTATCGGTCGCGCAGCTATTCGACGCAGCGCTCCGGCCTGCCCTCCATCAAGCTGGATTATGTATTCAACGATAAGCACAGGATCAGCTATCTTTATAGCCGCTTCCACAGCCCGGCGAGACCCAGTATCAACGCCCTGGAGGGTTTGCCGGGTACCGGCTTCCCCTCGGACTCGCTGGTGCAGTATCACCGGCTGAATGACGACTACACCATCACGCCAACGCTTCTGAACCACATCACACTCGGGTTTAACCGCCGTAACATTTTGGAAGCGCCCGGTTATGTGAGCCTCTTCCCGGCCGATCTCGCCAAGGCGACCTATCTGCCCGGCACGGTGACGCCGCTGGCTCCAGGAACTTCCAGTACCTATTCGACGGGTTTTGCGACCTGGGGCAACAGCGTGTTTACCGATTCCCGCCAACGGACCATCGACTTCAAGGAACAGATCATCTGGGTGAAAGGCAAGCAGAATATAAAGTTCGGTTTTAACTACCTGCGGGGCACCTATCGCCGGCTGGACTACAACGGTGCGTATGGCACGGCCAGCTTCAGCGCGGCCGGTACCGGTAATCCGAACGTGGCCACCAGCGGCTCCGATTGGGCTTCTTTCCTGCTCGGTACCGCAAGCGGCGGCGGGTTCCGTTATCCCGGCGACACTACCTTCCACTGGCCCTACTATGCATGGTATGTGCAGGACGACTACAAGGTCACCAGGAAGTTCACGCTGAACATCGGTCTTCGATACGAGATCCCGGTCCCGAAAGAAGAGCGCAAGCTGCACAATTCAAACTTCTGCCCCACCTGCCCCAACGCGGCCGCCGGTGGCCTGCCTGGCGCCATGGTCTATGCGGGTGTCAATGGCCAGCCCAGTCGTTTCGGTGAAACCAGAATGAACGCATTTGGACCCCGCCTCGGCATGGCGTACCAAATGGACAGTAAGACTGTGATCCGCGCAGGCGCCTCCATCTACTACCAGCCGGCGCGCGAAGACGGTAATGCCGATAACGGTATCCAGGGCTTTGGTGGCACGTTCGGCGCGATCGCCAACTCTCTGTCGAACGGCGTCTCGTACTTGACCAGGAATGGCTTTACGTCTTTCGCCACTCAGATCGCAACGCTGCAACCGATTATTAAGGATCCGGCCGTGCTCAGCGCCAATCTGCTCAATCAGTCTCCTTTCTACTACAACCCGAAGGCCGGGCGTACACCTTACTTTGGAGACTGGAACTTCACGATTGACCGAACATTGACCAAAAGTTCGGTTTTCCGCGCCAGCTACCACGCCACCATCGGGAACAAACTTCTTTCACGCCAGCAGCAGCAGAATCAGCTTGATCCGAAGTATTGGGCAATCTACGGCACCCTGTTGAGTCAGCCGGTGAGTTCCGTCATCAACAACCCGACGGTGGTCGCGGCGGGTTTCAAACTGCCCTACGCAGGCTTCCCAACCAACCTGCAGTTACAGCAGGCTCTTCGTCCGTTCCCCCAGTACTCGGGTATCGGCAGCGATGCGGGCGGCCAGAACGATGGCCACATGACCTATCACTCGTTGGAAGCCAGTTTAGAACACCGCTTCGATAAGGGCCTGTTTGTGCTCGCCTCCTACACGTTTGCTAAGCTCATCTCCGGCTCCAACGGTGAAGACGCCAACCGAACGAGCGATGGGCAGGTACAGAACCAGTACAATCGCCGCCTCGACAAGGCGGTGGCCAGCCAGGATACCCCTCACAACCTGAGAATCAGCTACGTCTACGAACTACCGTTCGGCAAAGGTAAACCGTTCCTGGGGAACTCAAACGCAATAGTAAATGCGGTGCTCGGAAACTGGAAGGTTTCTGCGATCCACACCTACGTGAGCGGCACCCCCCTGGCGATTAGTTGCAACCAGAACTTCTTCGGCGCGGGCGCCAATGCTCGCTGCAGTTTCGCGCCGGGCGCAGTTACGGGTGACATTCCTCTGCTGAACCCCGCATGGAATGAAGCCAAAGCGTTCACCGTTCCGTATCTCAACAACGCAGCTTTCGTTCTGCCTGCGAATATGACCTACGGGAATACGGGCCGGCGGCTTTCCTTCCTCCGGACGCCGTGGACCGTTCAGGAAGACGCGGCGCTCATCAGGAACTTCGTTATCAGCGAGAAGGTCAAGTTTGAACTTCGCGCTTCTGCCTCGAACGTTCTAAACCGCGTCACGTTCGCGAGCCCCAACACTACGCAAAGCAGCAGCCAGTTCGGATTGTTCACCGGACAAGGCAACGGCCCCAGGAACATCCAAATGGGTGGCCGCTTCTCGTTCTAACCATAATGAGCCGAAAAACTCTTGCCTTCCTCTCGCTGCTGCTCTCGCTGACCGGACTTATCTGGTCCGGCGGGAGCAGCAGCGAAAGGCGTCAGGACGAACGGCTGAGTTTTCAAACGAGCGGACCCTGGTCTGCCCGTACCAATCTGAATGCCGATGTCGCGATGGTTTACGGCATCGGGGCGCGCATGCCCGGGAATATCGAGACCTGGGTGAAGCATGGCTATATTCCTCACGTGATGACTGGGGTGGCGTGGGGGCAGTATCAGGACTACCTCAATGGCGAGTTCGATGGCACCCGGCATTGGGGACGCAGGCGCTCAGGCCATCCATCTGGAAGAGCCGGAGTTCTGGGCCCGCGGAGGCTGGGAAGAAAATTTCAAGCGGGAGTGGCAGGCGTACTATCACGAACCTTGGCAGGCACCCAACTCGTCGCCCGATGCCCAGTACCGCGCATCGAAACTTAAGTATTTTCTGTATCGCCGGGCGCTTGCACAGGTATTTTCGTTCGTCAAAGAGTACGGCAAGAGCCACGGACGGACCATTCGCTGCTACGTACCAACGCATTCCCTCGTCAACTACGCACACTGGAGGATTGTCAGTCCGGAGTCTTCTCTGATTGACGTGGGTGCGGATGGGTACATCGCGCAGGTGTGGACAGGAACCGCGCGGACAGCGAACTTGTATGAAGGCAAACGCAAGGAGCGGACTTTTGAAACGGCGTTCCTGGAATACGGCGCGATGCAGAATCTGGTACGCGCTTCGGGACGGCGCGTTTGGTATCTCAACGATCCGATTGAAGACAATCCGAACCACGACTGGACTGACTATCGGACGAACTGGGAAAGCACTCTGGCAGCTTCACTTTTTCAACCCGAGGTCTGGCATTACGAGATCATGCCGTGGCCGGATCGGGTCTTCAACAGCCTGCACCCTGTGCGAAGCGTAGCCCCTCAAAAAACGGTTAAAGAACAGGAGCTGGCTCCTGTCGGGACAGGCCTGGGCGGGTTTGGTACAGCGACTGCGTCGGTCGAAAAAGTCGGCATTCCGAAGCCATACGAGACTGAACTGCAGTCGGTGATCACCGCTCTCGGCGAAATGAAGCAGGCAAACGCACGCTGGGAAAGCGCCGGAACTGCGAACACCGGAGTCCTGGTTTCCGACACGATGATGTTTCAAAGGGCAGATCCGAACCCTTCCGATGCAAATCTGGGTTCGTTTCACGGGCTCGCGCTGCCGCTGCTCAAAAGAGGAGTTCCCGTTGAGGCCGTCCAGATCGAGAGTGCTTCAGCCCCCGGATTTCTGGAGCGATACAAGTTACTGCTCCTAACCTATGAGGGCCAGAAGCCACCGAAGCCTGAGTTTCATGACGCGCTCTCCCGCTGGGTGATGAACGGCGGTGCCCTCGTTGTCATCGATGACGATAAAGATCCGTACAACAGTGTTCGGGAGTGGTGGAACACCGCGCCGTTTTCCTATACGAGTCCCCGGCAGCACCTGTTCGGGAAACTGGGGCTCTCGCCAGACTTTGACGGGCTGCAAAAGGCAGGCAAGGGTGTTGTTGTTCGGCGAAGTCTCTCGCCCGCAGCGTTAACGTACCAGGCTGAAGGCGCAGATGCGATCCGCAGGGCCGTTAGGGATGCGGCAGCGGCAGTCAGGCTGCCGTGGAAAGAGACGAATTCACTTGTGTTGCGGCGTGGACCTTACGTGATCGCCGCAGGTTTAGATGAATCAAGCCAGGCGGTAAAGCCCTATGTGTTGAATGGCCGGTATATCAATCTGTTCGACCCGGAGTTGGCCATTCTGAACACAGTGACGGTCGGCGCGGGCACGAGACTTTTGCTGTTCGATCTCAATGCCGATAAATCTGGTGGGCAGCGAGTGGTCGCCGCTGCCGCTCGTGTTCGCGACGAGACGACGAACGCGAAAGTTTTCTCGTTTCGGGTCGACGGCATTGGAGGAACGAACGGAGTAGTCCGTGTGGTTTCGAAATCAGCGCCCAGAGAGATCCAAATTGGCGGCAAGGTCGTGGACTCCTCACAGTACGATTTCGCTCAGGGCACGGTGCGGCTTCGCTTCCTGAATACAATAGAGCCCACGCTTGTCGAGATGTATTTTTGATTTCCGATAGCTTAGATGAACCAGGGGCAATAACCTGAGATTGGCGTATTCTGCAATGATGGGTAACATTACATGGAAGATGCCGCTGTGTGCGGCGGTGGTTGTGTGTGCGGCCTTCGGGTTCGCGGAGAGCGGCGACTACTTTCCGCCTCCAGATAAGGACGGAGGCTGGCGGACGCTAGCCGACGCCGCGAAGGTTCGCAAGCTTGGCGGAATGGATCTCGACCGGCTCGATCAGGCGTTTGCCTTCCAAAAGACGGAGACCAGCCAGCACGGCGGTCTGGTGATTGTTCGCCACGGCTATCTGGTTTACGAGAAGTATTTCGGAAAGGGCCATCGTGAAGCCCATCCGGATATGGCTTCGATCGGCAAAGCCTTCACCAGCGTGTCTGTCGGGATCATGCTGGCCGAGAAAAAGGATATGTTCCCGGAAGGCCTGGATACCAGGATTTTCAACGCAAAATATTTGCCCGACGCCATTCCTCTGGACGATCCGGCCAAGGCCGATATCACGCTGGGCCAACTGCTTTCCATGACCGGCGGGCTGCACGGCGAGGGCACGAATCCCGGCTTCGTCGATGGCGTCCCCTCGGTAAAGCTAACTGCACTTGAACGCCCCGCGACTCCGCTGGGTCAGGACCTTTCCGCCTTGCGCACCCCGCTCTGGACCAAACCCGGCGAAGGGTATTCCTACGCATCAGCCTCTCCCCATGTCGCATCCATTGTGCTTCGCAACGCAACCGGCATGGAAATGCAGCAGTACATTCAGGAAAAGCTGGCCGGGCCGATGGGTTTCGGGCCCTGGGGTTATGCGATACACCGAAACGGTGCCACCCTGCCCCATACTCCTGGTGGGGGCAGCATTGCGCTCCGCGCCACTGACGCAGTGAGACTCCCCTATCTGCTGCTTCACAAAGGGAAGTGGGGTAACAAACAACTGGTTCCGGCTGACTATGTCGCAAGGGTCGGGAAACCCTCACCTTATAACCGCCACTCCCCCATGGGCTTCATGTTTGAGCAGAACGCCGACGGCCACGTCTTCGGTGCGCCGCGCGACGCGTATTTCAAATCAGGTGCGGGCGGATCGGGGATCTATGTAGTTCCGTCTCTGGATCTGGTGATGTACAAGATGGCGGCTGCCGACGCGCAACTGAATCCAGAACTGACAGGCCTTCCGTTAGGCTACGAGCCCGATCATTCGCGCGACACCTGGAAACCGATGGCTCATGATCAATTCCACGATGGGCTGGCGAGCGGTGACGACAGTGTCCGCCGCCTGCTCGAAATGGTCGTCGCCGCAGTCGTCCAATAGGTCAGATCAACCAGGGTCAGGGTAGCAATTCGTGCCTAAACTAAGAGGTAGAGCCTTCTATGCATTTTTTTGTCACCGCCGCGATTTTACTTAGCCTGAATAACCTGTACGCCGCCGATACGCCGAAGGAAACGGTCCGGGAGCAGTTTGCGAAGAGGGCCGCCAGGCTCTGGTCTCTTCAGCCAGTTGTGAAGCCTGCGGTTCCGGCGGGTGCAACCGCGTCGAACAATCCAATTGACGCCTTCTTCGCGGCGGATTACAAGGCGAAGGGGTTGCTACCCGTCGGAAAAGCCGACAAAGCGACGCTTCTGCGGCGGGTCTATATGGATTTGATCGGTCTCCCTCCTACACTTGCTGAGCAGGAAGCCTTCCTTGCCGATCCGTCACCCGATGCCTACGAGAAGACCGTGGATCGCCTGCTGCAGAACGAACAGCACGGCGTGCGGTGGAGCCGCTACTGGCTGGATGTTCTCCGCTATGCGGATCTGGACGGGCTGGATGGTTCCGTCATGCCGGCCGCACCCGGTATCTATCTTTGGCGTGACTGGGTGATCAGGGCGCTCAATCACGACATGCCCTATGACCAGTTCGTTCGGGCGCAGATCCTCGGCAATCGATATCGCCCGGAGACGGCGACGGCCGCCAGCGGCCGACGCACCCGCGTCGAAGGCAGCGTGGAGGATTCGTTCGCGCTCGGTTTCCTGGCGCGCGCCGCGGTTACACGTAACGACAGGGACCATGACATTCCTTTCAGCGCGGTGGAAACGGTATCCACTGCGTTCATGGGCATGACGGTGGGCTGCGCGAAATGTCACGACCATAAGTTCGACCCCATCACACAGAATGACTTCTACGCGATGAAGGCGATCTTCGACCCTCTGGTTCTCAAGAACGTGATGCTCGCTACGCCGGCAGAGATGTTTGAGAACGGACAGAAGCTGGACGAGTTCAAGAACAAAAGCGCGCCCGTTAACGCCGCTATTGAAGCCCTGACAGGCTCCACCCAGACCCGGCTTTTCGACGAGCGCGTTGCGCTGTTAACCCCGGAAGTACAGGCCATCGTGCGCAAACCGGAGCGCGACCGGACACCGGAAGAGC
Organism: Terriglobia bacterium; assembly: GCA_010084195.1. Lineage (GTDB taxonomy): Bacteria > Acidobacteriota > Terriglobia > Bryobacterales > Bryobacteraceae > BOG-234. The sequence goes on from RGPS01000201.1 coordinate 7,283, forward strand.
AGAAGACTTTTGACGACTATTACCCGGTGTTGCGCATCGACACCGCCAAGATCAAAGAAGTGATGTCGAAGGAAGAAGTCGCTCAGTATAATGCGCTGCTGAAGCGGCAGCAGGCTATCCAGCGGCCTGCGGCCCTTGCTTCTTACTGGACCGTGGAGGAAGATCGGGACCTTCTGAAAGAGAAGAGCTACATCCTCACGACGGGCGATCCGAAGAAGCCCGAAAAGGACAATCCTGTTGAACCCGGTTTTCCCTTCCAGCCCCCAACTATGGATTTCCGCGACGGCCGCCGTGAGGCCTTCGTCGGATGGCTTACCGCTCCGGCGAACCCTCTGTTTGCACGGGTCGCGGTGAACCGCGTCTGGGGCTGGCACTTCGGAGAAGGCTTGCAGCGCGTCACCAGCGATTTCGGCCTGCTCGGTGGCACACCGTCAAATCAGAAACTGCTGGACTATCTCGCTTCCGAATTCGTGGATCACGACTACAGCATGAAATGGCTGCATAAGTTGATGGTAATGTCGACTACCTATCAGCTCTCGTCGAAGGCAGATCCCCAGTTCCTGTCAAAGAACATCGCGGCAGATGCGCGGAACACTTACCTGTGGCACTTCCGCCTGCAACGTTTGGCCGCAGAGCCGATTTGGGACTCGATACACTACGCCTCAGACGATCTCGATCTTGCCGTCGGCGGTAAATCGTTTCAGCTCTCGGAAGCGGATCAAAAACAGAAAATCTTCCTGCCGAAAGATGGCACCATGGACACGACCCGAATCAACCGGCGGGGCGTCTATATGGTCCGGGGTTATATCCCCAGCACCGACGTGATGAACAACTTCCTGACATCGTTCGACGTGGATGACGGGAGAACTTCCTGCCCCGTTCGTACGCAGACCGTCACGGCTCCTCAGGCGCTTTTCACGATGAACGGCGCTCTGGTGGAAAAAGAATCGGAGCGGTTGGCGTCGGCAGTTCTGAAAGAAGCTTCAGGCGATGTCCATGCTGCGGTTACGCTCGCATATCAACGGGCGCTGGGGCGCAGACCAACTGGCGGCGAACTCGATTATGCCCTGACATATATCGACAAGAACCCGGACCGTATGAAGGAAATTGCATGGCTGTTGTTCAATCTCGACGAGTTCATTTACGTGAAGTGAAAACATGAGCGATCTTAACAGTCTTTATCCATGCGGCAGAATTCAACGTCGCCGGTTTCTCTTCCAGTCAGCCGCCGGCTTCATGGGCTCTGCCCTGAGCTCTCTATGGGCGGACGATGGCAGGTTGCTGCAGGACCCGAGGCTTCCGGGGACCCCAAAGGCGAAGTCGGTGATCTTTCTGTTCATGTGCGGCGGTGTAAGTCACATCGACACTTTTGACCCGAAAGACAACAAGCACGCCGGAAAGATCATGGATGCCATCGGCTTCGGCGACAACAACGCCCCGATGAAGCGCCCCGTGATTCCCATTCTTCGCACCTATAAGCAATACGGAAAGTCGGGGATTGCTGTGTCGGACTGGTTCCCGAACGTGGGCGAGACCATAGACGATATTGCCGTGGTTCGCTCCATGTACTGTCATCAGACGAACCATTTTCCTGCGGTGCTGGAAGGCGCTACGGGAAAGCCGCTACGGCAGTTTGAGCACCCCTGTCTGGGGAGCTGGGTTTCTTACGCCCTGGGGACTGCGAACAAAGACCTTCCGACCTTCGTTAATATTGGGCGGCCCTCCTCACCTGTGCAGTTGTCAGGCGGCTATTTGGGTTCCAGCTATTCCGCGACGCCGTTCCAGCCAGGAGATGTACCGATCCCCAACCTCTTACCGCCGAGGACTTCCACGGGGCGGCAGCGAGACCGGGAGATGCAGGCACTCTTCGAGCTCGACAGGCAGTTTCGTGCGGACTACGCAATCGAGGGCGAGATCGCGGGCCGTACCCGAGCGTTTGAGCTGGCTGCCAGCATGATGTTGAAAGCCCCTGCTATTGTCGATTTCTCTACCGAACCAGACCATGTCAAAGACCTGTACGGAATCGGAGTCAAGGAGACCGATGATTTCGGCAAACAGTTGCTGATGGCTCGGCGCCTGGCGGAAAATGGCGTGCGGTTTATCCAGATCTGCCATTCCGGCGGGGGCAACGGCGGGTGGGATGCGCATGGTGATATGA
>RGPS01000202.1 GCA_010084195.1 Terriglobia bacterium
CAAAATTACCCGGGCCGCCACCCAGCTCAACGCAACAAACACCGACCTGACGCCCCTGAAGGCGAGAGGTGCCAAGATCGTCCAGTACTCCGGCTGGGCCGACCAGCAGGTCAATCCGTTGCCCGGGATTGAATACTACGAGAACGTGAGCAAACGTTTTGGCGACGAAGCGACGCGGGACTTCTACCGGGTTTTCATGGTGCCGGGGATGTACCACTGCAGCGGAGGTCCAGGCTGCAATACCGCGGATTGGTTGACCGCGACGATGAACTGGGTGGAAAAAGGCCAGGCTCCGACGGTGATCATCGGAGCGCATGTGGAGCAGGGAAAGACTACGAGAACACGACCGCTCTGCCCGTATCCGCAGGTAGCAAGATACAAAGGGACGGGAAGTGTGGACGAAGCGGCGAGCTTCTCGTGTGTTGGCTTGATGTAAGGCACGACGTTCTGATATTCTCCAGGCGTGGCAAACGAAGAGCCGCTTAGTGCGATTGTGAAGCGTTTCCAGGGAGAAACCGACCCCATCCGCAAGGCGGAGGTCGGCAAAGAACTGATCCGTGCGATCTTTGGAAAGAATGCGCTACCGGCATGACAAACCTCGCTCCAATTCACCCCGGCCAGATTTTGCGAGCAGACCTGCGCGACGAAGGCATAAGCATTAGCGCGCTTGGCGCCATCACCGCCGATACCGCAGCACGACTGGCCCGCTTCTTTGGAACCAGCGCCCAGTACTGGCTCAATCTCCAGAATCACTATGACCTCGAATGCCTCGACGAAGCAGCAATCGTACGGGACGTCATCCCCAGAGTTGCTGCCTAAAACAGCGCCGGATTCAATACGCCGGGCCAAACCGGGAAACCCAGCCATAAACCGCCGGAAAATTCGCTTTCTCCAGATACGGAAAGTCGCCCAGAATCTCTTCCTCCGTCATCCCGGAGGCGAGCGTGTCCAGAACATCCCATACGGTTACCCGCAGCCCGCGAACACAAGGCTGTCCGGAGCGCTGCCCCGGAACAACGGCAATGCGACTCAGATCGGCAGGAGTCACAATGCCCCTACGCTACGATCTCCCGAATCACACTTCCCGCCACATCCGTCAGGCGCATATTGCGCCCGTTATACGGATACGTCAGCTTCTCGTGATTCATGCCCATCAAATGCAAAATGGTCGCATGCAGGTCATTCACGGACGTCCGGTTCTCCACCGCGTTCAAGCCGTACTCATCCGTCGCGCCGTGGATCGTGCCACCCTTCACTCCACCGCCAGCCATCCACACAGAGAACCCTTGCGGATTATGATCCCTGCCGTTCAGGCGCTGTGAAATCGGCATCCGGCCAAACTCTCCGTGCCAGATCACCAGCGTTGAATCCAACAGGCCCCGGCTCTTCAGATCGGTCAGCAGGCCGGCGATGGGCTTGTCCGTCTCCGCGCAGTGCATTCCGTGGTTCAGCTCCAGATCGAAGTGCGCATCCCAGCTCTCTGTGAAGTTGCCGCCCCCCGAATAGATCTGCACGAACCGGACACCTCGCTCCACGAGACGCCGCGCCATCAGGCACTGCCGTCCGACGTACTCAGTGGGCTTTTCGTCCAGACCATACAGAGCCCGCGTTGCCGCCGACTCCTTCTGCAACTCCACAGCCTCAACTGCCGAACTCTGCATCTGGTACGCCAGCTCATACGACCGAATGCGCGCTGCCAGTTCGGTATCCTGCGGATTCTTCGCCTGGTGCTCTTCGTTCAGTTGCCCCAGCAGCCGCAGCCACTTCTGTTGACGCTCGGGCGTCATCTCCGTCGGCGGCTTCAGATCTACAATCGGGTCGCCCGCCGACCGGAATGGCGTTCCCTGATACGCAGCGGGCATGAACCCATTGCTCCAGTTCGGGGCACCGCCAATCGGCCCGCCGCGCCAGTCCGCGAACACTACAAATCCGGGCAGATTTTGATTCTCCGACCCCAGCCCATACGTCAGCCAGCTCCCCATACTCGGGTGTCCGGCCTGAATGAACCCGGTGTTCATCTGGTAGAGCGCCGGGGCATGGTCGTTGCTGGTGCAGTACATGGACCGGATGAGCGCGATCTCATCCACCTTGGTGGCCACATGCGGGAACAGGCTGGACACGTCCATGCCGCTCTGGCCGTGCTTTTTGAACTGCCACGACGACGGCATCAGGCCGCCCGGCGTCCCCTGCGACACCTGAATGGTCTTGCCGGGAATCGTCTCCCCCTGCCGCTTCAACAACTCCGGCTTGGGATCAAACGTATCCACATGGCTCACGCCGCCGTAGCAGAAGATCGAAATCACTGCCTTTGCCTTCGCTGCAAAATGGGGCGATTGGACGGCGAGCGGCGAGACGCGCTGCAGGCCCTCGGCACGCAACAAATCGGCGAGCGCCAGGCCACCAATTCCGCCACCTGCGGTCCGCAGTAAATCTCTCCGGCTAATAAAACGGTCTTTGTTGATCATCGCTATTCCAGCCCTACGGGAAGTAAACAAACTCATTCAGATTGAACATCGTCTGGCACAAATCCACCAGACCCTTTGGCTCGGCCTTCACAAAGGCGACCGACCGCTCCATTTCCTGCTGGCTCGGTTCGCGGGCCAGCGCGATCCGAAATGCATGCCGCACCTGCGCAGCGGCGTCATTCCCGGCGAGTGTCCGCAACCGCTCCGCAAACTTTTCCGCTTCCATCGCCACAAACGCGTTGTTCATGAGGATCAAAGACTGGGGAGCAATGGTGCTGCGGTTGCGCCGCGCACACGACGTCACCGAATCCGGTTTGTCGAAAATATCCAGCATCGGCAGGGGAATCGAGCGCTTATTGAAAACGTAGATGCTTCGCCGCCACGTGGAGGGATCGGTATCGGCCTTCCCTGCCCAGGACCGCTTCGAGCTGGACTGGAAAAGCGCAGGGTCAATATAGGGGAACACTGCGGGTCCACCCAGCTTGTCCACCAGATTCCCGGCCACCGCCAGAATCGAATCGCGAATCACCTCCGCTTCCACACGACGACGCGGCATGCGCCAGAGAAGCCGGTTCTCCGGGTCGACTGCTGCGTTCGCGGCGATATCGTCGCTGGCACGCTGGTATGTTTCGGAGTTCATCATGAGCCGGTGCATCGTTTTTATGCTCCAGCCCGACTTCACAAACTCGTCGGCGAGATAGTCCAGCAGTTCCGGATGCGTGGGGGCGTCGCCAGTTTTCCCGAAGTTACTCGGGCTGCGCACGATGCCTTCACCAAAGTGGTTCTGCCAGATGCGGTTGACCATCACACGCGGCGTGAGCGGATTTTGTTTGTCCGCCAGCCACTCCGCAAAACCCTTGCGGCGCCAGCTGGTTTTCGCATCGGCAGGAGGCTCAGGGAAGTCCCATTCTTTCCATTTCGCTACTGTGAGGACACCGGGCTGCATCACGCTGCCGAACTGCCCAGGCGCGCCCCGCAGCAGGAAGTGCGATTCCGGGGCCTTCCGCGAATCTTCGGTAATGGAAAGAGCAATCGGCATGGGCGGCTTGCTTTCTTCCACCTTCTGAATCTGCTCGCGAATCGCCGCACGCCGCGCCACATCGGCCGACGTCACAGCTGCGACGAGGTCATCGTCCGACGCTGAAGTTTTCTCAATTTGAATCACATTGAGTTTCTGGCCCGCAGTCCGCTCTGCTTCCGGCGTCCGCAGCGCGAGTTTCATGTACTCCGGCAGGGCTTCGCGTTTCTTCGCAACAATCACATCCTTATAGGGCTTTTCCAACGCAACAATTTGCGCTCGCAGGGGCTTGATCTGCTCATCGTCGATCTTCTTGACCGCTGCTTCCCACGCCGATACTTCAGCGGCCGGAGCCAACCGGTATGCCAGCGGTTTCGCCGGGTAGAACACCGCCTGCATCTGGTAATAATCTTTCTGCGGAATCGGATCGAACTTGTGGTTGTGGCAACGCGCACAGCCCACGGTCATGCCCATGAAAGCGTTCGATGTCGTGGCCACGAGGTCGTCCAGTTCGTCGAGGCGCGTCATGTCGTTCTTGACGTTGTTCTCGAGGCCGAGCCGCAGATAACCGGGCCCAATTCGTCCATCCTCGGTGTTGGGCGCAATTTCATCACCCGCAATCTGTTCCTTCACAAACTGGTCGTACGGCTTATCGGTGTTGAAGGCACGAACTACGTAATCGCGGTACCGCCAGGCGTTGGGTTTGTCATTGTCATACTCGAAGCCACCGGAGTCGGCATAGCGGACCACATCGAGCCAATGCCGCCCCCACCTTTCGCCGTAGTGAGGAGAAGCCAGCAGCTCATCCACCAGCTTGGCGAAGGCATTCGGCGACTTGTCCGCCACAAACCGATCAACCTGCTCCGGAGTTGGCGGCATCCCCCATAGATCCAGATAGGCCCGCCGGACAAGAACGCGACGCGAAGCCACCGGACCGGCCTTGAGCTTTTTCGCCTGCAGCGTCGTCGTGACAAACGCGTCCACCGGACTCGTCTTTCCCAGAGCCGGCACTGCCGGACGCTTCACCGGCTGGAACGCCCAGAAGGCTTTCTCTGCGGCAGTAATCGGTCGCTCTTCCAGTTTCGCCTTGGCTGCAGAATCGGCCGCCGGATCGACCTTGGAAACCACGGCAGCTTTCATCTCTGCGCCCGAGTTGATCCACTCGCGAAGCACCAGCAACTGGGCATCGGGAAGCGTTTTGCCGGGAGGCATTGACGGCTTGTCGAGACCCGCAGCGAACCGATACAACCGGCTCGAATCGGCTTTGCCCGGAACGACGGCAGGGCCGCGATCGCCGCCCGCGAGCATGGCCTCGCGAGACCGAAGGTCCAGTCCCGACATCTTGCCCGCGCCGTGGCAAGCGTAGCAATTCTGCTGAAGGACGGAAGCCGCCTTCTCCGGGAGATCCTGGGCCGAGAGGCTGGCCGCAAGGGCAAACGCAAGGATGAGTGTAGGTTTCACGGTATGCGGTGATTATATCGAAAGAGACAATGCCTTACCTTTTATTTGTGGACGGCATCCCTCGGGTCAAAGCGCAGACTGTGCTGCGCCCTAAGGAAGCACCCATGAAGCGCACATCACTCGACGAGTTCCTGATCGCGATCAAGAACAAAGGCGCCTCGGACGAATTCCTGGTGCAACTGCTAAAAGACAAGGGTTTCCCCGCCAGCGACGTCTACGCGGCACTGGGTCGGCACTATACCGAACTGACCGGCTTGCCGCTGCCGGAGGCCCGAGGACGCCTTGAGTCGGCGCGCGAAGCTTTCTTCAATCTACTGGCCTTCTAAACACTCGCGACATGGCTGTTCGCAGTCGGCTACCTGTGGTTTGAATTGATAAATGGATGGTTTCCCGACGCGGCTAGCCAGGACTACCGATACGCCTGGACCTGGACGCAGTTGGGCTGGCCAATGGCCGCCCTGATTGTGATTTTTCCAGTGTTCACCTGGGCGACCTGGCGCATCATTCGTGAGCAGGAAGCGGACACCTCGGTCCCGCTTTCCTCGATACGCCGCTGGCTCACAAATCTTGCGCTACTCCTCACCGCCCTCGTTTTCAGCAGCGATCTGGCAACCTTCCTCGCTACCTTTCTGCAAGGAGGCGTCAGCGCTCGTTTTGCCCTCAAGAGCTTGATCGTCTTCGTGTTAGTCGGTGCGGATTTCCTGTACTACAATCACGGCCTGTCTCACGAGGCCCCGGCACGGCGGCACTGGCACCAGGCATTCGCGCTCGCTTCCCTGGCAACCATTCTGCTTACGCTTACTTTCGGCTTCCTTCGACTCGGCTCTCCCGCCAAACAACAAATGCTGTCGGACAACCGACGGCGGGTGCATGACCTCTATCTGCGGTCCGTCAGCTTGGCCCGCGCAGGTGGGGGAGAACGGGTATTGCCTGAGATCTTGCCCGCGTCCCGCGTGAGAGTCGATCCCTTCACCAGTCGCCCCTACGAGTACCGCCGAACAACGGCCTCGACCTCTCAAATCTGCGCGGTATTCTCTGACGCATCCCCGGAGCCTCCGGCCGGAGTTCTCGACCCCTGGCATCACAAGAAAGGGCTGGCCTGTTTCGAGCTGGATTCCAGAGCGGACCTAACGGCTCCCCTGCAGGAATAGCGAAAAGCTAAATCCCCACCCCACTCCCTCTACTGCCCATCCCCAGCCAAAACCTCCCATTTCTCCCCAAAGAATCCGGCCACGGCGATTTTCCCCGGCCACCGCAAATCCGGGGGCGTTGTCAGGTCCACCACCGCGTAGTCCGGCAGGTATGCAATCTGCAGCGAATTGTTGGGCTCGGCATACTCCCGGAACGTGATTCCGCTGTTGATCACCACATACTTCTTCGGGTTCAACGGGTTTGGGTAGATCATGATGGGGGCGTGTGTGGCAGACGGGAATTTGCGCGTGCCCAGGGTGATGCTGTCCGAAGTCCACTGGAGCGGCAGCTTCGCTACAATCCGAGCTAGAACCTTGTTGCTCTGCGGGTCTCCCCAAAGCACCAGGTTGGAGTTCGCGATATCCGCGTCCGTAATGGCGGTGTCGTCTTTGGCGGGGGCATCGCCACGCATTTGCGTGCGCCACAACTTCGCCGCATGGTCCATCTCGGAAGCCGCCCATTTTCCGGCCATCTCGTTCATGGGCGTGCCGGTTGGACGAACGTTCAGAAACGCGTCCATAAACGCATCGTCAAGCGGACCCTGCAGATCATGACGCTTGGAGAGTGATGCCGGGTCGCCGGACCCAATCACCCACTTGCCGTTCGACTTCGTAAAGTGCGCCATCCAGGAACCATCCGACTGTGCACCGGGCACCGTCAACGCCTGTCCGTCCAGAGTCACGGTGACCCTGTTGGCCGGGTTGAGCAATGGCGACCCGGCACCCATATCGAAGCTGAGAGCCGTCACGCCAGCGGTGCTCGCCTTCACTGCTTTGTCACTCTCGACGACTGCCGTAACCCGGGCGCGATCCCAGTGCTTCTCCAGGCCATCCACCACTACCCAACGCATCCGGTTGAACTTCAGCGTCCACGTCGTGAACCGAACCTCGCGGGGAAAAAGCTGCCGTCCCCTCTGTGCCAGCGCGTCCATCTTTTCATTGATCTGAACGATTGACTCGGGCGTGTAGGCATGGCCAATATCCTTGCCGATGATGCGCGACAACGTCATCCCTTCGGCTTCCATGTTGGTCGCCATGATGTCCGCCGCCTGCTTCTGGCCGTCTTTGTCGCCGTTATAAGCAACCACGGGGACGTTGAAGAAGTTCACGGCATAGTCCGTCGCGTTGGTCAGGTGCAGCAGTTTTTCTTCGAACCACGTCAGCTTGACGTTGCGGCGTGTGTAGCCGAAAAAGTCCTTGGTTTCCGAGAAACCGGCTCCCGGTGCGACCGCCGCAAAATCCGTCCCGTAGTGTGCCCCGATGTGCCACGCCGACGCCCCGCCCATGCTGAAGCCGCGTACCAGAATCCGGTTGTCATCCACATTGAAGTGCTTCTTCACGTCGGCCAGCGCTTCGAAAAAGTCCACCTCACCGGCGAATGTACTGGCGTTGCAATACCTCCCGTACAAGTGCAAAACAATTGTGTCCGTCGGCGTAAACTGTCCGGCGTTGTGCATACGGTCCCAAAGGAAATTCACCTCGCTAAGGGTTTCGGATCGACCGTGGAACCAGGCATCCACGCGCCACTTGTGGGGCTTCTCCGGACCGTAAGTAGGCGGCACCACCAGACCATACGGCTGCACACTGCCATCGAGCTTCGACACATAACCCCGTACCTGCAGCCCCGTTGCGGTGGCCCATGCGGCCGAACCGCGTTCTAACTCCGCCGCCCGTTCGTTGCCGAGCCGCAGCAGTTCCTTCGCCTTGAACACATCGTCCGCCGCAAAGAACTCTCCACCCTCCACCGCGTAGCGGACGGCCTTATGGAAGATCTGCGCATCCTCCAGATGCGGTCGCCCGGCCAGCGGTAACAGGCGTTTCGCCAACCGTTCCAGCCCCGCCTTCAGCTGGCGCTGATCGGCTTCCGCCACCACCACCCCGGGAGGCGGAATCAGATAAGGATCACGCCGGGGAGCCTGTCCAAAAGCCGCGATTGCCAGCGTAAACAACAGAACCAAGGATTTCATTGATGCCATCATATCGCCGCTACCATATAGCAGTGCAGACCTGCCAGCTGGCACAGCTCAACATCGGGCGACTGATTGCGCCTCTCGACGACCGGCGAATCGCCGGTTTTGTCGCGCAATTGGACACGATCAATCGACTCGCTGAGGCAAGCCCGGGCTTCGTTTGGCGGCTCAAGTCGGAGGACGGCAACGCCACCGACTTCAGGTGGAATGACGACCCGCAGGTGATCGTTAACCTGTCTGTCTGGGAGTCTGTCGAGGCCCTCCATCGTTTCGTGTATCAGACACAGCACCTGCAGGTTTTGCGCGACCGGGCGCTGTGGTTTGAGAAACCATCCCTGCCACAAGCCTGCCTCTGGTGGGTACCGTCAGAACACAAGCCTGGTCTTGTCGAAGCCCGCGCAAAACTTGAGCACTTTCAGATGCACGGTTCCGCCCCGGAAGCCTTTTGGTTTTCCAAACCCTATCCGACACCGAATTAAAAAACTCGTGCGACACTACTTCCATGAGAGTTCTCACCGCATTCCTCGCGGCATTTTTCACAGTGACGACACTGCTGCCGGCTCAAATGGGCGAAGTCAAAGCGCACATGCTCTCCAACGGCATGAAAGTCATCATTCAGGAAGACCAGAACATCCCCAACGTCGCCCTCTACTTTTTCTACAAAATCGGAATTGGAAGAATTTCTATTGTCTATAATTGATTTTTCATCAAAAACTGCAGGTTGTATTTTACTTAATAAAGCAGTTAAATTACCCATTTCAACATGATCGCAGGCGCCTTTAACAGCACCACATTTTGAATGACCTAAAACCACAATTACCTTTGCTCCTGCCACTTTGCAAGCAAATTCCATACTCCCCAAAATATCTTCATTTACTATATTTCCTGCTATTCTAATACTAAAAACATCTCCTAATCCTTGGTCAAAAATCAATTCAGCAGAAGTTCTAGAATCGATACAACTTAAAATTACAGCAAATGGATGTTGACCGTCTGAAGTTTCATTTACTTGTTCTAATAAATTTCTATTGGCTTTAAGGTTGTTCATAAACCTTTTATTTCCATCTTTTAAAATTTGTATTGCCATTGATGGAGTTATGGCCGCTTGCATTTCTTTATTTAATGTTTTCATATTTTTAATTGTTAAAGGGTAAATTGTTAAAAATCACAATTTGAAATTGATTGCGATTCGATTGTTCTAAAATTTGTGACATAAAGCCGGCTTC
>RGPS01000203.1 GCA_010084195.1 Terriglobia bacterium
TCGCCTCGCGGTGGCGCGCGACGACTTCCGCCGACAGCATAGCCGGCCTTCGCATGAGTTCTCCGCGAAGCGGCAGGCCGTTGTCGAGAATGCCGTCTCCGAGCGCCTGGCGGCGTAGCGCGTTCCAGCGGGCTACGCCGGTGGCCGGAATCAGGCTACCGCCAGCGAGCGTATTCAGGTATTCGCAGATAACCGGGCTATCGTACAGCGCGTATCCCTCGTCGGTAAGCAGCACCGGGATGCGCGCCAGCGGACTGACCGCAAAGAAGCCCGTGGTGTTGTCGCGCGGCGACTGGTCGATGCGCTCTAAGCGCGCGTCTAGCCCAAGCTCAATCGCGACAATGCGCACCTTGCGCGAATAGCCGGAGGCGTTAGAACTGTATAGTCGCATGCGCTTCACTCCAAGGAAATAGTAATCCACGATGAAATACAAGGCCCCATGTTTGAATAATCTTATTCATCGCGTATTAATTACGTATTTAGGTTGTGGTTGTTCATACGCTGGTTTCCGGTGCTATTCTAAATTGGCACCTACATAGGCCCCTTTTTTGGCGCCGACAGTCGGCGTCAACATGCCGCTGACCTCGCCGTTGTAGATTAGGGGCCGGGCAATTTGTGCGTAGGTGGGGTCGCGATCGGGATTGATCACTTGCCCAGGATGTCGGTTGCGGCGGCACGCGCGATGTCGGCCGAGATGACTGTCGCGTAGTCGGGATTCATGCGGTTCGCCGCAGTCAGGTTGAGCCAGTTGACCGTCTTCTTCAGTTGCTCGGAGCCGATCACCGGCGTCGCCGGAATGCCCTTGCGATAGTCTTCCCATATCTTATTGAACAGTGACTCGGCGATATCGGGGAACTGCTGGCGCACGAGGGCTCGCGCGCCTTCCGGATTTTCCCGCGCGAACTTCACCCCCGAGAACGCCGCCTCGCTGAGCCGACCCTTATGCTGGCGGAGGCGAATCAGCTTGTCATGCCGATCTGACACCGAGCCGTGGCGACAAACCCGAACCCACATGTCGTAGTCGCCCGCTACCTCGAAGCTGGTATCAAAAGGGCCAGCCGCATCAAGCGCCCATTTCCGAACACAGACGGTGGAGAGATTGCCTGCGATGCAGCCCTCGTAGACGAATTTTTGCAGGCTCAGGTCGCTGTCAAAAACCCCGGGTCCATCGCCGGTGGGCCACTCGCCGACAACTTTGCTCTGATCATCAATCTCGTGAACCGCACAAATGCCCATCACCACCTGCGGCTGCGAGGCGAAGTAGGCGACGTCATCGGCCAGACACCGGGGCTCCAGCGCGTCGTCCTGACAAAGGAAATGCACGAGGGGGGATGAGGCGCGCGCCATCAGACTGTTGAGATTGCCGAAAAGGCCGAGATTCTTCGGATTCAGAACAACGGTTACCCTGGGATCGTCAAAGGCAGTGAGAATCGCGCGGGAGTGATCGCTCGAGCCGTCGTCACCGATGAGGAGTTCGAAATCCGTCTCGGTTTGTGCCAGAACGGACTGAACGCACTCTTCCAGGAACCGTTCCCCGTTGTAGACCGGTAAAATGATGGAGATGCGCGACACTGGTGATGCCTATATTTTAGGTCACCGTTGCCAATACCCATGATCAAAGCCGTTATCTTCGACCTGGGGCGAGTCCTCGTCCACTTTGACTTTTCGCTTGGCTATCGCCAACTGGAACCGCTGTGCGGAATCCCCGCTGACGAGATTCCGCTGCGGGTTGCGGAGAGCCGTCTCGCCATTCGCCTCGAATCGGGAGAGCTTGCCCCCCGGGAGTTCGCAAGGGAACTGGGGGAGCTACTTGGGTTCGAAATTTCGTTTGAAGAGTTTTGCCGCATCTGGTGCTCCGTGTTTACGAAACCGACGCTGATCCCCGAGGCTCTGGTGGAAGCCATCGGCAAAACCCACCGGCTCGTCCTGCTGTCGAACACCAACTCGATCCATTTCGAAATGCTGCGGGAGAACTACCCGATCCTCCGGCACTTTCACGCGTATGTCCTGTCGCACGAAGTCCGGGCCATGAAGCCGAATCCGCAGATTTATCAGGCCGCCATCGAAGCCGCCGGGTGCGCCCCGGAAGACTGTTTCTTTACCGATGACATTGCAGAATATGTGGCCGGGGCCAAAGCGGTTGGGATTGATGCAGTTCAGTTTCAATCTGCCTCACAAATCGAAGCGGAACTGCGGTCCCGGGGCGTGATTTAGTTACAAAACGGCTACGGCCAAATTTGAGCTTGCTCCACAGCGCAATCCGAAGGAAACTGAAAGATCGGCCTGCTGTTTCGTGCGTGTGGAACAGACGGTCAGACCACCGGCAAGGAAACAAGTAAGAATTGGAAAAAAACGGTCGTAAGGGTGTAGTGCCCACTGAGCAATGGTCCCCGCAGGACGCCAGTGAACTGTTTGATGTCCCCCGCTGGGGCAAAGAATACTTCTCGGTTAATGAGAAAGGTCATGTTGCGGTCCATCCGGACAAAGACCAGTCGAGATCTATCGACCTGAAGGAGCTGATCGATACCCTCGTGCTGCGCGGAATTGCGCTGCCGATCCTGATCCGGTTCGGCGGGATCATCAAGCAGCAGCTTAAAGAGATCCACGACGCCTTTTCGGTTGCGATTCAGGAACACAAATATGGCGGCGAGTATCGCTGCGTTTTTCCAATCAAGGTGAACCAACAGCGCCAGGTGGTAGAAGAGGTGCTTGAGTTCGGGAAGCCGTACAAGTTCGGCCTCGAAGCGGGTTCCAAACCCGAACTGCTGGCGGTAATGGCCCTGGCAGACAATAGCACTCCTATTGTTTGCAACGGTTTTAAGGACGATGAGTACATTGAGATGGCGATGCTGGCGCAGAAAATTGGCCGGCAGATCATTCCCGTCGTCGAGAAGTACACGGAATTGGCGCTGATCCGGAAGTACGCCGATAAGGTTGGCGTGCGTCCCACGATCGGTATCCGGGTGAAGCTGGCAGCCCGTGGTTCGGGTCGGTGGAAGTCATCCGGGGGGTACCGCTCCAAGTTTGGCCTGAGCACCACCGAAGTAACGAAGGCTCTCGCGGAACTTAAAGAATGGGGTATGGCGGACTGCCTGAAACTGATCCACTTCCATTTGGGTAGCCAGATTACTAACATCCGGCAGGTGAAGGCGGCCGTCAATGAGGCGGCCAGAGTGTATACAGAGTTGTGGCGGATGGGCGCTACGGGTCTGGAGTTCCTCGATGTGGGTGGCGGCCTCGGCATCGATTATGACGGTTCGCAAACGGACTTCGAATCGAGTGTGAATTACACGCTGCAGGAGTACGCCAACGACGTCATTTATCACGTGCAGAATGTCTGCGATGATGCTGCGGTGCCGCATCCGACGATTATTACGGAGAGCGGACGGGCCATCGCCGCGTACCATAGCGTTCTTGTTTTCAACGTGTTAGGCGTTTCTGGTTTGGGTGGGGAAGAGGAGAGCCTGCAGGATCTGCCGCCGGACCCGGAACAGCCGCTCATCGACCTGCAGGAGACTTTCCGCTCGGTTAGTGGCCGGAACCTTCTGGAGTCATACCACGATGCGCAGCAGTCGCTGGACTCGGCGCTGAATCTGTTCAGTCTGGGGTACCTGCCGTTTGACCAGCGGTGTCTGGCCGAGAACCTGTTCTGGGCGATTTGCCGGAAGGTGCAGAAGGCCGCCCACGAACTGGACCACTTTCCGGAAGAACTGGAAGGTCTGGAGGCGATGCTCTCCGATACCTATTTCTGTAATTTCTCCTTGTTCCAGAGCATGCCGGACAGCTGGGCGATCAACCAGCTGTTTCCCATCATGCCGATCCACCGGCTGGGTGAGAAGCCCCTGCGGCATGCAGTTCTGGGTGACATTACCTGCGATTCAGACGGCAAGGTGGACCAGTTCATCGACCGCCGCGACGTGAAACGCACCCTTGCGTTACATGAGTACACAGGGGACAACTACTACCTCGGGGCGTTCCTGGTGGGAGCCTATCAGGAAATTCTGGGCGACCTGCACAACCTGTTTGGGGATACAAACGCGGTTCACGTGCACCTGAGTGCCACGGGTGAAACCATGCTGGATGAAGTGATCAAGGGCGACACCGTAAGAGAAGTTCTTGATTATGTTCAGTTTAAGACCGATAACCTGATCACCCGGCTGCGTCGCAGTGTTGAAAGTGCGGTGCGTGAAGGCCGCCTGGGATACGAGGAATCGGGCCGACTGCTCCGTTTTTACGAAGATGGTCTGCATGGGTACACGTACCTTGAGGATCCGCACGAACGATAACCGAAACACTAACGTAACAATTTAGTAACAGATCTGTAATAATAACTGAACGGTCATGTTACGGATCTGTTACAAATTGCTGCTTGGTGTCGCGCTGCTGGCTTCAGCTGCGTGGGCGGGCCAGCGTGTGGCGAGCGACTACCGCGACTATCGAATCGCCTTGAGCATCTGGCGTCCGACCGGCGTGACTGCGATGGGCGTCGTAGTGCCGGTTCGGCTGGATGGCGGGCGGGTTCTGCGCCTGGTTTTGGATTCAGGAGCCAGCGGCATCACCATCAGCAACAAAACTGCGCGGGAACTACAGTTGGGAACGCTGGTGGAGACGAAGGTCACCGGTTTTGGTGAGGGCCTCAATGTGGTCGGCCATGTTGGCTTTGTCGATTCCGTGGTTATTGGGGACCTCCGGTTTGAAGCCTGCCCGATTCGGGTTGTTGCCAATGACCTCGCCCGCAGAGCCGACGGGGTGATCGGGACCGATTTTTTCGGGGCCTTTCGAATTCGCCTGGACCCCGCAGGCAGAGAACTCCGGCTGGAAGCGTTTACGGAGGAGCAAAGCGGGCCTCGAAACCGATCAAACCACCTCCTCTTCGTGAAGGCTACGGTGAACGGGAATGCCGAAGGGCTGTTCCTGGTGGATACGGGTTCTGCTGTCACTTCTCTGGCCAGCGATCTCCGGTGGCCGAGCGCAATGGCCGGCAACACGATGAACCTGATCGGGATCTCCGGCGACGTTCCGGAAGCGAGGTACCTTGCCCCGGTTTCGCTCGAAATCGATGGGAAGAAGGTTGTGGAGCGTCAGCCTGTGGCCCTGAATCTGGCGGCGATCAGCCGACGGAACGGGATCACGGTAGCCGGAATTCTGGGATACTCCGTGCTCTCGCGGACGGGGGTCACGTTTGACTACCGGGAAGGCAGCGTGGCGCTCAGTTCGCGGTGAGAGCCTCGACAGCGTTGGTAACCCAGGCAGGGGCATCGGGAGCAAGCCACGCGACCTCGCCATTGCGAATCTTCAGAAATAGTATGGGTTCGTCATTAGCATTTTCGAAAACCGACGCTTCATGCGCGATGCGCAACGCACCGGGAAGGATCTGAAGACTGCGTTGATAGCGCCGCCTGATGTCCACTTCCGGAACATTGTGCCCACCCTGCCGTACCCGCTCGCTAACTCGCTGCACGTTGAGCTCGGGATCTCCCAGACAAATGTAGGAAATATGGATGCTGAACCCAGCTTCGAGAGCTTGTCGCATGGTCGCCACCATCCCATCGCTGGACAGGGTGGTTTCAATTCCGAAACTGACACCAGCGCGATGTACTCCCGCGTCCTGCGGATCGCTTCCCTGCCCGCCGTCACGGCTGCCCTGCCCGGATCAACGGGATCGATTCGCCTGGCAATGGCATCAGGATCAAGAAGACGATCCTTACCTTCGAAGTCCAGATACCTGGTAATTGTGCTCTTGCCGGAGCCGTTCGGCCCAGCAATCACTGCCAGCGTGGGCACGCGTTAGGCAGCCACCAGGCTTAGCTCGCGAAGAATCTCATAATTCCGATCCGCCGGAGCACCTGGAATATATCGAATCTCGAACTTCCGACCGTCCGGCTGTTCCATCATGTTGATACCAGAAGCGTCACGGTAAAACAACGGGACCCCGGCGCGGAGGGCCTCTTGCCGGGCCAGCTTAACAGCGGCCTTGACGTCAACTACATATTCGTCCGTTAGAACACTGTGGTGAACCATATCAGATGCCCTCCTCTCCATCATACCCCTGATCGCGACGCCCTAAAGTACACTGTAAGTCACGTGAATGCTGTCGAATTCGACCGTGTTTCGAAGAGCTACCCTGTCTATGACTCTGCCGGCAACCGGCTCCGGGAACTCGCCTCTTTTGGGCTCAGGAGCTTCCACCGTGAGTTTCAGGCCTTGCGCGATGTCAGCTTTTCGATCCGCCGCGGCGAGGTATTTTGCATAATCGGGGCCAACGGCTCGGGTAAGAGTACGGCCCTGCAACTGATGGCCGGGATTCTCCACCCGGCGTCGGGAGAGGTGCGTGCGCCAGGGCGGGTAGCGGCCCTGCTCGAACTTGGCTCCGGCTTCAATCCGGAGTTCTCCGGGCGGGAAAATGTCTACCTGAACGGGGCCATCCTGGGAATTACCCAGCGCGAGATGGATGCCCGATTTGCAGACATTGAAGCCTTCGCTGAAATCGGAGAGTTCATCAACCGACCGGTCAAAACCTATTCCAGCGGCATGGTGATGCGGCTCGCTTTTGCGGTTGCTATCAGCGTGGAACCGGACATTCTGCTGGTGGATGAAGCGCTCGCGGTGGGCGATACCGGATTTCGTCGCCGTTGCATGAGGCGAATTCACCAGCTTCGGGCCGGTGGCGTGACCATCGTTTTCGTAACTCATTCGGTTTCTGAAGCCATGGCCATCGGGGACCGGGTTCTGTGGATGAGGCATGGTGAGATAGCCGCGATTGGCGATCCGGCTGATGTTGTACCCCGCTATGTGGAAGCCATGCGCGGAGAGGATACCCTGCCCGCAGACACGGCAGCGCCGGAGCCAGCTGCAATCAGCGCCATAACCTCAATTCCGAACGTTGATCTCCGTCGGGGGGACCAGCGATCTGAGGTCCGCGGAATTGCACTTCTGAACGAATTTGGCGAACCCCTTCACCTTCTGGAGCCCGAGAGACAGATCACGGTCCGCATTACTGTGGAAAGCAGAGTTGATCTGCCATCACCACAGCTGGGGTTTCTGGTTCGGAATCACCTTGGGTTCGATTTTGCGAGCGTTTCCACGGCGACCGAAGACTACCCGCTGGAGCCGTTTTCCGCCGGAGAGAGCCGGAGCGTGGATTTCCGGATCGACATCCCCGAACTCTATCCGGGGGCCTTCTCGTTCTCGCCCTGGATTCGCGACTCTGGTGACGTGTGCGACTGGATAGACAACGCCATCACCATCCAGATGTCCCGCGGGGAAGCTCCGGTCTATGGTTATTTCCAATGGCCCCATCGTGTGGAAATGGCAACGGCGGAGGCCGCCATTGGCTGAGTTCACCGGCGAGCGCGTTATCCCGGGACTGGTGGACGCGGATCTCTTCAACGAGCACGTTTCGCGGTACAAGTTCGCGGCGAGGCTGATCCCGAAGGGCGGAGCGATTCTCGACCTGGGCTGCGGCACGGGCTATGGGACTGTGGAACTCTCCGGGGGAACCTCCATCGTTGGGGCCGATGTATCCGCTGAGGCAGTGGCATACGCGCGAGCCAACTACGGGAGGGAGGGTGTCACCTTTCTCGAAGCCAGTTGCGAGGCCTTGCCGCTGACCGACCATCAGTTTGACCTCATTACCTGTTTTGAGGTGATTGAGCATCTGGAAAACTGGCGAGGTCTGCTGGCAGAAGCGCAGCGCCTTCTGCGCCCTGGCGGCAGCTTCGTGGTCTCCACCCCGAACAAAGCGTATTACGCCGAGACGCGGGGAAAGACGGGCCCGAATCCCTTTCACACTCACGAATTCGAGTATGCGGAATTCGAGAGTGCACTGAAAGAGTACTTTCCTCACGTGCGGATCTGGTCGCAAAACCACGCCGCAGCCATCGTGTTCGCCCCCCCCACTCCGGCGGGGGCCGTGCTCGAAGCCTCGGGAAGCCGCGTGCCGGAGGACTCACACTTTTTTATTGCAGTTTGCGGGGCAGTACAAGGTGGGCGAGAGGAAGTCTTTGCGTGGGTGCCGGAGAGCGGGAATTTGCTGCGCGAGCGGGAGTCCCACATTGCAAAGCTGGAGGCCGAACTGGCGCGCAAGGACCGAACGCGGGCATCGCCGAGCGGAACGCCCTGATCGTTTCGTTGCAACAAGAGGCTGCAGAACAATTGGCCTGGGTTCATGAACTGAAGGCCCACATCGCCGACCTGGAACAGGACCTGGTTTCCAGCCAGACGGGCGCCGCGGAACTGGAAGCCGACGTAGTGGCGCGCACCAACTGGGCACGGCATCTTGAGACGCAACTGAACGAGAAGATTGCGCACGTCCGGCTGATGATGGCGGAGCAGGCTGAGATCACGGGTGCCCTGGAGCGATCGCGCGACGCGATTGTGCAATTGCAGGCAGCTGTGGCCGGGCTCCGTGAAGAACGGCGGACTGCGGCCAATTCGAGGTGGCTGCGATTGGGCAGAACGCTGCATCTCGGCCCGGATCTGCGGACGCCACAAGAATGAAGGCCTCACTCTTCCGATTCCTGAAGGCTCTGCCCGCGCTGGTCTGCGTGCCTTTCTGTTTGGCGGTATCGGCGGTGGTATTCGCACTCACGGACTTGGCCTGGTGGATCTTCGGGCACCGCAGGGTGGATCCGGACACACGCCCGCAAACGGCAACGGCTACCATCGTGGTCCCAAACTGGAATGGCCGCGACTTGCTGGAACGTTTCGTCCCTTCGTGGCTGGCCGCGATCGCGCCGCATCCGGGGAGCGAAGTTCTGGTAGTGGATAACGGCTCATCGGACGGCAGTGCGGCGTGGCTTTGTAAGCATTACCCGCAGGTCAGGGTTCTGGCGCTGGAGAAGAATCTGGGGTTTGGAGGCGGCTCGAATGCGGGCTTCCGTGCCGCTACCACGGACATCGTTGTTCTGCTCAACAGCGACATGCGGGTGGAACCCGATTTCCTTGGCCCACTGCTGGAGGGGTTCACGGACGAAGCGGTATTCGCGGTGTCGTGCCAGATCTTCCTCGGAGACAGAACCAAACGCCGGGAAGAAACGGGCCTGACCCAGGGGTGGTGGCAGGACGGCGGCCTCCGTGTCAGCCACAAGGAAGATGCTGCCGTCACCAGGGCCTTCCCGTGTTTCTACGGTGGTGGCGGGTCCTGCGCCTTTGATCGCCGCAAATTTCTGTCGCTGGGGGGCTTCGATGAACTGCTGGCCCCGTTCTATCTGGAAGACACGGACATCGGTTTTCTAGGCTGGAAACGCGGGTGGAAGGTTCTTTACGAACCTCGCAGCGTGGTCCACCACGAACACCGGGG
>RGPS01000204.1 GCA_010084195.1 Terriglobia bacterium
CTTTCTCCCTTTGCTGATTCTCAGCTAAGGGATACGTTTTCCGCGGGCAAGGTCAAAATGCTCTACATCGACAGCGATTCACACGCGAAGCGCCGGAAGGACATGGCCGACTTTTACGCAATGGCGCTCCCGAGGGAGTAGTTCGTCTACTTGTGCCCCGGGGAAGGCTTCTTCGCTTCTTCCTTTTTCGAGACTTTGCCGTGTTCGTCTGGTTTCGCCGCTGGCATGTCTTTTCCGTGCTCGGGAGGCTTTTCTTTTCCGTGCGCTGCGGCCGACTCGGCTTTCTTCTCACCGTGCCCACCGTCCGCTTGCTTCTCACCGTGCCCGCCGTCGGCTTTGGAATCGGAGCCTTCGCCTTCCGCCGCGCCTTCTCCTTCGACGGGCGGCTTATCCTGCTTCTGGTAATGGATAATCAGCGTAATTCGCCGGTTTGCGGCACCCTCCGGATCTTCGGTATCTCGTGGACTCTGATCCGCAAAGCCTCGAACCTGAGTTACCTGATCCGGCCGGACCCCCTGCTCCTGCATCCAGCGCCGGGCAGCATTGGCTCGGTCTGCTGACAATTCCCAGTTGGAGTACCCACCGCGACCGGCAAAGGGTTTCGAATCGGTGTGCCCTTCCATCGTGATTTTGTTGGGAAGCTTCCCGATCTCCACCGCGAGGGTCATCAGGAGATCCTTACCGAAGCCTGTGGGGTTACTGTTTCCCGATTCAAAAAATGTCCCTTTCTCATCTTCAATCAACTCAATCCGAAGCCCTTCACCGGTAACGGTGATCACAATGTTCTGCTTAATATGCTCCAGTGACCCGGTATCCTTGACGGCCTGTTCCAACTTCTCTTTCAGCTTTTTCATGTCGTCCTTGTGGATCGGGAGGCTTTCACTACCGGCTCCGCGAAGGCCATTACCCACATCTTTGCCGTGCCCGTTCGGATCCGTGAAATAGCCACCCACCGCCTTCTGGACTTGTTCGCTGCTGCTAAGCAGCCAGAGCACGATGAAGAGGGCCATCATGGCCGTCACAAAATCGGCATAGGCTACCTTCCAGGCCCCCCCGTGGTGGCCCCCATGCCCGACCTTCTTCCTGCGGATGATGATGATTTGCTGCGCCGGTTGTGCCATGACTATGCAGCTTTCGCGGCTCCCTTACACGCAGATTCCATGTCTTTAAATGATGGCCTGAGGTCATGTGGAATGGCACGCCGGGCAAATTCTACCGCGATCATCGGGGCCATGCCTCTCGCAAATGCCATCAGCCCCGCACGGAGCATCTGGTAGAACTGGCCTTCGGCGTCTATCATCTTCTCCAGGTTGGAGGCCAGAGGCGCCCCCACCCCGTAGCAGAGAAGAATCCCCAGAAAGGTACCCACAAGAGCTGCGGCGACCTTATGTCCAATCGCCTCGGGCGGCCCACCCAAGGCACCCATGGTGATCACGACACCGAGTACAGCAGCGACAATTCCCAAACCCGGCAGGGCATCAGATACAGTGGACAGCGCTTTTGCCGGGAGCATAGCCTCATGGTGGTGGATGTCGATGTCGTTCTCGAGCATCGCGTCCAAGTCGTGCGGCGGCACTACCCCGGAGACCGCCGTCCGCAGGGTGTCACAAACGAAATGCAGGATGTGATGGTCCTTGATGATTTTGGGATACTTCGAAAACACCGCGCTCTTGTCAGGATTCTCAACATCTTCTTCCAGCTTCGCCATACCACTCTTGCGGGCAAACGTGAAGATGTCATTGAGCAACTTCAGTGACTCCAAATAGTACGACTTTGTGTACTTACTACCCGATATCACCCCGATCAGCCCCTTGAACATGTTGATGACGACAGGCAAGGGGTTCCCCACCAGCAAGGTACCCGCGGCGGCACCTCCGATGATAACCAGCTCCGCTGGCTGAACCAGCACGGCAAGAGGACCCTCCTCCATGATGAAACCACCAAGAATGGCACCGAAGACTATGACGAGACCGATGATTGCAAACATGTTCTGCACTGTTCATCGGCTATATTCCCCGGAAACTTGAGCGTGCCCGAACTTTTGAACCCAACTTTCTAACACCTCCGTACCTATACGGAGAACGTCACCCACACGCGGGCCCGACTCATCCCGAGGCCTTCATTCCTCTTATCCGCACCGGCGTTCCGACTCCCTGTCGTACTGACAGGGCAGGAACGTCATCCACGAGATGTCACGAAGCGGCACGAGGGGCGGATCCGGCTGAGTCCTTGCAGATTATATGCTTCCATCCGCCGACTTCCCGAACACACCTCGAGTATCGAATTCGGGGACCGTCCGGATGCCGGGCACGATGACGAGCTGACGAGCGCGGACGGTAACGCGCGCGAGCCGCTCGGGGTAAGTTGGTGGTACTCGCAAAAGCGACTTGACTGGAACGGCACCTGCTCCGTACAAGAGCCACTGGAATGCTACCAACCCGTGCGGCGGGTAAGCAATTGACGTTCGCCTCTACAGGCAATTTTGGGCTGGCCCTTCCCGAACCAAAAGGACACGAATTGATCACGCGTGTCCTCGAAACCATGCCTTTCCAAATACGACATCACGAGCGTATGACCTTCAGCCTTCAGCGCAACCGCAATCCCGACGGCAGCCACAATAAAAAACCGCGAACCATTTTGTAAACTGGTTCGCGGCCGACCTTCAGAATGCTATATACGGAGGCTCTTACTCTTCGCTGGGGGCGTCGGGATCGAGCCCTTCCTGCTGGGCTTTCAACTTCTCTTCACGGCGCTTGGCACGTTCCGCCGCGCGCTTCACCAGTTCGGACCCGACGAATTCAAGCATCGCCAATTCCGCACCATCTCCCTTACGGGGTCCGAGGCGGGTAATCCGGGTGTAGCCACCCGCACGCTGTCCAAACCGGCTGCCAAGCGTATCGAACAGCTTCTGCACCGACGCGGGCGTCGTCAGGAACGCTGCCGCCTGACGGCGCGAGTGCAGTGTATCCCGCTTGGCGAGCGTAATCATCTTCTCAACGAGCGGCTGGACGGCCTTCGCCTTCGGGATGGTGGTGATGACGCGTTCCTCCAGAACTACACTCGTGGTGAGGTTCTTGAGGAGGCTGTTGCGTGCCCCGACGTCCCGCTTGAGTTTTGCATTTCCAAATCTGTGTCGCATTTCTTATGCCTGTCCTGTGAGCTTAAAGCCGCTTAGTTAGAAATTATCGTCGTCGCCGATTACATCTGAGACACCCGAGCCCGGGAGCGCAGCGACCAGACGGCCATGGGAATCCGGCTTCATACCGAGACCAAGTCCCAGCCCGGCGAGGATTTCTTTGATTTCGTTGAGAGACTTCCGACCAAAGTTCTTGGTACGGAGCATCTCGGATTCCGTCTTCTGGACGAGTTCGTTGATCGTCTGGATGCCGGCATTCTTGAGGCAGTTGTAAGAACGAACTGAAAGTTCAAGTTCTTCCACGCTGCGGTTGAGCTGTTCGCCGAGACGATCCATGCTGCGTTCTGCCGGCTCATCAGAGATCTCGGCAATTTCTTCGAAGTTGATGAAGATCGTCATGTGATCTTTCAACAGCTTCGCCGCGTGCCCGATGGCGTCCTGCGGGGAAATAGCACCGTTGGTCCAAACTTCCAGCGTGAGCTTGTCGTAATCCGTCATCTGACCGAGACGAGCGGCTTCAACGGAGAAATTCACTTTACGAACGGGCGAGTGAACCGAGTCAATCGGAATGAAGCCGATTGCCAGATCTTCGTCGAAATTCTTGTCAGCCGACATATAACCACGCCCGGACTTCAGGCGCATTTCGATGTCGAGCTTGCCGCCTTCGGAAACCGTTGCGATGTGCATGTGGCGATCAAGGACTTCGACGTCTGCGTCGGTTTCGATCTGCCCGGAGAAGACTTCCCCAGCTTTATCGACAACGAGACGGCAAACCTTCGTGCCTTCGCTCATCACCTTGAAGGGGATCTGCTTGAGGTTGAGGATGATGTCTGTCGCATCCTCAACGACGCCCGGAATGGGGCTAAATTCGTGATCAACACCGTCAATTCGGACGGCGGTAATGGCTGCGCCTTCAATGCTCGAAAGCAGAACACGGCGAAGCGAGTTACCAATCGTGGTGCCGAAGCCCCGTTGAAACGGCTGGGCCGTAAACATACCGTAACGCCCGGTGAGCGTTTCTGTGTTGGCAACCAGGCGCTTGGGTTTCTGAAATCCCTTGAACGACATATTTTCTTTCACTCCAATAGCGGCCAGGCTTTATCTCAATCCGCGCAGGCCGGTTTTGTACAACGTTAATATTTTACAGAAAAGATCTTTTGAAGAAAAGAAGCGCCCGGGGCGATTTCCGTCGCCCCGGGCCCAACATTACTTCGAGTACAGTTCGACGATCAGCTGTTCGTTAATCGGAATGTGAGTGTTCTCGTCGCGACGCGGCATGCTGGAGATACGTCCCTTCAGATTGTCTTTATCGACTTCCATCCAGCCCGGGGAGGGCGCATGCGCAGTGGCCTCGCGAGAAGCCAGGATCGCCGCGTTTTCCTTACTGGAATCCCGAACTGCGATTTCGTCACCCGGCTTCACCAGTGCTGACGGGATGTTGCACTTGTGACCATTCACGTTGATATGACCGTGGCGCACGATCTGCCGTGCCTGCGCGCGGCTCGTAGCCAGACCCATACGGTAGATCACGTTGTCGAGCCGACGTTCGAGGGAAGCCAACAGGTTTTCGCCCGTTATGCCCTTCATCTTCGTGGCCTTCTTGAAGGTATTGCGGAACTGCGCTTCCAGAACACCGTAGATACGACGAACCTTCTGTTTTTCACGGAGCTGGATACCGTAGCCAACCATCTTCGGCTTGCGGTCTTTGCCGTGCTGACCAGGGAAGAAGTTGCGTCGCTCAATGGCGCACTTCTCAGTGTGGCAGCGCTCGCCCTTCAAAAACAGCTTCATGCCCTCGCGTCTGCACAAACGGCAGACAGGACCTCTATAACGTGCCAAGTAACTTTCTCCTATTCACGTGCGGTTTACGACCTGAGGCGGCCTTCAGTCCCGCTAATACAAATAAAACACCGGCTCTCCCAGACAGGAGAGCCGGTGCCAGAATCAAACTCTGCGTTTCTTCGGGGGACGGCAACCGTTGTGCGGAATAGCCGTGGTATCACGAATTGAACGAACATCAAGACCAGCAGTCGAAAGTGCCCGAACAGCTGATTCGCGACCGGAACCCGGACCCGACACGCGAACTTCCACGGTGCGGAGACCGACTTCGCCTGCTTTGTTGGCGGCAGTCAGCGCGGCCTGCTGGGCAGCAAACGGCGTGCCCTTGCGAGAACCACGGAAACCCAGAGAGCCCGCGCTCGACCAGGACACGACGTTGCCGTCGGGATCGGAGATCGTAACGATGGTGTTGTTGAAGGTCGCCTGCACGTGGACAATGCCCACGTGTACTACACGTTTTTCCTTCTTCTTTACGTGCTTCTTCTTGGTAGATTTTACAGGTGCTTTGGCCATTAAGTCTTCGCCGTCGCTTTCTTCTTGTTCGCCACAGTACCCTTACGCGGTCCCTTGCGGGTCCGGGAGTTGGTGTGGGTGCGCTGCCCACGGGTCGGCAGACCACGGCGATGACGCAGGCCGCGATACGAACCCATTTCGATGTGACGCTTGATGTTGAGCGAAATCTCCTTCCGGAGATCGCCTTCCACCGAACCCTCATCTTCGAGGATCTGACGGATGCTGCTGACTTCATCCTCCGTCAGGTCGCCAATCTTCTTGTTGAAATCGATGCCGGTACGGTACAGCAGGCTCTTCGCACGAGTCCGCCCGATTCCGTAGATATAAGTTAATCCGATCTCAGCCCGCTTTTTCGGCGGAAGATCGACACCCGCAATACGTGCCATAGTCCTCTTTGATCCTTATCCCTGACGCTGCTTGTGCTTAGGGTTTGCGCAGATGACCCTCACCACGCCTTCGCGGTGAATCAACTTGCATTTATCGCACATCTTTTTTACTGAAGCCCGAACTTTCATTGTCTCTTACCTGCCTCGCCCGCTCGCGAAATACCCGTCGAGCTCGAATCTTAAAGCTTACGTACTATCCGGCCGCGGGTCAAATCCCGCTCTGCAAACTCAACTTCCACCCGGTCACCCGGTAGTAGTCGGACCCAATTCCGGACCGCATTTCCAGCAGGAGCCGACAACGACCCGTGCGCCAGAACGTGCGCCTTGTTCTCCAACTCGAGCCGATACAGCAGGCCCGGTAATTCTTCAATGACGATTGCTTCGACGGTTTTCATAGGGCTGAAAAAACGAAGCCAACACTGCTACGGTCGGGTAAGAACCCACGGCCCGTTTGCAGTTACCGCCACACAATGCTCGAAGTGGGCCGAATAAGAACCGTCCTTCGCCACTGCCGTCCACTTGTCCTTGAGCACTTTGGCATCCGGTTTCCCGGCATTCACCATCGGCTCAATCGCAAGCACCATACCTTCACGCAGTCTCGGGTTCTCATTCCGCCGGTCTACATAGTTTGGTACTTGCGGCTCCTCGTGGAGCTGCGTCCCAATACCGTGTCCAACGTACTCCCGAACAATCGAAAAGCCGTTATCTACGACATGCTTTTCAACCGTACCGCAAATATCAAACAGCCGATTGCCTTCCCGCACCTTATCGATCGCGAGTTCCAGTGACTGTTCCGTCACCTGCAGCAACTTCTTAACCTTGTCGCTCACTGCCCCGACCGGGACTGTCAGCGCGGAGTCACCAAAATACCCGTTCAGCGAAACCCCGGTATCAATAGAAACAATGTCCCCGGACTTCAGAAACTTTTTGGCGTTCGGCATGCCGTGCACAATTTCCTCATTGATCGAGGTACAAAGCACGAAGCGATACCGTTCACCGGCGGCGGGTACGTAGTAATTCTTGAAGGCCGGCTTCGCGCCCGCATCCTCCATCATCTTCACCGCAGCCAGTTCCAGTTCCCAGGTAGACATTCCTTCCTGGACCATATCCCCGAGGGTGTGGAGGATCTTATGAACCAACAACCCACTCTTGCGCATTTTCTCAAGCTCAGCAGCAGTCTTTCGAACGATCACGCGGGGTAAACCTCACCGCCCGGCAAAGCCTTCAGGCCCTCCCGGATTCGCCCAAATATCACTTCGGGCCTCTCCACGCTTGCGTTCACTTCCACTAACCTTTTGCTCGTCTTCCTGAAAAACTCAACCAAAGGCTCGGTTTGCGCCTCGTACTGCCGGAGACGTTCCCGCACCACTTCTTCGCGATCATCTTCCCGAACAGCAAGGGGTTGCCCATCGAGATCGCAGATGCCTGCAGACTTCGAAGGACGAGTGACATCGTTGTAAAGGGTACCGCACTTCACACACACCCGCCTGCCCGCCATGCGAGAGACAATTACATTGTAATCGACAGCAAGGTGAATTACCACCTCGTCGCCCCCGACAGACGACAGAAGCTCCAACATCGCCCCTGCCTGCGGGACTGTCCGGGGATACCCGTCCAGAATAAAACCCCGTCTGCAATCTTCGGCTCTGATCCTGTCACGAACCAGCGAATCCACCATTTCATCGGGAACCAACGACCCGGCTCGCATACGCTCCGTAATCGACTGTCCCGTTTCGGTTCCACGCCGCATGTGTTCACGAAGCATGTCACCAGTAGATATCTGGGGTATTCCCAACCAATCCACCAGGTACCTGGACTGAGTTCCCTTCCCCGACCCAGGGGAGCCAAACAAAATAACTGCAAAAGGTCCTGCAGCCGCTACGGTTAGCTGCCGGCCAATTTCGGCCACAACCATCTAAGCCGAGCCGCGACGACCGCGAATACGGCCTGCACGGGGTGTAAACCCTTCATAATGCCTCATGATGAGTTGCGCTTCAATCTGGTTGAGGGTATCCATAGCCACACCAACCACGATCAGCAGCGACGTACCACCAAAGTAAAACTGGACGTTCAAACCTTCCAGAATGAAGCGGGGAAAGTAGCGATCAATCACGTCACCCACCACCGGTAAGTGCTGCAGGTGGATACCGGAGATCATGACATCCGGGATCAGGCAGAGGATGGACAGGTAAATCGCACCCACAAACGTGATCCGGGTAAGGATCGTATTCATATAGTCCGAAGTACTACGGCCTGGGCGGATTCCGGGAATAAAGCCCCCGTACTTGCGCATGTTGTCTGCCGCTTCGTTTGGATTGAAGATGATCGACACGTAGAAAAAACAGAAGAAGACGATGAGCGCGATAAAGAACAGGATGTAGAGCGGCTCGGCGTGTTGCACGGAGCGAAGGATGCTGCTCAGCCAGGCATTGTTCTTCACAAACGGCGTATTCGCAATGGTCTGCGGGAACGCAAGGATGGAGGAGGCAAAGATGACCGGGATGACACCGCCGGCGTTCACCTTGAGAGGCATGTGGGTGGACTGGCCGCCCATGACACGCCGACCGATTACCCGTTTCGCATACTGGACCGGAATCCTGCGTTCACCCATTTCAACGAGGATGATGAAAGCCACCACCGCCACCATCATCACCAGGATCAACGCCAATTCGACGATGTTCCACTCGTGGGTGATAAAGACATTGGTGTAGAGATTGCCGATCGCAGAAGGCAAGCCAACCACGATACCGGTGAAGATAATCAGCGACATGCCGTTACCGATACCGCGTTCCGTAACCTGCTCACCCAGCCACATAATGAAGGCAGTGCCGGTCGTCAGAGACAAAATTGTTAGCGCGTAGAAGCCGACACCGGGGTTGATCACCACGTTGTCCTGCATAGACTGCAGACCGTACGCGATCCCAAATGACTGCGCAATACCGAGGGCCACGGTCAGGTAACGGGTCCACTGGGTAATCTTGCGACGCCCCAGTTCGCCTTCTTTTTGCAGCTTCTCAAGCGTCGGAACCACCACGGTCAACAACTGCAGGATGATTGACGAAGTGATGTAGGGCATGATGCCCAGCGCAAAGACCGACAAACGGCGTATATTACCGCCGGCAAACAGGTCGAAGAAACCAAAGATCGAACCCTGCGTCCGGGTGAAAAACTCTTCCCAGCGGATGACGTTGATGCCCGGAGTCGGAATGAAACTGCCTAGCCGATAGACGGCCAGCAGTGCAAACGTAAACAGGACCCGTCTCCGGAGATCTGGAATCCGGAAGACATTACCAATGAATCTTTAGAAACTTGGAAAAAGCTCAATATTGACAGTACGTGTAGGAAACCCGAATTTGCGGACATGGTTATGGATCGTGTTCGCACCATACGCGATACCCTCCCTAAGGGGGGTAAAGTATA